>JBPYFM010000023.1:0-9334 GCA_051986435.1 Solirubrobacterales bacterium | reverse complement strand
CTCCGTGACGACGTCCCTCTCCCGTGACGCCCCCGCGTCCCTTCCTCCACTCATCGAAGACCCGGCCCTCTCGGCCACGGCCACAGCCTGCCCGGGCCGTGGCCGAGAGGGCCGCGTCCCTCGGCCGCCCGTGATAGGCCCCTTGGCAGGACGCCGGCCAGCAAGGTCCAGTCCCTCGCCCACCCAGAGGCCAGCCCGCAAGCCCCAGACGTCCCTCCGGCCCCTACGCCGGCCGCGCCTCCACCTCCGGCACGCCGAGCGCCGGGCCCACCCGTTCGTGGAGTCGGCGTAGGGGTCGGGGCGACCACCAGTTGGCGCTGCCGAGGAGCTTCATGAGGGAGGGGACGAGGAGGGCGCGGATGATGAAGGCGTCGAGGAGGACGGCTGCGCCGGCGCCGAGGCCGAGCTCTTTGAGGAACACCATGCCGCTGGTGACGAAGGCACCGAGGGCGATGGCAAGGAGGACGGCGGCGGCGGAGACGACCGCGCCGGTGTGCTCGAGGCCGGAGGCGATCGCCTCGTCGTCGGAGACGCCGCGGTCGCGCGCTTCCTTGATCCGGGTGAGGAGGAAGACGCCGTAGTCGGTGGAGAGGCCGAAGACGATCGCCGCCATCACGAGGTAGTCGGTCTGCTCGATGCCGCCTTGGCCTTCGGCGCCGAAGAGGCCCGCCAGGTTGCCTTCCTGGAAGACGAAGACGACGATGCCGGTCGCCGCCGCCAGGGTGAGGAAGTTCATGATCAGCGCCTTGACCGGGAGGACCACCGAGCCGGTCATCAGCCAGAGGGCGGTGCAGGTGAGGAGGACCAGGAGGACGATCGCGACGCCGACCGAGTCGGTCACCGCCGCCTGGGAGTCCTTCAGTTCGGCGGCGCTCCCGCCGACCAGCGCGGGGAGGGTCAAGGGCACGGCGCGGAGGTCGGTGACCAGGCGTTGGGAGGCGTCGGAGCTCGGCGCGCCCGGCACGCCGACTTCGACCTTCCAGACGCCGTCCCCGAGGTACGCGGGTTTGCTCGCCCGGTCGACCCCGTCGACTTCCCCGAGCGCCCGCGCGTAGCTCGCCACCCGGGCGCCTTCGCCGCGTGCCGCATCGACGGCGACGAAGACGGGGCTCGCGTCGGCGTCGGGGAATTCGCGCTGCTGGGTTTCGAAGACCGTGCGCGCGCTCTGGCCTGACGGCAGGGAGGTCGCGTCGACGCCGGTCCAGTTCAGCCCCAGCGTCGGCGCCGCCAGCACGAACATGATCGCCGCCGCGCCGATCGCGGTCACCGCCGGGCGTCGCATCACCCATTTCGCCAGGCCGTACCAACGACCCGTGCGCTCGGGCTTCGGCGTCACCTTGCCGAGGCGCGGCGCCATCAGGATCAGGAGCGGCGGCAGGACGAGGAAGGTCGCGGCCGCGGCGACCAGCGCCACGACGATTCCGCCGATCCCCATCGAGACGAGGAACCGCTGCGGGAAGACGGTGAGGCAGGCGAGCGCCGCCGCCACCGTGATCGCGCTGAAGAGGACGGTGTGGCCGGCGTTGCGCAGCGTCGCCACGAGCGCCCGCGGCGGGTCGACGCCGCGCCCCATCTCCTCGCGGAAACGGGAGACCGAGAGCAGGCTGTAGTCGACCGCCAGCCCGAGCCCCATGCCGATGACCAGGTTGAGGGCGAAGGGCGAGATCGCCAGCGCCTCGTTGATCGCCCGCAGCACGGCGAAGGCGCCGAGGACGGTCGTCGCCCCGACCGCCAGCGGCAGGAGCGCCGCGACGCCGCGGAAGAAGAGGAAGGTGAGCAGGGCGAGCAACGGGAAGGCGATGAGCTCGGCGGTCGCGAGGTCGGTCGTCGCCTGTTCGCCGACCTGCGTCTGGGCGACCGCGTTGCCGCCGAGTTCGACGCCGGGCCTGCCGTCGAAGTCATTCATCAGACGTTCGGCGACGTCGGTTTCCGAGGCCGAGGCGCCGATCGTCGCCGCGACCATGCTGCGCCGCCCGTCCTCGGAGACGAGCGGCGAGCCCGCGGTCGGGAGCGTGACCTGCGCGACGCCCGGATCGGCTTCCAGGGTCTTCGCCACCGAGGCGACCTTGGCGCTGCCCGGCGCGCCGTCGACCAGCGCGACCACGGCCGGTTCGGCGGTCTGCCCGCTCGCCGCTTCGATCTGGTCGCGGGCGTGGGTCGAGTCCGAGCCCGGGTCGACGAACGCGCGCGAGACGTCGAAGCTCCCCGGCGCGGCGCTGCCGATCACGGCGACCACCAAGAAGGTAAACAGCGCGACGAGACCGAAACGTCGAGGGCGGGCGGTTGCGAGGCTGGCGAGGCGCTGGGACATGGGGGCTCCTCTCGGTGCTTGCTGTCGACCGTTCGAGAAAGTAGATTTACACTGTAAATGAACGATGTCAACCGAGATCTGAAGATCCGCGAGCGCAATGCGCGCGGCGAGGGGGATCGGCTGCGGGCGACGCTGCTCGAGGCCGCGACCGAGCTGCTCGCCGAGAGCGAGGACCCGGAGGACGTCTCGGTTCGCGCGGTCACCCGCCGAGCCGGGGTCAGCCCGACCGCGCTCTACCTCCACTTCGAGAATCGCGAGGAGCTCTTCCGCGCGGTCTCCGAAGAATGCTTCGCCGAGCTAGGCGCGGCGATGGGCGCCGCGGGCGAGGCGGCGGGCGCCGCGCCCCGCGACCAGCTCGTCGCGATGGGCCACGCCTACCTGCGCTTCGCCCGCGAGCGCCCCGGCCACTACGCCGTCCTCTTCCAGCGCCACATCACGCCGAAGCCCGAGGACGACGAGACGAAGCTCGGCATGGAGGTCTTCGAAAGCCTGGTCGCGGTGGTCGCCCGTTGCGGCGTGCCCGACGAGGACGCATTCGACTACGGCGTGATCCTCTGGATGGCCCTCCACGGCCGCGCCGCCGTCGCCTCGGCGATGCCCGGCTTCCCGTTCCCCGACGAGGACCGCTATGTCGAGCTCTTGACCGAGCGCGTGCTCGGCCGCTAGGCGGAGGCGACGGCCGGCGCGCTCATCCCGGTCCCAGCGCCTCGACCAGGTTGCGGATGGCGCCGACGAAGAGGTTCTCGTCCTCGACCGGGTCGGTGACCGAGACCGCCACCACGTGGTCGAAGGAGCGACGCGTCGCCGCGTCCGAGCGGCGCGCCATCCCCGGGCGGTGGTCGTGGCGGACGGCGCCGCTCGCGTCGTCTTCGTGCCCGGCGAGCTGCTCGCTGGTGATCAGCCGGATCGCGGCGAAGAGGATCGAGCCGAGCATGAAGGTGCCGTAGGCGTAGAAGGCGGCCGCCGCCTCGTCGCCCTTCAGCCCGAGGCGCTCGAAGAGCGCCGCCATCGCGCCGAGCGCGTCGCCGGTGAAGTCGTCGCCTTTCGGGCTCGCCGCCAGGTAGGGGCAGAGGCGGAAGTGGGCGAGCCAGGCGCGCCGGCTGGCGAGGCCGGCGGCGACCAGCGCCTCCCGCGGATCGGCCTCGAGGGGTCGCGGCAGCAGCTCGAGCAGGTTCGCCAGCGCCTCGCCCCAGACCAGTTCGACCGCCCGCTGGAGGATCGCCGCCCGCGACGGGAAGTGGTGGTAGATCGCCGAGGGCCCGGTGCCGAGCCCGGCGGCGAGGCTGCGGATCGTCGGCTCGCCTGCGCCCTGGTCGAACTGCCTCAGGGCCTCCTCGACGATCGCCTCGGGGGTGAGGTTCGTCTGCCGACCTTTTGGTAGGCGTGCCATCGCGCGCAGGCTATCCACCTGCGCAGTTCGATAAGCCGATCTTCTAGGCCGGTGCGAGGATCTCGACCTGGGTCGAGAGCTCCCCGTCGCGCAGCACGTGGAGGAGGAAGCCGCGGAAGTGGTCGCGGAGCTTCACCTTTTCGGTCTCGAAGTTCGGGCGGGCCTGGGCGAAGGTGCTGGGCGCGACGACGACGGGGCGGCCGGCGAGCGCGCCGGCGGCGATGCGGTGGAGGTGGCCGCCGACGATCGCGCGGACCTGCGGATGGCGCTCGATCACCGCGGCGAGCGCGGCGCGGTCCGCGGCGGCCATGATCACCCCGTCCCAGTCGGCCATGCCGGTGACGAGCGGGGGCTGGTGCATGGCGACGATCGTCGGCTGCTCGGGTGCGCTCGCGAGCTCCGCGTCCAGCCACTCCAGCTGCGCCGGCTCGAAGTCGCCGCGGTCCTCGCCCGGGATCGTCGAGTCGACGACGACCAGGCGCAGCGGCCCGAGTTCGACGGCGTAGTCGAGCGGCGCGTCCGCCTCTCCGGGCAGGCCGAAGACCCTCCGCATCGTCGCCCGGTCGTCCTTGTTGCCGGGGAGGACGTGGAAGGGGACGCCGAGCGCACCGATCAGCTCGGCCGCGAGCGCGTACTCCTTCGGGTCGGCGTGCTCGGCGAGGTCTCCGGTCACGAGGATCGCGTCGACCGGGTGCGGCAGCGCCTCGATCGCGGCGACGACCTCGCGCAGGCACTTCTTCGGCTTGGCGCCGCCGATCGGGGGCTCGCCGAGGTGAGGGTCGCTGATCTGGGCGAGGATGAAGGGGCGGCTCAAGGCGCGGACCCTAGCGACCGGGTCGCGGATGGCGGGTCAGAGCGACCGCACCACGCGCGCCGGATTGCCGACCGCGACGACGCCGGCGGGGACGTCCTTGGTCACCACCGCGCCCGCGCCGACGATCGAGTCGTCGCCGATCGTCACGCCGGGGAGGACGATCACGCCGCCGCCGAGCCAGACGTTGTCGCCGATCGTGATTGGGGCGGCGGCCTCCAGCTTCGCGCGGCGCAGCTCGGGCTCGGTCGGGTGGTAGGCGGTCAGCAGCTGGACGTTGGGGCCGAGCTGGCAGTCGTCGCCGATCGCGATCGGCGCCACGTCGAGGGCGACGAGGTTGAAGTTGACGAAGGTGCGGGCGCCGATCGTCAGGTTCTCGCCGTAGTCCACATATATGGGGGCGCGCACCCAGGTCTCCTCGCCGAGGCCGCCGAGGAGGGAGGCGAGGATCGCCCGCGCGGCGTCCCGGTCGCGCGGCGCGAGCGCGTTGTATTCGTCGGCGAGGCGGGCCGCGCGACGCATCGCCGCGGCGAGCTCGGGGTCCTCGGCGATGTAGAGGCCGCCGGCGAGCATCCGTTCGCGATTCGTGCGCGGATCGTCGGCGAAGGCGTCGTCCATCGGGCAAGCCTAGGGAGGTGCCGCTCGGGAGGCCGGGCGCGCGACCCTGGCAGGATGCGGGCCATGATCGCGCCGTTCGTCGACGTCGACCGGGTCGAGGAGCACCGCGACGAGGTGGTCCTCGCCGACTGCCGCTGGTACCTCGACGGCCGCTCGGGCCGCGTCGCCTACGAGGCCGGGCACGTTCCCGGCGCGCTCTTCGTCGACCTCGACACGGCGCTGACGAGCCACGTCGACCCGGCCGAGGGCGGCCGCCACCCGCTGCCCGAGCCCGGGGACTTCGCCGCCGCGATGAGTGCGCTCGGGATCGGCGACGACGACACGGTGGTCGCCTACGACGATGCGGGCGGGGTGATCGCCGCGCGCCTCGTCTGGATGCTGCGCGTGACCGGACACGAAGCGGCACTGCTGGACGGCGGCCTCGGCGCCTGGCGCGGCGAGCTCGCGAGCGGGCCCGCGGCCCGGCGCACCAAGTTCGGCGACACCGACCGCGAGCGCGCCGAGCTCACCGCCCGCGCCTGGCCCGCCGAGCGGCTCGCCACGATCGACGAGGTGGCCGCCGCCTCGCGGGTCGCCGACACGCTCGACGACGGTGCCGCGCGAGGATCGGCGCCCCCGGTCCTGATCGACGGTCGCCAGCGCGAGCGCTTCGAAGGCGAGCCCGACGAAGTCGACCCGCAGGCCGGCCACATCCCCGGCGCGCTCAGCGTCCCCTGCCGCGAGAACGTCGACGCCGACGGGCGCCTCCTCCCGGTCGAGGTGCTGCGCGCGCGCCTCGACTTCGGCCCCGCGACCCAGATCATCTCCTACTGCGGCTCCGGCGTCACCGCCTGCCACAACCTGCTCGCGATGGAGCAGGCGGGGCTCGCCCCGGGTCGTCTCTTCCCCGGTTCTTGGTCGCTGTGGAGTCGCGACCCCGCGCGGCCTGTCCAAACTGGCGCGGACCCGCGAAGCTGACCGGATAAGTTCTCTGTGAGGCCCCATCGGGGTAGCTGCCAACAGGGAAATGGCAGTCACGAAACCACCACAACTTCAGCGCGAGGAACCCAGATGAGCGATTACGCCGTAGTCAATCCCGCCACCGGAGAGACGATCAAGGAGTACCCGACGATCACCGACGACGAGCTGCGGGCGGCGATCGGACGCGCCGACGAGGCGTACAAGAGCTGGAGTCAGGAGACGACCGTCGCCGAGCGCGCCGCGCTGATCCGCAGGGTCGCCGACCTGCACTCCGAGCGCCGCGAGGAGCTCGCCCAGATCATCGTCCGCGAGATGGGCAAGCCGATCGAGCAGGCGCTGATGGAGGTCGACTTCGCCGCCGAAATCTACGGTTTCTACGCCGACAACGCGGAGGAACTGATGGCCGACGAACCGATCAAGCACTTCGGCGGCGACGGCACCGCGATCGTGCGGCGGAGCCCCTTCGGGCCGCTGCTCGGGATCATGCCGTGGAACTTCCCCTACTACCAGGTGGCCCGCTTCGCCGGTCCGAACATCGTCATCGGCAACCCGATCCTGCTGAAGCACGCGCCGCAGTGCCCGGAATCGGCCGAGGCGATCCAGAAGATCTTCGACGACGCGGGCGCGCCGACGGGCGTTTACCAGAACATCTACGCGACCAACGAGCAGATCGAGTGGGTGATCGGCGATCCGCGGGTGCACGGGGTCTCGGTCACCGGGTCGGAGCGGGCGGGCGCCGCGGTCGCCGAGATCGCCGGCCGCAACCTGAAGAAGGTGGTGCTGGAGATGGGCGGCTCGGACCCGTTCATCGTCCTCGGCGCCGACGACATCGATGCGGTCGCCGAGAAAGCCGCCGAGGCGCGACTCGACAACACCGGCCAGTCCTGCAACGCGGCGAAGCGCTTCATCGTCACCGAGGATCTCTACGACGACTTCCTCGCCAAGTTCACGGCGCAGGTCGAAGGGGCGAAGCCGGGCGACCCGAGCGAGGAGAGCACCGTCGTCGGCCCGCTGTCCTCGAAGACCGCGGCCGACCGCCTCGAGGACCAGGTCCGGCGGGCGATCGAGAACGGCGCCGAAGTGGTGGTCGGCGGCAAGCGCGACGGCAACTTCTTCGAACCGACGATCCTCACCGGGATCAAGCCCGGCGACGAAGCGTCCCAGGAAGAGTTCTTCGGCCCGGTCGCCCAGGTCTACAAGGTGTCCTCCGAGGAGGAGGCGGTGAAGCTCGCCAACGACACGCAGTTCGGCCTCGGCTCCTACCTGATGACGACCGACAAGGAGCAGGCTGAGCGCGTCGCCAATCAGATCGAAGCGGGGATGGTGTACGTGAACCTGGTCGGCGCCGACGCGCCCGAGCTGCCCTTCGGCGGCTTCAAGCGTTCCGGCTTCGGCCGCGAGCTCGGCAACTTCGGCGCCGACGAGTTCGTCAACAAGAAGCTGATCCGCGCCGCGCCGTAGGGCGGGGCAAGGAGTCAAGCGGCGGTGCCGAGCGGGTCGCGGTAGGCGTCGGCGGAAAGGCTCGATCGCTTCACCCGCGGCGGCGGAGGGCGGCCGACCAACCGGAGCCTGACGGTGAGCTCGTCAGGTAGCGCGCCGGACAGCGCCGACTTGGCGCCGAAAGAGTGACGGGGCCGACCGCGCGACTGCCGGTCGGCCCCAGCAACCGGGCCGCCCATCGCGGGGCGACCCGTCGTGCGTTCTCTTTCAAACCATGTTTTCGGCCGGGGGCTGGAGTTCCTTGAGGACTTCTGGCTACCGGCGAACCGCGCTCGATCCGTCGACGTACCTATCCTTGCCCGCGCGTCGCCAACTCCGGCGGCGAGCTTCGACAGGAAAGGATGGCGGGATGGCGCTGTTCGGCAGCAGGGCCGACAGGAGCGCGGAGGCGGATGCGCTGGAAGTCGAGATCGAGCGGCTCGACCGGCTGACGCTTGCGGCGCTGGCGGCCGAGGTGATGGGCAAGGCCTTCGGGCCGGGGGCGGACTGGGAGGACCCCGAGGAAGAGGTGACGGTAGGCGGGCCGAACGTCGGCGCCGGCGCGACGGTCGAGGGGATCGCGACCGCGATGGCGCCGGACGGGTCGACGAGGTCGGTCGACGATCGCACGCGGCTGCGGCTGCAACGGCTGGTTGCCGAGGGGGTGCAGGCGCTCGAGCACGCCTCGCTTGTCCGCGCCCAGTTGCACACCGCGATGGGGGAGCTCGACTACACCCCGACGCGGCTCGGGCGCAAGGTGCTCGCGGCGGGCGCGGTGGCCGAGGTGGTCGGCGGGGGAGAGGCTTCTTAGCCGACGAGCTGCCCTCCCTAGTCTCCCGTGGGTCGCAACCCCCAGTCGGAAGGAAGACATTGAAGCTCGCCATCCACAACCCAAACTTCAGCTATGGGGGCGGCCCCGAGAACATCGCGCCGACCCTCGCCGCCACCGCACGTGCCGCCGAGGAGGGTGGTGCCGCTCAGTTCACCCTGATGGACCACTGGTTCCAGATCCCGCCCGTCGCCCCGCACACCGAGCCGATGCTGGAGGGCTACACCACCCTCGGCTACCTCGCCGCGCAGACCGAGCGGATCCGCCTCGGCCTCCTGGTCACCGGCGTCACCTACCGCTACCCAGGCCTGCTGGCGAAGACGGTGACGACGCTGGACGTCCTCTCCGGCGGCCGCGCCCAGCTCGGCCTCGGAGCTGCCTGGTTCGAGCAGGAGCACCTGGCGCTCGGCGTCCCCTACCCGCCGCTCGCCGAGCGCTTCGAGCGCCTCGAGGAGGCGATCCAGATCTGCCTGCAGATGTGGAGCGACGACAACGGGCCATACGAAGGCAAGCACTACCAGCTCGCCGAAACGCTGAACTCGCCGCCGACGCTCCAGTCGCCCCGCCCGACCCTGATGATCGGCGGCTCCGGCGAGAAAAAGACCCTCCGCCTGGTCGCCAAATACGCCGATGCCTGCAACCTCTTCGGCAGCGAGCGTGACGTCGTCGCCCACAAACTCGACGTCCTCAGAGGCCACTGCGAGAACGAGGGCCGCGACTACGAGGAGATCCAGAAGACGATCCTCTGGGGCGCCAATCCGCTCGACGACGTCGACGCCTTCCTCGCCCAGATGTCCGAGATGGCGAAGCTCGGCATCGACCAGGTCTGGGTCTCGAACAAAGTCCCCGACCCGCCCGCCTGGGCCGCCGAGGTCTGCGCCCAGACGGTGTCGCGCCTGGCGGAGCTGGGGTAGCGGCGCGGGGCGGCGCCCGCCC
>JBPYFM010000022.1:0-9542 GCA_051986435.1 Solirubrobacterales bacterium | reverse complement strand
CTCCGTGACGACGTCCCTCTCCCGTGACGCCCCCGCGTCCCTTCCTCCACTCATCGAAGACCCGGCCCTCTCGGCCACGGCCACAGCCTGCCCGGGCCGTGGCCGAGAGGGCCGCGTCCCTCGGCCGTCCGTTTCCTCGTCCCTCGCCGCCCCCGGGCGCCGGCTTGCGAGGCGCCGTCCCTTCTTCCCGCGCCGCCCCTACCCTCCGGCCTCAATCGCCCGCTGCAGGGTCTCGGCGGCGAGTTTGTGGGCATCGCAGATGCGGCCGAGGTGGAGGAGGGAGTCGGTCTCGCTCGCCACCTCGCCGTCGCCGAGGCGGAGGATGATCGGGACGTCGGGGCGGAGGTCCTCGGCGGCGAGGCCGACGGCGACGTTCACGAGGTCGTCGGAGGTGACCGCGGCGACGGCGCCGCAGTGCTCGATGCCGACGCGCTGGAGGACCTCGCGGTCGTCGCCGCGGCCGACGGCGACCGGGATGCCGGCGGCTTTGGCCAGGCGGATGCTGGGCGCTTCGATGTCGCGCTCGATCGCGATCACGGCGACGCCGCGCTCCTTCAGCTCCTGGGCGAGGCGGAAGCCGACCTGGCCGAAGCCGACCAGCACGACGTGGTGGCGGCCCGGCGCCGCGCGGGGGCCGAAGAGAGTGGTGAGGCGGCGGCGGCTGAGGCGGCGGACCAGGGCCGCGGTGAAGATCGCGACGAGCGCGATCGCGAGCACCATGTTGGCGGCGGAGATCAGCTTGAACCAGTCGGGGCCCGCCTCCGCGCCGGGCGGGCCGGCGACCGTGGCGACGACGCGGGTGGAGAAGTAGAAGGCGTCGATGACGCCGTGGTGGAAGGCGAGCATCGAGATCACCATCTCGATCGCCAGGGCGACGAAGAGGCCGCAGGCGGAGGCGACCAGAAGGCGGAGCGCATCGTCGACGAGCCGGACGCCATGACGGTGGCGGCCGACGATTTCCTCGCCTGCTTCCGCCAGGCATCCCTCGGCGAGGTCGCCGGCGACGATCTCCGAGGGCGAGAGGACGTGGACTTTCGGCGCCACGTGCTCGAGCTCGCGGGAGACGGTGTGGTCGAACATCGTCACCCAGAGCGGCAGGTCGGGGCGCACGTGGGCGCTCAGCAGCGTGAGCCGCAGGGCGTGCGCGTCGTCGCGGGTGACGACGGCGACCGCGCGCCATTGGCCCTCGCGCAGCATGTCGGCGGCCTCGCCGTCGGTCAGGTCGAGCGCCGAGGCCGCGGGCGAGCCGCTCTGTTCGAAGCGCCGCAGCAGCGCCGCGCCCAGCCCGCCGCCCTCGCCGAGCACGAGGACGGCGCCGGTCCCCGGCGGGCTCTGCTCAGACCGGGTCGGGTTGGAGGTCTGCGGGCTCTGCGTCACGATCCGACGAATCTTGGCGATTCGACGGCTCGTCGTCCTCCCCGCCCCAGCCGCGGGCGAGCAGGCGCAGGCCGGCGCCGATCAGGAAGCAGGCGAGCGCGGCGGCCGCGAAGAGCCACCAGATGCGGTGCGAGGAGCCTTCGATCGCGCCCGGATCGGAGGCGCCGAAGGTGGTGCCGGCAGACGCCGAGGCGAGCGGGCCGAGGGGCGTCGTGTCGATCGGCCCGAGGCGGAGCTCGGCCGGGTAGGGAACCGCCAGGACGCCGGTCAGGGCGCCTGCGCCGGCGCCGGTCGAGGCCAGTGAGTACCCGTATTCCCCGGCCGGGAGCGCCGGGAGCGCCGCCGTCCAACGTCCCGGGGCCGACTCTTCGAAGCGCAACGGGATCGACTTGCCGGCCGGCGAGCTGAGCCTGCCCGTGAGCGTTTCCAGCACGATCGACTGGCCGTGGCTGTCGGTCGGCACGACTTCCAGGCTCCGCTGGTCGCCGGCCGCAAGGCTCGGCGTCAGCGGCGGCGGCGCGACGCCGCGCTCGACCCAGCGGCCGGCGTCCTGGAAGAGGCGCTGGTGCCCGCGCCATTCGCCCGCCCATTCGGGGGTGAGCCCAGGGGTCCAGACGGCGACGCGACCGGAGCCGTACTGCCACTGGGCGAGCGCCGGGTCGGGCGGGTGGTCTTTGTCCTGGCCGAGCAGCGCGGCCTCGGCGCCCGGCTTCAGTTCGGTGACGACGTTGCCGCCGAGCGGCGGCAGGTGTTCGCCGACGAGACTGCCGGTGATCGGGCTCGGGTCGCCGGCCGACACCCCGATTTCGCCGCGCAGCCGCACCGTGCGCGTGTTCAGGCGCGTCTCTTTGTCGAAGATATTCGGCAGTTCGCGCGCGTTTTCGGTCGCGTAGTAGTTGCCGCCGGTGTCCGCGGCGATCTGTTTGAGCAGGTTGAAGTCGGCTTCGGCGCCGAGCGCCACGGTCGCGACGCTGATCTTGCCCTTCTTCAGCCCAGGCAGCAGGCGAGCGTAGCTGCCCGGTTCGCTGATCCCGTCGGTGAGCAGGATGATGTGGCGCTCCTTGGCCTTGGAGCGTTCGATTTCCTTGACCCCTTCGGCGAGGCCTTTGTAGACGTTCGTGCCGCCGTTCGCCGGGATGTTGTTGATCTTCCGTTCGATCGCCTTGACGTTCCCCGGTTCGACCCGGGTCAGCGGCACTATCGACTTCGGTTTGACTTCGAAGGCGACGATGCCGATCTGGTCGCGGTGCTTGAGCAGGAAGTCGAGCGCGCCGCGCGCGGCCGCCTGCGCCATCGCGATCTTCGGCACCCCGCCGACCTCGTTGATCATCGAGCCGGAGCGGTCGAGGACGAGCTCGACGGCGACGTTTTTTCGCTGCAGCTTGCCCGGCACCAGGGATTTGACCGGCAGCGCGTCCTGGAGCGGCGATTTGTAGTACTTGCCGAGCGAGAAGGAGCGCTCGCCGCCGAAGGCCAGGAGGCCGAGGGCGCGGTCGCGCACCGCGGCGTCGATGGCCCGCGCGCGCGGCTTGCCGAGTTCGTCGGCGGAGACGTCTTCGAGGACGACCGCGTCGAAGCCCTTGTAGCCGGCGGCGCTCGTCGGCAGCGCGCCCGCCGCGACCTTGGTGACCTCGAAGCCGTCGGCGCCCAGGATCTCGGCCGCCGCCGTGCCGTCACCGCCCGCCACCAGCGCGCGCGGCGGCGCCTGCACGCGGACCGTCGTCCCCAGGGCGTCGTTCTGGGGCCGCCGGTCCCCTTCCGCTTCGACCTCGACTTCGTAGCCGTAGGAGCCGATCAGCTGCGGGACCCGCACCGAGAAGAGGTAGGGGTTGTCGCCGGGGGCCAGCGTCACCTTCTGGCGGCCGACCGCTTCGCCGTCGCGGCGCACGGTGAGGACGGCGGGCGCTTCGTAGGTGCTGCGCACGGTCACCTCGAGCGAGAGCGGGTCGCCGGCGTGGAGCGCGCTCGGCGCCTGCAGGCGGGTGACGGCGGCGTCGTCGGGCTGCCGGGTGAGGGCGACGGTGTCGACGGTGACACCGCGTTCGCGCGCCGCCGCGGCGAGCTCGGTCGGTTCGCCCGCGGTCTGGCGCCCGTCGCTCAGCAGGACGACGCGGCCGCCGCGCGGGGTGCGGGCAAGCGCCAGTTCCATCGCCGCCTGCAGGTTGCTTTCCCCGCCTTCGACGTTGCCGCCCCTCCCCTGTGGCAGGAGCCCGGCGCCCTCGCCGGTGAATTCGGCGCCGCCGCCGAACTGGACGACGCGGCAGTCGGAGCCGCACCCCTGGTTGGCGGCGAGCCATTCGCTCTCGGCTTCGCCGGAGGCCGCGCCGATGCTGAGCGAGCGGTCGAGCACGAGCGTCGTCGGCGGCGGCTTCGCGCCGATCGTCGGGTCGAAGAGGGCGACGACGACGAGGACGACGCTCGCGACCTGGAGGCCGACCGCGACCCGCCGGCGGGTCGAGCCGCTGCGTTCCGGCTCCCGCCACCAGGCGTAGAGCGCCTCGAGGATGAGGACGAGGAGCGCCGCCGCCAGGAGCCACGGCCAGAGATCCGTGTGACCGGGGTGGGCCGGCGGCGCCGGCGCGGCGAGGTCGACCGGGGCACCGGGCGCCGCTGCGCTGCCGGGGTTGACGGCGAGCGCCAGCGCGCGCGTCCCCCACGGCCCTTTGAGCGTGACCACGTAGTTGCCGGGGTCGGCGATCGCGACCGGGACTTCGCCCCCCGCCGCCAGCTTCAGCTTGCGCGCCGCGCCGCCCGCGGCCGGGGCGAGCGTCGCGGCGGTCGTGCCGGGCGGCTCGGCCAGGGAGAACGGCGTCCCCGCGGCGGCCGATTCCGGCGCGAGCCGCTGCGACCAGGCAACGATGTCGTCGATCAGCGCCGGGAAGGCGGCGAGCTGGGGCAGGTTCGATTCGGACGGCTCGAACGACATCACCGCGACCCGGCGGCCGCCGTCGGTGCCGGAGGCGATCAGCGGGCCTTCGGCGCTCCACGCCGCGGCCGTCATCGCGGCCGGGAGGGCGAGCCGCCGCGCCGCCCCGGCGCCGATCGTCAGCGAGGAGATGTCAGCGCCTGCGAGCAGCGGACTCGCCGCTTCGGTGCCGCTCATGCGGCTGTCGTGCATCTTGCCGAGGCCCTTGCCGCCCGGGAGGCGCGGCGGGTTGACGAGGAGGAGTGCGGGGGCCTTCGGCAGGCCCCCCTTCGGCACGAAGTCGTCGAGCACCAGCAGGTCGCTGGTCCCCGGATCGGTCGGGCGGTAGGTCTGCAGCGTGCGCAGGCGGAGCTTCACGCCCGGCACCGAGGCGAGCGCGCGGGCCAGCGGCAGGGCGCGGGTGCGTTCGCCGACCAGGGTGATGCTCTCGCCGCCCGGCCGCGGGACCGAGACGAAGGCGGAGTCGTCGGCCGCGAGGCCGTCGCCGGAGGGCAGGCTCATCCGCACCGTCGCACCGGGGGGCGCGGTGAAGACGAGCGGCGCCGCTTCGCCGGTGGGGATTTCGACCGGCACCGTGTGGACCGGCTCGCCGCCGATCGCGACCCGTACGGGAACGGTCCGCGCCGCGCCGGTGCTGTCGGCGACGCTGACGAAGACTTCGCAGGCTTCGGCGCCGAGCCGGTCGCACTCGGCGCTCGGGTCCGAGAGCGAGGTGTCCTCCACCTGTTCGCCGACCTCGAGGTCTTCGTAGGAGGAGCCGGCGCCACGCACCTTCGGCGCCGCTTCCTCGGGCGCCCGCAGCAGGGCGATCTGGTCGCCGTCGCCGGCGCGCAGGCCGGCGGCGAGCCGCAGCGCCGCGGTGAGGTTGGCGGCGCCGGGGCCGGCACGCAGGTCGTCGAGCGAGGCGCCTGCGTCGGCGGCCTTGCCTTCGAAGAGCACGCTCGGGGTCGCACCGGCGCCGACGATCCGCACCGCTTCGCCGCCCGGCAGTTCGGCGAGGCGTTCGCGCAGCACGCCCCGGGCGGCGTCGATCCGCGCCGTCCCGCCCTGCTGCGCCCCCATCCACATCGACTCGTCGACGACGTAGACGTGCGAGGAAGTCGTGGCGCTTTCGTTGCTCACCGGGCGGGCGAGCGCGACGACGAGCAGGACCAGCGCCAGCAGCTGCAGGACGAGCAGAAGCGGCAGCGGCGGGCGGCCGATCCGACGGGCGCCGCCACCGCCGGCGGCGGGCAGGTCGCGCCAGGCGAGCAGGCTGCCGACCGCGCGACGCGGCGGCTTGCGGCGGCGCAGGTGGAGCGCCACCAGGGGGACCGCGAGGATCAGTGCGGCAAGCGCCGCCCCGCTCAGCAACGTCACCGCGCGCTCATTCCCACGGCAGCCGTTCGATCCACTTCAGCGATTCGAGGTAGTTCAGCTGCAGCCCGGCGCTGGGGCCGGGGACGGCGCCGCCGGTCACCGGCACGAACGAGAACCGCTCGCCGACCTGGGTGGCACCGGTCACCTGCGCGGTGCGCGCCTTGCCGCCCGCGCCTTCTTCGCGACCGGCTTTCTTGCGTTCCTTGCCGGCTTTGTCGGACCGCGACGGCGCGTAGGCGGGCTGGATCCGCACCGCCTGGGACGCCTGTCCTCTCACCGGCGTCGCGTGACCCTGGCGGCTGTTGCCCTGCTCGCCGCCCGCGTGGTTCGAGCCCGCCGGGGCGCCGCCTTTTTTCTGGCTTTCGCTTTCGCTCGCCGTCGCTTCGTCGCCGGCGCCGTTCGGGGCGGATTTCTTCGCCCCCGCGCCGCTCACCCGCGAGGACCCGCGCCGGCCCTGGTCCCCGTGGCCGTGGCTCTTCACGTTGAAGCCGAGCGTCGGGTGTTCTTTTTCCTGCGGGGCCTTGGGGGACTTGTTCCCACCCGTTTCTTCCCCGCCTTTGACTTCGGAGTGGGCGCCGCGCCGCAGCTTGTCGCCCTTCCGCGGAGCGTTGCCTTCGCCGCTTTCGCCTTTGCCCGCCCGGCCCTTCCGCGCCTGGCCGGTGCGTTCGGCCTGGGGGATCTTCTGGTAGCCGGAGTTGGCCGATTTCTCGGCGCTCGGCGGCGGCCCCTTCTTTTCTTCCAGCTTGCGGAGCTTGCCGGTCGGCGCGAGCGTCTTGCTGTGTTTTTCGGCGTGTTTGACGTATTCGTTTTCCATCGCGCCTTTGCCGAGGCGGCCGCCGTGGTGGGGCCCGAGCGCCTCGAGCCGTCCCGAGGACGACGAGCTGCCGGCGCTCAGCGCGCCGATCGCGACGACCACGGCGATCGCCGCCGCCGGGCCGACGAGCGCCCACCACTCACGTCCGTCCGCCGCCGCGCCCGCGTGCCAGTCCTCGCGGCCCGCCGCGAGGAGCGCCGCCGCGTCGGCGACCGTGCGCCGCTCGAGCGGCGACTCGCCGCCCCGCGCCTCGATCTCGAGCGCCGTCGCCAGCCGATCGTTCAGCCCCAGCTTGTCGTCGAGCAACCGCGCCAGCCCGAACGGCGAGGGGCCGCGCAGGGCGAAGGTCGTGACCGAGACGAGGAAGAGCGCGAGCGGCACCGCGACGACCACCCACCGGGGGAAGGCGCCGAGCTGCGCCGCGATCTCCAGCAGGGCGGCCAGGCCCAGCGCCACCGCGGCGTGACGACGCGCCAGCACCGCGAGCCGACGGCGGGCGACGATCCCGCGCCAGCGCCGCAGCTCCTCACCGAGGTCCGCTCCCCGCGACGGTTCGCCGAGCTCCCCGGCACCCGCCAGGTCGACCACATCGCGGGGATAAGCGGACAGCCATCGCCACATCAATCGACCGTACCAAGCCGCATGTACGGCCGAAGACGCGGGTTCATTAGGCTTGAAGTGAGATGAAGCGCTCAGTTCTCCTCGTCGGCCTTCTCGCCCTGATCTCCTCGCTCCTCTTCGCCTCGTTCGCCGTCGCGGGCGGCGGCAAGGAAGGGTGGGGCAGCAACGGCAGCTTCATCGGCCGCTATCACGTCAAGGTGCTCTCCGGCGGCAAGTCGGGCGTGCACGGCGGCGAACTGACGATGTTCATCCAGGAAGAATTCCCCGGCTCCGAAGCACCGGCCGGGATCCTGAAGCTGCGGACGAAGCACAACAACGACGTCGTCTACCTGAAGGAACTGAAGCACCGCGGACGCGCCCGCACGGCGATCGTCAAGGGCGGCTCGTTCCTCGGCCCGACGATCGGTCGCTTCGTCGGCAAATTTCGCGCACCGGGCAAGCTCGTCGCCGGCGTCTCGACCCGCAGCCTCGGGTCCATGAAGCTGGCGTTCATCCGCTACTCGAGAATGCCCACTCCATGAGAATCAAAGCCCTGCTCCTCGGCTTCGCCGTGCTCGCGGCGGCGATCGCGCTCGCCGCCTGCGGTGGGGGCTCCTCCGACACCACCGGCACCGGCGGCGCGACCGGCAACGGCCCGAACGCCGCCTCGGCGCCGGCAATCGAAGACTGGCCGGTCTTCGGCCGCGACCGCGACAACACCCGTTTCGCCACCCAGGATGAAATCGACACCGGCAACGTCGACGAACTCGGCGAAGCGTGGAGCACCGGGCTCGGGCCCGACCAGTACCTGATGGAGTCCTTTCCGCTGGTGATCGGCGAAAACGTCTACGTCACGACCTCGACCGACGAGGTGATGCAGATCAACGGCAGGACCGGTCACATCAACTGGACCTACACGCCGGAAGTCGACTTCTCCCAGTCGACCGGGGTCGGCGGCTACGGGATCACCGTCAACCGCGGCGTGGCCGCCGAAGACGGCAAGCTCTTCGTCCTCACCTTCGACAACAAACTGCAGGCGATCAGCCAGAAGACCGGCGAGCGCCTCTGGTCCTCGCAGGTCGAAGACCCGGCCACCGGGGCCTACGAGTCGATGGCGCCGACCGCCTACGACGGCAAGGTCTACGTCGGCGTCTCCGGCTCCGAGGACGGCGTGCGCGGCAAGATCGCCGCCTACGACGCGAACACCGGCAAGGAGCTCTGGACCTTCTACACCGTGCCCAAGGCGGGCACGAAGTGGGTGCCGAAGGGCGGCGGCGGTGGCACCATCTACATGCCGCCGACGGTCGACGCGGCGACCAACACCGTCTACGTGGGCACCGGCAACCCGGCGCCGGTCCTGGTCGGCGCAAAACGGCCGGGCAAGAACCTCTACACCGACTCGATCCTCGCCCTCGACGCCAACACGGGCAAGCTCAAGTGGTTCCACCAGGAGGAGGCGCACGACCTCTGGGATTACGACGCCGAGAGCCCGGTCGTCCTCTTCGACGTCGAAATCAACGGCGAAAAGAGGCGCGGCGTGGCCGAGGCGGGCAAGAACGGCCTCCTCTTCCTGCTCGATGCCGAAACCGGCGAAGACCTCTTCCCGCCGGTCGGCTTCGTCAAGCGCGACCACAAGCCGCCGACCACCAAGCCGACCCTCGAGTGCCCGGGCGCCGTCGGCGGCTCCCAGTACTCGCCGCTCGCCTACTCGCCTGAAACGCAGGCGGTCTACGTCTCCGGCATCGAACTCTGCATGTACCTGCGGGTCACCTACGAAAACCACAACGGCGAGAAGCAGTTCGCCGGCGACCGCGTCGTCCCCAAGGACACCGAGAAGTCCGGCACCTTCACCGCGGTCGGCGTCGACACCGGCAAGGTGATCTGGAAGCACGACATGCCGACCCCGATGGACGGCGGCGCCACCGCGTCCGCCGGCGGGCTCGTCTTCACCGGGGACCAGCAGGGCGTCCTCTACGCCTTCGACGCCGCCAACGGCGACGACCTCTGGCAGGCCGACCTCAAACTCGCCTTCGGCACCGCCCCGATCATCTACTCGATCGGCGGCACCGAGTACGTCCTCGCGACCGTCGGCGGCGCCGCCCTCACCGCCTCCGAAGAACTAGGCGAAATCGGCGCGCGCGTGATCGCGTTCAAGCTGGGTGGCAAGAAGCTGCCGACGGGGCCGGAGTTGAAGGGCTGAGGCGAGGCGGGGGATTCGGGGGCGGGTGGCCGTCCGAGGTGCGTCCTGGGCGCCTCATGGGGGTCCTGGCAGGCTGTGACCCCCATGAGGCGCCCAGGACGTGAGGGGTGCGGGGGAGAGCCGGTACAGGGAGTGAGGTGGTCGGACTCACGTGATCGTGAGGTGCGGGAGAAGGCACACCTCCGGCCGACCGGGGGCCGTCAGGGGCCGATCGGTGACGAAGACGCCGGGAACGTCACACGCCCGGGCGCCTTCCGTCCCTTTCC
>JBPYFM010000021.1:0-23211 GCA_051986435.1 Solirubrobacterales bacterium | reverse complement strand
GAGGTGGAGTCGGCGATCGTCGCCCACCCCGACGTCGCCGAGGCGGCGGTGATCGGCCAGTCCGACCCCGACACCGGCCAGGCGATCTGCGCCTTCGTCACCCTGCGCGGCGGCAGCGAGCCCTCCGCGGAGCTCGAGGCGGGCATCCGCGAGACCGTCGCCGCGCGGATCGGCAAATTCGCCCGGCCGAGGAGGATCGTCTGGGCCGAGGACCTGCCGAAGACCCGCTCGGGCAAGATCATGCGCCGTCTGCTGCGCGACATCGCCGAGGGCCGGGCGCTCGGCGACGTGACGACGCTGCGGGACCCGGACGTGATGAAGGAGCTGGAGGCTAAGATCGCGGAGGAATCCGACGAGGACTGAGGCGCGGCCGATGTCGCGGCGGCCGGCGCCAAGGTTCGTGGCGACGCCGTCAGTCACATTGCCGGCTCGAGCCATTCGACCTCGACCGGTGCTGGCATGAGCTCGGGAGTACGAGGATCTGCTTGAGGAAGTAGGGGTCATCAGGCGGAACTTCGGTCCAGAGGAGCTCGTCTTCCCCGTGGCGCATCGCCCAGTCGACCTCGTCGTTAGCGATCAGGTGGCGGGTTTGGTTGGCCTTGAGTCGACGGGTCAAAAAGTGGATGAAAACTGCCGGAAGATCGGCCAGTCTTTTGTCCACGTGCGCCATCTCCGCCATCTCTTGGATGGAGAACGAGAGCAGCGGCCCGTTACCACGCCAGCCGCCGGTGGTCTGAGCTTCTCTCGCGGCGGTCTCAAAGCCTTGCATCGTGAGCCAGCCAGTGGTGTCCGTCAGCGACAGTGCCACGGTCGCGTCCATGCCCAACGTCGCGACCAGATGCTTACGGACGACGGGATGGTCGAAGAGTTCAGCGGCGGTCTTCTCCGCCTGGTCGTCGTTTTCGAGAAAAAGGAGAAGGATGTAGACCGAGGCCATACGGTGGCGGATCTCGTCGAGCCGGGATTCGACGTCGCTGTCGAGAGGAGAGGGCGGAGCACCAGCACATCGGGCCAGAGCTCAATTACCGAGGCTCGATCAGGGCGACGACGGAGGGCGGAACCGATTGGCCTGACGTCGGTGCCCCCGATGACGCTTTCGTCGCTTGGTCATAGCATGGATCGTAGGCTGCCATCGGATCGGCGATCATGTGGTGATGAAGCCTGCGCCTCCTGGCTTTCCCCACGGTTTTTCCAACGCCCCACGAGCCTTGGTGGAGATCGTTGACTACCTGTTGGTCACGGCAGACTCTTTTGAGGGACCAACCCCTGCCGGTCACGATGGACCGATCCTCCTTCCTGAGGACATGCGTATCGAAGATCTGGAGCAGAGTTCGCCGAGCGCATCCTGGTTGCAGCGGAACCGCGAGGTGAGAAATGGGAGGCGGCACGGCAGTTCGGCGTGGTGCATGCGTACGTCCGTACGGTGTGGAGAGAGGGCGACGGTCCCGACCCCGACGAGCTGTACCAATGGGACCACGAAGGCCGCCTGTATCCGTGTGTTCAGCTTTCGCGCCTCGTTCGCGACAACCCGGTCGGGACCAAGTACGCGATCAGGTTGCTCCGACGCCGCGATGGAAGTGAGCGCCTCGTTCCCTTCGCCGGCTACGAGAGCCATGTCGCCTACCGTTTGCACCCCGAGGTGCGCGGCTGGCTCGATGCCGACGAGGCGGCCGAACTGAGCCAGCTGCTCGAGTGCTACTGGGGCGGCGAGGCACTCCCTGAACGGGTCGGCCGCGGGCTGCGACGGGTTGATCTCGTCACCCGCGAGCGGTATCTGGAGGACGCGCTCCCGGTCGCCGTCGGTGCGGCCGAGGCGCTGCTGAAGATCGGTCGTGGCTCGCTGAAAGCTCAGTTCGCCGCGCGCGTCTCGAAGCTGGCGTCGGAACAGGGTGTGGGTCTGGATGCAGAGAGTTGCGGCGAGATCTGGGAGGACCGCTCCGCGCTGGTGCACGGGTCCGCGGTCGACCTAGCCAACCCGGGAGACCTGGATCGATTCGGGCGTGACTTCTTGGCGCTCCAGGAAACGCTCAGACGCACGATCAGGAAAGCGATCGAAGATCGCTCGTTCGCCGGCACCTTCGCCGACGATGCGCTGATCGACGAACGGTGGCCGCTGAAAGATTGAGCCGTCGCGCGGAGGAGGCATCATCGTCCCGATGTTGAGACGAGGGATTTGTGTGTTCTGCGGCCACGAGGGCAAGAAGACCTCCGAGCACGTCTTTCCGCTTTGGACTCGCGAAACGGTGCCCCCGGATGTGAGGGGCGAATCCGGCTACATCTTCCGTGACGGGAGCGGTCATTTTCAGGTCGTACCCGGGATGCCGGTCGCCGCGCTCGAGATCAAGCGCGTCTGCGCGGCCTGCAACAACGGTTGGATGTCGGACCTGGAGCGAAAAGCCAAGGTGTTGTTGACCAGGCCGATCCAGGGGAACCCAGAGATCGAGGACAACTAGCCATCGTCAAGGCCGTTGGTGAGCTCGCCGGGTTCCACACCCAGGCCCTTGGCGAGTTTCTGGATCGTCGTCAGCCGAGGCTCGCGACCACCGCGCTCGATCCGACCGATGCTGGTCAGGTGGATCCCCGACGTATGAGCGAGGCCGTCCTGCGAGAGGCCTTCCCGGGTCCGCACTTCACGGACCCGCCGGCCTAAGGCTTTGCTCGCGCGGTCGGGGTCTTCGTAGATCGGTTCGATCACCGGGGGAGCGTCGCGGCTCCCGACCGACTGGACCAGAGCGTAATGGCCGTAAACCTTTTGGCTGAGAGCGCATTGGTCTTATAAGGTCTTTGCTCGGGAGGCGCCTCTGTCGGAGGGCCGACCCGTGCGAGAAAGATGCGAGAACAACGTCATCGAACGGTGGTGTGGCCGCTCGAAGGTGTTTGCCCTCCGTTTCCACGCCTACGGTCGACGGAGATACCTGACCTTGGGCACACCGGCCGAGGGATGGACCCGGAGGCGCGGCGAAGAAGAGATGGACGTGATCCGCGCGGAAGTCGAGCGCGGTGCCTGGGTGTCGCCACCGCCTCGGCATCAAACCGCCGTCGATGCTGCCAGCCGCGACGATGGCACTCTCTTCGGTTCGTTCGCCAGGTCGCAGATCAGGGAGCGCCGGGACGAGGTCCGACCGGCGACCTACGAGTACTGGGAGTGGGCCCTCGCGCATCTGACCCCGTTCTTCGCTGACTGGCCGTTGCCGAAGATCGACGTCTGGGCCGTCGACGCCTACCGGCTCCACAAGCTCGAGGAATCCGAGGATCGTCGGCGTCGCCGCACCGAGGGTCGGCCGGTTACCGACGCACTCGGCCGACCGCTCCGACCGCTGTCGCCTTCCTCGATCAACAAGACGATCGAGGTGCTCCGGTGGCCCCTCTCTTTCGCTGTCGAATACGGCCGGATCGACGACAACCCGGCCGTGGGGAGGCGCCGTAGGATCAAGGTCGAGAGAAACCCGGCGCCGCACCTCGAGTCGCCGGGACAGATCGTCGCGTTGCTGGACGCCGCCGCCGAGCTCGACGCAGACCCGGGCTGGCTGGTCGACGACCGCCTCGCCGTCGTCGCCACCCTCGTCCTCGCGGGCCTTCGCGTCCATGAGCTCACTGCCCTCCGGTGGGGAGACCTCGACTTCACCACCTCGACCATCCACGTCCGCCACTCGAAGACCCCGGCCGGGATCCGTGAGGTCGAGATGCTCCCGGCGCTGAAGGGGCACCTCGCCCACCATCGCGATCGGAGCGGCGATCGAGGGGCCCGTGAGCTGGGCTTCCGGACGATGAGGGGAGGACCGCGGACCAAGGACAACGTCCGCCTCCGGATCCTCGGCCCGTGCTCTCCCGCGCCGAGGAGCTGTTGGAGCAGCGCGGCCAGGCGTCGCTGCCGCCAGGCATCACCCCGCACTCGCTCCGGCACACTTTCGCCTCGCTCCTCTTCGCGATCGGCGAGGACCCCGTCTCGGTCATGCGCCAGCGCGGTCACACTGACCCGGCCTTCACCCTGCGGGTCTATGCCCACTCGATGAGCGGGGGTGCTTACGAGCGCCGGCGGCTACGGGCGATCGCCGACGGCTACGAGGTCGTCGGCGAGGCAGACCTCAAGGCCGAACGCGACCGTCTCCCCCCAGCCGACGGAGCTGAATGGGTGGCGTCCCAGCCCGCGCCAGCGAAGAATTTGGACTGAGAGGGGGGCCACTTTGGCGACTAGGCCCACTGTATGTCCAGACACCAACTTCCAGCCAGAAGAGAGGTCGCTCAACAGGAGAAGCGCATAGTCGTATAGCCAGGCGGATGTGATCGGATTCAGCCTCGATAGGCGGGGAGTGCCACAAAGTGGCTATCGCTTTCCGAGGTAAGTACCGAAAGGCTCGCCGAAAACTGAAGATCTGCAGGGAAAACCTATGGAGCTAGGCGGATTCGAACCGCCGACCTCCTGGGTGCGATGCAATTGGATTTTGAGGAGAAGGGTCTCTGGAATCGGCATCGTAGAGCGGTGTAGCAGCCGGTTCCGACCGAGGACTCAGTCTGGATATACGTCCCGATATGCAGCGATATGAACGGATTTGGGCACTCGCAGCCATGAGTGCCCAATAACGGCAGGGCACGGTTCAAACTCGATCTACCTCCCGATATGCACGGATAGGAACCGATGTCGTTCAGGCATGTCGCGACGGGGAGCGTGGTCGTCAACCAGCCACGCCCATCCTCTGCCGGGACGACCCTGAAGGAATCGACTTCCAGCGTCCGGAATCGAGGCTGTAACCCACGCCCAGCATCCGGTGGTGAGACGACTCCGGTGAGAAGTGCATGGCTTCGGCCCTGATCAGGCCCACCTATCAGACTGGAGGTGGGGCCGAGAGTCGACGCCTGAGAGGGCTCCCGCGACGCTGCTCGATCGCGATGTTCTAGAGCGGACTCGCGCCGGTTGCCGATCTCCCGGCAGACGAAGCATCCCATCCTGCCGGGGACATAAAAGGGGTCCGACTCTGGCGATCGGGCGGGAACTGGGCTCATCGCGATGTAGGGGATCTCCGCTCCAAGGCAGGCCGCATTGCACCAGCGCTCGATCTTGTGCGGGGGCTAGTCAACGGCGTCCACGACAAGATCCGTGCCTTCGATCAGCGTGTCGAGGTCGGCCTGGCATTCGATCTGTCTAACCATCGGGACGATGGTGGTGGACCTGATGAGGGCGGCCAGTTGTTCGGTCGCCGCCTCACCGTGAGCCAGCCCAGGTCCGCCTCGGTGAACTGGACCTGCCGGTTTAGATTGCTCATCTCGACCCGGTCGCCGTCGACCAGGGTCAACCGGCCCACCCCACAGCAGGCAAGCTCGAGGCGGAACGTGCGAGCTCCGCTGAGCGTTGCCGCTCCACTGGACAAAGTTCGGAAGTAGCGTGAGGTCAAGGCGGCGAAGGCGGGGGCGTGCTCGGAAAAGCGCTTCGTCGCCTAGACACTCGCGCTGAGACGCGGCGCGCGCCGCGCCGCAACATCTCTGTATCACCTCCGAGGGTGCTTTTGCGAGAATTCCGCGGCACACTCGGCACTATGAACTCCAATATCTACGAAAGCCTGTTCGAAGAACACCGCTCCGACGCGGTGAAGGAGCTCTACTCATGGCAGAAAGAGGTGCTGGGGCAGTACGCCGACGGCAATGGTGACGTCGCGGTCGAGTTGCCGACCGGGTCGGGCAAGACGCTGATCGGTCTGCTGGTCGGCGAGCACTATCGCCAGCAGATGAAAAAGCCGGTCGCCTACCTGGCGGGCACCAAACAACTGGCCCAGCAGGTGGAGCGATCGGCCGACGAACTCGGCTTCCCGGTCGTCCGTTTCGAAGGAAGAAAGCGGGACTGGGGCTATAGGGAGATCCAGTCCTACAACTTCGGCGAAGCGATCGGGGTGATGAATTACTGGAACTACTTCAACGCTGCGCCTGGTGTCGAACCCGCCGGTCAGTTGATCCTCGACGACGTGCACTTGCTTGAGAGCCCGCTGCGGGACCTCTTCACGGTGACGATTGAGACCGATCCTCTGCTCGACAACATCCTCCGCCGGATCATCAAAAGCTCCCCGTACTATCGGCGGGCGGAAGACCTGCTGAACGGACTGGCGATCACCCAGCCGCCGGAAATGATCGCCTTCCCCGACAGTGCCGAACTGGCAGGCGAGGTGCGCGAGATGGTCGATGCGTGGGTCGACATCGAGATGGCCGAGTGGTGGCCGTGGCAGAACATTCGCGACCAGCTCGCCGCCTGTTGCTGGCTCGTCTCCGGCCGGGGCATCACCTTCACCCCGTACATTCCGCCGAGCCAGACGCTCCGATACTTCAGCGAGCCCGAGCGGCGGTTGTACCTGAGCGCGACGATCGGCAACGTTGAAGACCTCGAGCGACGCCTCGGCGCGCCACCGGTGAAGTTGCTCACAGCCAGCGCCCAGTCGCAGCAAGGGATGCGTTTCGTGGTCGTCCGCAGCGGGACCGAGCCGCTCACCGAGACCGAGCTCGTCGGCGAGCTGAAGCCCTTCCTTGATGAACAGAAGAAGGCGCTATGGCTGTGCGCGCGGAAGGAGACCAGGGAGAACATCCAGGACGCGCTCCTCTACGCGGAACTGGACGGCGAGGTCGCGGTGCTCGAGTCCGACAACGCCGCTGACGAGCCGTTTGCCGCCGCGGGCGCCGGGCACCTGGTTGCCGCCGGACGCTACGACGGAATGGATTTCCGCGGCGACGCCTGCCGGGTCGAGGTGATTCCGGAGGTGCCGATCGCGACCAGCGAGCTGGAGGAGTTCGTCTCGGCCTTCCTCCGCGACGCGCCCTTCGCCCAGGCGCGCTTCGGCCAGCGGCTGACGCAGGCGCTCGGTCGCTGCAATCGTGGGGAGCAGGATCGCGCCGTCTACCTCCTCACCGACCACGAGTTCCTTGGGCGGCTCAGCCAGCGGCAGGTGCTCGATGCAATCCCCGGCGAAGCCCGTGATGACATCTTCGCTGGCGCCAGGCGAGCGGACGCCGGAATGGCGGCCGGGCTCGCGGACGCGCGCGCCTTCCTCGAGGGCAAGACCTTTGAACCGGGCGAGGTGCCGGAATACAACGGGGCGGCACCGATGCCAGCGACGGCCGCCGACGAGGTCGAGGGCTTCCTGAAGCTCTGGAGCGGCAGCTACCGCGACGCCGCCGACCGCTTCGACGCGGTTGCCAAAGAGTTGCAGGGGTTCGGCGAGTACCGCGGCTTCTGGCTGGCGATGCGCGGTTTGGCCTTCCAGCTGATCGCCGACCGGGGTGATTCGCGCGCCGAGAGGAAAGCGACGCGCGCCTTCAAAGCGGCGACCGCGGCGGGTGGCCAGATCAGCTTCTTCACTCGGCTCGGGCTGGCGCTGGCGCGGCTCGAAGGGACGGAGATCGACGACGCCGGCGTCGCGGATGCCGACCTCTTCGCCGCCTGGGACAAGGTGATCGACCACACCGGGACCGAGGGTCCGCGGTTCGACAAGTGGGCACAGGGGCTGCATGGCGCCCTCACCGCCTCCGACCACGACACGGTCGCCCGGGGCATCGCCCGGGTCGGCTCCGAGCTGCTGGGGGTGCAGGCGGAGGCGCGTCAAGCGACCAACGGCGAGGAGGACGCCTTCTGGGACCTGCCCGAACCCAACAGGACGCTCTGCTTCGAGGTGAAGATGGCGCCGACAGTGAAGGCGATCGCGAATAAGGATGTCACCCAGGCGGAGGGCGCGGTACGGGCCCTCGAAACGGAGGACGAACACCCGGCGCGAGGGCTGTTGGTGACCCCACACAAGCAGGTGGAGAAGTCGGCGCTGGCCCGCCTCGACCGGGTTCGTCTGATCACGGTCGACGTCTTCCTCGAAGGGGTGGACGAACTCCTCGACCTCCTGCGCGACTTTCGCAAACACTGGAATCACGACACCAAGGCCCGTACGCAGGCTCGGGAGGCGGTGGCCGACGATCTGCCGCCGCGCGACTGGCTTTGGCGGGCGTCGGAGGCGGCCGAGGACTGGGTAACCGAGGACCTGATCGACGCGGCGTGGGAGGAAGGTTCGGCTTGAGCCGCAATGGCACCGCCGCGGCCGCCCGCGGGCTACCGCCCGACTGCTTCGGCGGCACGACAGGGGCGGCGACGATCACCGCTACTTCACCGACCGGGTCCAATTCCCCGGCGTGTACGGCTACACCTCCGTCCGCGCCCACCGCGCGCGCGGCGAGGCCGGCTACCGCCGGCCGAGCGGTGCCCGCCGTCGTCGGCGGCCTCGACCCGCTGTCGAAGACCCGAACGCCGTGTTGCCATCAGCAGCCGGCATCAAATTGATCGCGCGGCCTTCGGCAATTACTGCCGGGCAGCCGATTCGGTTACGGGTCGAAATCGACACCACAACTCGCGACTTGACTTCGACTCGACGATGGAGCTAGGCGGATTCGAACCCCCGACCTCCTCGGTGCGATGCGGGCTCACGATTCGCGTCCGCACTCCCGTATTCCGCAGTCTAGAGCGGTGTACCGGCTGCTTCCCACCGGCGTATGAGGCCGGATATGGGCAGATATACACGCGGGATATGCGGGGACTCGGGCACGAATTTCCATTTAGTGCCCAATCTGACGGAAGGCGGTCCGAACTACTTGTCACGGAAACTGTCTCGCGTACATCCCTCGCTGATGTGAATGTCATTGCCGGTCCCATACCGCCGCGGATTCCGCGTCATAGAAGGCGACCTCGAGTCCGATCCGCTTCCGCGGCGGCTTCGGTGCCTCATTTTCGGCGCGGCGCTGGACCATCAACTCCGCTCGATGGCGGACCCTTTTGTTGCCGGCCGAGTTCGGGTTGCCGTGCAGGCTTACGTAGACGCCTTCAACTTTCGAGCTCTCGATTCGACGCAGGACATGTTCGTCGTTGGGGTCGAGTGAGTGTCCGTGAACAAAGAGCGAGCCGCCGACACGAGTCATGCTGATCAGGCCGCGATAGAGGTAGGGACTGTGCTCTATCCGAGCAATCTTTTGCGGGCTCGTTCCCTCAGTGACGACGAGCGGATAGACGTTGTCGGCTAGGGCCCCGCGAATCTGGTCGACCAGAGGCACCCCGGTCCGAGCCCAGGTGATCTTCTGCAATTGGGTGCCTGCGTCGTAAAGATGCAGGCCGCCGTGGAGAAAGTAGATCCTCTGTCGGTAGTCCCTGAAGCCATCCCAGACCACCCACTCGGCTTCGGCATCATCTGGATCGGAGTGGAAGCCATCGCCGCTGGCGACGGGCGGTCCCTCGTCTTGCAGGAGCGTCCAATACAAAAGGAGGTCGTAGCTGACCGTGTAGATCTTGCCGTCGAAATTCGCCAGGAAGCCACGCGCAGATGCGTACTCCGCAGGCTCGATCGACCCGACGTTGTCGGGGTGCTTTCGGGCAAGCACCTCGGCGAGCGCCTCCCTCAGTGCGGCGGCGTCGGACCCGAGCAATGCGGCAGTCTCAGGGTCCATGTCGTAGAGGCCGAGGATGCCCTCGGAGGTTCGGAGCGCATCGATCACTCGCTCGAAATCCGCGGTGCCGAAGAGCGCGAACAGCGACTCGGCATCGACACGGAGGGCGCTGAAGTCCGCCTCCTCGAAGAGGTTGCCGTATGAAAACGAATCTGGCCGGCAGGCAATGCTGAATCCGTTGCCTAGCAGTAGGTGACGGTTTCCTCCGATGACCTCGCTGGCCGCCAGCGCCTCTTCGAAGTGCATTACCTCGGTCATTCTTCCCCGCCGTTCATCGGTCGGGCAGCGTAGCGCGCCTGGTTCGATCTCGGAACGAGGATGGTCTGAGCGGTTATCGACGTGCCATCCGGAGAGCCTGCGCCCTCGTCGCTCAGCGACGGCAGGACGACCGCTGCAGCCCTTGCGGGGAGTCGCTCAGACAGTTTCGTCTGATCGTATCTCTAGGGTCTGGCCCGTGGAGCTTTATTCCGAGCAGGACGTCATGAGCAAGGTGGTTGTCCCCGAGCTAGAAACACTCGGCTACAAGGAAACCAAAGGCAAGGCTGGCGGAGTGGTTCTTCGCTTCAATCATCCAATTGAGGCTCGGCAGGGGCGCGAGAGGAAGAAGATCTTCGCGGACCTTGTCGTGTACGTCCACGATGCACCCGTGATCGTCATCGATGCAAAGAACCCCAGAGGCCATCTCTCAGACAACGATCGTGAGCAGGTGGTCTCCTACGCTCGGTTGTTAGAGGAGATCGCCCCCTACGCAGCCCTTTGCAATGGACCGTGGCGGATCTTCGACTCCGTTTCGAAACAGGAGATCAAGGCTTTACCAAGCTATCGGGAATTGGTTCGCGATCTGCAGCGCCGGCGTCTTTCATCGGGCCAGAAATCCAACCTTGTTAAACAAGCTACCCGGACTCTCTTTGCGATAGAGAGCGTCCGCGACCTCTCTCGCCTAATGCGGAGATGTCACGACATCATCCGTAATCTCAAGGGCTATGACCCGACTAAGGCCTTTGATGAGCTATCAAAGGTGCTCTTCGCGAAGATGTATGAGGAGCGCGAGTTGGCCGATGGCAGGCGCAAAGATAATCGTTTCACCCTGGATCAGGTTCGGGCGATGCGTAATCAAGGGGTGGACATCGTCCAGGTGCTCTGGAAAGAAACCACGACATCGGATCGCTTTCGGGAGATCTTTAAAGACGATGCCAGCACTGCTGAAAGCGACATCGAACTACCGCCGGAAGCAATCGAAAAGATCGTCGGGCTTCTGGAGGACAAGAGTCTTGGACTTACCGATCTAGACGTCAAGGGAGTCGCCTTCGAGGAGTTCCTTTCCGCCACCTATCGAGGGGGAGGGTTAGGCCAGTACTTCACGCCGCGCGAGGTCGTCCACTTCATGGTGGATCTCGTGTCTCCTCAAATCGGGGACAAGGTTATCGATCCTTCGTGCGGATCAGGGGGATTTCTGATCCAGGTGTATGACGTCCTCAGCGACAAGATCATCACGTCGGAGATGACTAAACGCGTGAAGCAACAGCGCCTCCACGAGCTAGCAAACGAGTGCCTGGTCGGGATCGACTGGGAGACCCGGGCAGCTCGGACCTGCAAGATGAACATGATCATCCATGGAGACGGCCATGCGGGCGTTTATCACGGAAACGCGCTGGATATCGAGGAACTGACGGCAAAGGTCGAAGCGAGGAGAAAGCATTATCCGGATGCGCCGGAGATCTCTGACGAGGGCTTTGATGTGGTCCTCACCAACCCGCCCTTCGGTGCCCGCGATGATGTCCCGAGGGTCCTGGCTCCCTACGAGTTGGGGAAAGCCCGATCAGCCAAGCGTGAGGTTCTTCTATTGGAGCGACAGATTCGCTTGCTCCGCCCAGGGGGAAGATTGGCCGTAGTAATTCCAGAGGGTATCTTGTCCAACCGAAATGATCGTCATATACGTGATTACATTCGGCGCGAATGCATAGTTAAAGCGATCATTCGCCTTCCGCAGGACGCGTTTAGGTTGAGCGAAGGTGCGGCCTGTACGAGCATCTTATATGCCGTTAAGAAGGATCCCGAAGATCCCGACATCGCGGAACAGAGCGATATCTTCTTTGCCCGCGCGGAGCACATAGGAACGTCGCCATCGGGGAAGCCAATCGCCGAAAACGACCTCCTCGCCATTCGAGAGCAGTTTCGTCGTTTCGAGAGCGGTGAATGGGACGGCATCGAGATGGAGCACCTTGGCGGTGACAGGGTGGAGTTCATTCGAGAAGAGCCGGACGACCGCGAGGGCGGCCTCTGGCTTGAGCCTGTCACCAATCGAACTAGTCTTCTTTACGACCGGCTGAGCTTTGTGTTGCGATCTCCTCGATTGGAGGATCGTTTCGCGTACACGTACAACCACCCTCGGTACTACGGGGCAGTACAGGCTCTCGAGGAGATGGAGATCGCTGTAAGCTCTCTGCAAGCCCTCTGTGTAGAGCCATACCCGGCGCGTGGCAAGAAGCCGAGTGAGGAATCGGCAGACGGTATCCCGATTCTGAAGGTCAGAAATGTGACTGGTAATGGGATAAATCTTGATACGGAGTTTGCACCTGACACCGACGAAACGCGGGCGGCGTGTGTCCGGTCGCTGGTGCGTCAGAATGACTTGCTGATTACGTCAACTGGAGAGGGGACTATTGGAAAGGTCGACATCTGGCCGTATGAGGATGAAGCCATAGCCGATAGTCATATTTCAATATGTCGGCTGCTTCCAGATGTGAACCTGCGGTACGTAGTGGAGTTCCTGCGTAGCGAGTATGGCCAAATTCAGATGCTCCGTTTCGTGTCCGGCTCGACTGGCCAGACCGAGCTCCTAATCGAGCACGTCCGGTCGCTTTTAGTCCCCATGCCCCCACCTGCTGTCCAGCAAGGCATCGTCGATCAAATGGATCGTGCACGCGATGAAGTGGCGCAGCTCGTTGAGGAAGCAGACCAGTTTCGAGAGGAGAGTGCGAGCCGGCTGGCTGTCGCGCGCCAATCGATGATGCGCCAGCTCGCTGGCTATGAAATTGATCTGGGGATCGTTGAGTGATCCTGTCCGACGACCGTCGGATGCTGACAGGCCGTAGACAGAGTGGGTCACTTGAGGATCGAGAGCCCCAGGCCGCGGGCTGCGTCGATTAGCGTGGAATCGACACTGGCGACTGTAGCGGCCTGTTCTTGAGCTGCCAGCAAAACGCAGCAATCGGGAAGCTTGCAGCCAGCCTTGACACGGAGACGCGCGAGGCGTGCAGGCGCTTCCTCGCCGAGTGGAAGCTCGGTGACCCCGAGCCGATCGAGGGCCGCGGCCACATCCTTTAAGCGGCCAGCTCGGGTGGGAGCGACGAGCGTCTCGGCTAGGGTGATCGTGCTGGCGCCCAAGGGCTCGGCACCGGTATCCGCGAGCAGGCGACTCGCTCGTTCATGATGGGTATCGCGCTCATCGAGATGAGCGATCAGGACCCTGGCGTCGAGGACGATCACTCGGGCCAGTCTTCGCGCAGCCGCTCCAGTTCGCCGGGCTCGTAGACACCGCTGAGAGCCCCGGCGGTTTCTTCCACCGCGCGGGCTCGGTCGCTCGCTTCACCCGCGATCGCATCGCGTCCCGCCGCCGTCAGTTTCAGCAGAAGGTCCTTGCGACCCTTGATCTCCGGCCAACGTCGCTGAGCCTGATCGAGCTGATCGCTCAGCTCACCGGTATCGGTGACCGTGTACCGCGGTTTGGTGGTCGGCATGGATCGAGTGTAGCACCGGATTCACAAGGTGCTGCACCCAGCCTTGGCGCCGCAGGATCGCCTTGTCAAGTCGGAATCGTCCGGAATCGACGCACATCGCCGCATATCCGCGCGACTTTGGGCACTGGTGCCCAAAAAGAGGGGGAATCAGGCGGCCGGTTCGAACTGATCCGCCGAAGGCCGGACCCCACATTTGCAGGGAGTTCGAGGCGATGGAGCTAGGCGGATTCGAACCGCCGACCTCCTGGGTGCGATCCAGGCGCTCTGCCAGCTGAGCTATAGCCCCGAAATGCCCGATTTGCAGGGATAAGCTGCTTCGGATCGGGTGGGTCCGGAGGCGAAGTGTAGCGGGATGCCGGCGGATAGACGCCGATGTGGGTCCGATCCGTGACGCTCGGCCGGGCGGGCTGTCGGGGCGGGATGAGCGCAGGTGCCACCCCACTGAGCACCGGGGCGCGGCACTTCGCCGCCCTGCTGCCGATCAAAGCCGGGCGGGTGATGGCGATCGACCATAGGAGCCCTGGCGACGACATTGCCGCCACCGGGGGGACGAATAGGGCTACTTTCCCTCCACTCTCGGGGGAAGGCGCCACCGCGACGCCGTCATCGCCTCCGGCAGCGTCCCGATCACGGTCACGACGCGGGCGGGCACCGCGACCTCGGCTCAGACCTTCACCTACCAGGCACCGGCGCCGCGCCGGCCGGCGCTCGTCTCCTGGGGAGGACGCACCTCCCCGATGACATCTGGTGGTCGATGTCCTGAAGGGAGCGTGGGGGGCGATTCCCCGGGTGGGGGGAATCGGGTTGGGATAACAGGATCGAGACAAATTGGTTGGGGGGTGGGAGTTGCATGCCGTCGGCCGGCGTGCGCCGGTTGTCGGTGTCAACCCCCGCATGGAAGAGGTCGTAATTGTTTGGTCGGCGTAGGCGCGAGAGGCCCGATGGGGGGCAGGGGGGGCTTCAGTTCAGCCGGCGGACGGCGTTGGTCGGCGGGGCGATCGGCGTCGGTGGGCTCATCGGGGTCGGGGAGCTGGGCGATGCTTCGGCCGCGATCGCGGCGGGGGCTCAGGACGAGCAGATCAGCGCCGCCGGCCTGGCGACGACGGCGCAGCAGCTGCACCTGACCTGGGGCGCCGATCCGGCGCGGGACGTCACGGTGTCGTGGAGTCCGGTCGGGAGCGAACCGATGCCGGCGGCGCGACTGGCCTTCTCGACGGCGCCGATCACGGCGGAGAACCGAGGCGAGCTGGTCTTCCTGCCGGACGCCGAGCCGCTGTCGCTCGCCGAGCCGCGGACCGGGCCCTGCGTGACGAGCTTCCAGGACGGGCAGACCGGCCAGACGACCTACCACTACCACGTGCCGCTCACCGGCCTCGAGCCGGACACCACCTACTACTACGAGGTGAGCGACGGGGCGGAAGCGCCGACGACGGTCTCGGCGTCGTTCCGCACTGCGCCCGCCGGCCGGGCCTCCTACCGCTTCTCCGCGTTCGGCGACCAGGGCCTGAACCCGCTGTCCCCCTACACGACCGAAGGGGTCGCCGAGCCCGGCGACGGCAAGGGCGCGCCGCTGTTCCACCTGATGGTCGGTGACCTCGCCTACGCGGACGGGAACGCGCCGCCGCCGACCTGGAAATCGTGGCTGACGATGGTCTCGGCGGCCGCGAAGAGCTTCCCGTGGATGCCGGTGATGGGCAACCACGAGCTCGAGCGCGGGGCGACGAACATCGCCGGCGAACGGCAGACCTCCGGCACCTCGGGCGCCCATTACAACGGGCCCTACGGCAACGGCAGCTACCTCTCACGCTTCCTGCTCCCCGACAACGGCGTCGTCAACTGGGACGGCAACCACCTGCAGGGGAGCTTCTACAGCTTCCAGGTCGGGACTGTGCTGTTCGTCTGCCTGGCGGGCAACGACGTGAACTGGCAGACCTCCGACTACAGCCAGACGAAGGCCTCCGAATACACCGGCAAGCTGGCCGCCGAACCGGCGAACATGGCGCGGGTCCCGGCGGGCGACACGCCGAACCTGCAGACGCAGTGGCTCGAGGAGACGCTCAAGGCCGCCCGCGAAGAGGGCTCGGGCGTGGAGATGATCGTGGTGCAGATGCACTTCCCGTTCGCGAGCGTCGACACCGGGAACAGCTGCGACATGGGCGTCCGCACGGCGTGGGGCCCGCTGTTCGACAAGTACGAAGTCGACCTGACGCTCACCGGCCACAACCACAACTACTGCCGCAGCCTGCCGACGCGCGGCTTCGACCCGCCGGCGGGCAAGGCCAACGGCGCGCTGACGAACCCGTTCGGCACCTACGCCGCGGGCGACAGGATCGACACGCGCCGGCCGACCGCACGCCAGACCGAGCCGATCGAGTTCGAAGGCGAGCAGGCCTGGGACACCTCCCTGGGGACGGTGCACCTGGTGGTCGGCGGGGGCGGCGCGGCCTCGACGATCGGCGAGACGGTCGACCCCGCCACCGGCATGGTGGAGGCGCACCCGTTCGTCGACCCGGTGAACAACGTGCAGGCGGTCGAAGACGCTCCCTGGCTCGGCTTCTACGACACCGCCGACGCCTACGGCTACGCGGTCTTCGACGTCGACCCCGGCGACGGCCCGGGGCAGACCTCGATCACCTTCCAGTGGTTCCAGATGCCGGAACTGAGCGGCGGCACCCTGACCCCGCCGACGACCCCGCTGGAGAAGTTCGTCTTCACCCGCATGGCCGGCCAGATGGCGCCCGGCGCCCCCTCGATCGAGGGCAAGGTGAGCGTCGGGCGCACCGTCACCGCGAACCCCGGCGAATGGTCCGCCGCGGTGACGCTCGGCTACGAGTGGTTGCTCGACGGCACCCCGATCGCCGGCGCGACCGCCAAGACCTACACGATCGCCCCCAACGACCAAGGCAAGGAGCTGCAGGTGCAGGTCACCGGCGAACGGGCCGGATACCAGGCGACCTCGGCGATCTCCGCAGCCACCCTCGTGGCCGGCCGCAAGCTGCAGCCCTCGACGGTCACGGTGAGCGGCAGCTTCCAGGTCGGCGGGACGGTCACCGCGGCGGCCGCCGACTGGACGCCGCCCGCCGCCCTCGCCTACCAGTGGCTGCGCGACGGCGCGCCGATCGGCGGGGCGACCGGCGCCACCTACTCGCCGGTCGACGCGGACGCGGGCCGCTTGCTCCAGGTCAAGGTGACCGGGACGGCCGCGGGCTACGAGAAGGCCTCGGCCTTCTCCCCGCCGCGGACCGTGGCGCCCCGGAGCGCCGCCGCCGCGTCTTCGACCCCGACGATCGCGGGCACGCCCGCCGTCGCGGTGACCGTCGCCGCCGTCTTCGCCGCCGGCGCCCGGACCGCGGGCCTCGCCTACCAGTGGCTGCGCGACGGGCAGCCGATCGCCGGTGCGACCGGGTCCTCCTACACGCCCGTCCCGGCCGACGCCGAACGCGAGCTGCAGGTGCAGGTCGGCCAGGGCGACGCCGCCGCGGTCTCGCCGGCGGCGCGGGTGGCGCCGGCCCAGTTCCGCGCCTCCCACCCGGGCCTGCGCGGCGTGGCGAGGGTCGGCCACAAGCTCGCCGCGATCACCGGGCGCTGGTCGCCGAGCCCGAAGTTCGCCTACCAGTGGCTGCTCGACGGGCAGCCGATCCGGGGCGCGACCGAGGAGACGCTCCGCCTCAGGGCCGCCTACGCCGGCCGGACGATCAGCCTGCGCGTCACCGCGAGCCGGACCGGCTACGCGACGGTCGCGACGACCTCGGACGCGGTGGAGATCCTCAAGGGCCGCCTCAAGTCCGCGACCCCGAAGATCAGGGGCAAGGCGAAGGTCGGCGAGACCCTCCACATCGAGCGCGGCGACTGGGGAGACCGGCGCCGCTTCAGCTACCTCTGGCTGGTCGGTGGCCGCGTCGTCCCCGGCCGTACCGTGGCGGGCCGCGAGGTCTCCGAGCACGCGACCGGCAACGCCTACAAGGTCCGTCCCGAGGACCGCGGCAAGCGGATCACCGTCCAGGTGAGCGCCCATGCCCCCGGCTACAAGACCGTCACCAAGACCTCCGCCCCGACCGCCCCGGTCCGGGCCTGACCCCCAGGAGCCCCAGATGAGAACCGTCGCACACCTGCGCTCGCGCGCCGCCACCATCGCCGCCGCCGGACTACTCGTGGCGCTCCTGGCGCTCACCGCCGCCGCCTCGCGCGCCGCGGCGGCCCCCGTCAGCACGCCCGCCCCGGGCACCTGCCCCGCCGGGCTGACCGGCCTCGGCACCGCCGCCTCCCCCTGCCTGATCGGCACCGCCGCCGACCTCTACGAAGCGATGGCCGCCATCAACGCCGACACCGCCCACGAAGGTGCCGCGCTCGACGACTACCAGTTGACCGCCGACGTCGACGCGACCACCTATGCGGCCGGGACCGCCGGCACCGCGACCTCCTTCGGCCCGACCGAGAACTGGGGCGGGATCAACTACTTCTCCGGGGTATTCGACGGCAACGGGCACACGATCAGCAACCTGAACTACGTGGCCGGCACCTACACGCTCGCCCTTCCGGGACCCACCGCGACGCCCGGCCTGAGCGTCGGGCTCTTCCGGGTCCTGAACGGCGCCACGGTCGAGAACCTCGGCCTGCGCAACGTGCGCTCGGTCTCGACCACGGCCAACTCGGGGATGGGCGGCGTCGCGGTCTGGAGCTTCGACTCGACCGTCAGCGGGGTCAACCTGACCGAACCGACGATGTCTTCCACCGCCGGCGGCGGCAGCGCCTGGGTCGGGGGACTCGTGGGCCTCGCCTACGCCAACACCTACGCGAACGCCGGCGCGACCCTCTCCGACGGCGGCAGCACCACCTTCAGGAACGACCGGGTCAGCGGCGGGTCGATCGCCGACGCGAACCGCACCGGCGGCATCGCCGGCATGGCGACCGGGCCGACCACGGTCGCCGACAACTGGGTGAGCACCGCGCTCAGCAACCCCGCGCACCCGGTCGCCGGCGCCGGCGGCCAGGCCAACACCTACTACTACGTCATCGGCGGCCTGGTCGGCCAGGTGGGAACCACCTACACCACCGCCGGCGGGGCGACGGCGGCCGGGGTGGCGATGACCGACAACGTGATCCAGGGGACGATCAAAGGCCTCTCCTCCGATCACCGATCGTTCGAAGGCGCGAACTTCGCCTCCGCGACGGTCGGCTACGCGACGGTCCCAGGCCACGTGAGCGCCCCCAGCGCTCCCAGTGCCGACAACTGGAGCTCCACCAACAACCTCGTCAGTGCGGCCATCCAGTACACGAACGAGACCGGCTCGGGCCTGCCCGGCGCCGACGGCATCTCGGTCTCGCCCGCGACGATCGAAGCCGAAGCGACGTACTCGGGCACGGCCACGGGCCTTACCGACCCGACGACCGGGGCGACCTACGACGCCCTCGGCTGGACCTTCGGCAACGCCGGCGCCTCCACCGCCACGAGCGGCTGGGGCTGGTCGGGGACCTTCCCGGTCCCGACGGTCGCGCCGACGATCGCGGTGGCCAAGGACCCGATCTCCTTCCTCGCCGGCAGCGCGCCGACGCCGGCCGCGGTGGAAGCCGAAGCCGGCGCGTCGACGAACTTCGGCACGCTCGCGGTCGAAGACTCGGGCGTCGACTGGTCGACTCCCGGCACCTACACCGCGACCCTCTCCGCCACCAACTTCGGCTTCACCAGCACCAGGCCGCTGACGATCGTGGTCGCCTCCGGCACGGTCCCGCTCGCCAGGAGCACCGGCGGGCTCGAGGTCTCCGCCTCCGCGCCGAGCACGGCCGAGGTCCTGAACGCCCTCGGCGCGGTGCTGCCGGCGGGCGACGGCGGCACGCTCAGCGTCGCCTACCCGGGCGGCGAACCTCAGTGGGACGCGCCGGGCAGCTACGCGGTCGAAGTGGTCGACCAGGGCGGGTCAGCCGGCCTCGCGCCGGTGGGCGCGACGATCCAGGTCGTCGCCAAGCCGGCCGTGACGGTGACCAACGCGACGGTCAGCTTCCGCAAGGGCGCCACCTTCACGGCCCAGGAAGTCATCGACGCCGCCGAACCGCACGCGACCTACTCGCCCGGGGACTCCGGCAGCTTCGCCGCCGACATCGCCGCGGTCGGGACGGAGGTCGGCCAGTACACCGCGACGATCACCGCGACCGACAGGTACGGTATCGCGAGCGCACCGGTGACGGTCAGCGTGGCGGTCGTCGCCGACCAGGTCCTGCTCGGCCACGAACGGCCCGTCTTCCAGGCGACCAGCAGCGGGCCGAGCGAAGCGGCGATCCTCGCGGCCATCGCCCCGGTGATGCCGCCGGGCACCAGCGGACATCCGACGCTCAGCCCCTACACCGCGGCGGACTTCGAAACGCCCGGCTCGTTCCCGGTGACCGTCTCCGACAGCGACGGCTCCGAGGGCGTGCGGTCCGCGACCGCGACGATCGAGGTCGTGCCGGTGGCGGTGGTCGCCGCGGGCGCCTCGACGGTCTACTTCAACGTCGCCGAACCGCCGACCGCGAGCAGGGTGATCGCCGTCGCAGGCGCCAAGGTGACCGCCGAAGGCCTCCCGGCGCCCGGCTCGACGCTCGAAGCGACGCTGCCGGCGGGATGCGCCACGACGGCCGGCAGCTGCAAGGCGACGATCGTCGGCACCGACTCCTACGGCTTCGCCACCGCCCCGGTCGAGGTGACCGTGGAAGTGTCGGCGGCGACGGTGTCGGTCGCTCGGTCGACCACGTTCTTCGGTGCCTCCGCCGCCGAACCGTCGCAGGCCACGCTCGTCGCGGCCCTCGGCGCGGCGGTGGCGGGCAGCACCGACGGCGGCGCGCCCGTCGTCGACACCTCGGCGGTGCACTGGAACGTGCCGGGGACATACCCGGTGACGGTCGGCGACAGCGCCGCGCACGACGCCGCGCCGACCGTCGGCGCGGCGATCGAAATCGTGCCGCTGCCGGTGGTGACGGTGCCGACGACGACGATCTACCTGCCGGTCAACGGCAGCGACCCGCTCTCGGAAGCCGCGCTCCTCGCCAACGCGGACGCGGAACTGACCGACGGCTACGGCAACGCGGTGGGGGGCACGCTCACCGCGGACGCCTCGTCGGTGAACGGGACCGTCGCCGGCACCTACACGGCGACGATCGCGGGCACGAACGATTACGGCATCCGGTCGACCCCGCTGACGATCACGGTCGTCATCTACCCGGAAGGGGGCAGCTCGGCCGAAGAAGCGAAGCTCGCCGACGAACTGCGGCGCGCCGCCGAGGCGAAGCAGCAGGCCGAAGCGGCCCAGCACGCCGCCGAAGCGAAGCTCGCCCAGAAGGCGGCCGAAGAAGCCGCCAAGGGCGGGGCGAGCCCGCGGGCGAACGGCAAGCCGGCGGGCGAGCCGCCCGCCAAGCCGAAGCTCGCCGGCCTGAAGGCGACCGGCGGTCAGATCCGCGGCTCGGTCAGGGTCGCGGGCGCGGGCACGCTGACCGCGACGGCCGCCGCCGGCAGGCTGAAGGTCGGCTCGGTCCGGATGAAGGTGACGAAGGCCGGGACCGTCCGGCTGAAGCTGGCCCTGACCAAGGCGGCCAAGGCGCAGCTCGCCCAGCACAGCTTGAAGGTCACGGTGAGGGTGACGTTCAAGAACGCCGCGGGCAAGACCTCGACCACCGCCAAGACGCTGACGCTGACCCAGACGAGCTAGCCGATGACCGATGCCGATCGGGCGCGCGGGAGCGCCCCGACGCCGGCTAGTAGGGCGCCTTGCAGAGCGTCTTCGCGCCCGACCAGGAGAACCACTTGCCGAGCTTGCCGCCGGGCTTCTTCGGGATGCGGACTTCGAGCCGGGTGTAGGCGACCCGGTTGCCGCACCTGCCGAGCTTCGTCGCCCGCAACTCGATCCGCGCGGGCTTGCGGTAATAGCCGCCGTGCGGCTTGAAGATCGGGTTCAGCCCGTGGCCGATCGTGGTCGGGTTGCCCCAGCCGGTCCAGCTGATGTGGGTGACGGAGCCGCTCGGGTCGCCGCCGTTGAAGATTTCAGAGGGTTCGGCGGTGCCGAAGCCTTTGCCGTAGGGGGCGGCGAAGCTCTTCGAGCCGAGCACCGGGCGGGCGGCCGCGCCGGCCGTGGCGGCGGCCGTGGCACCGAGGGCAAGGACGGCGAGGAGAAGCGCGGGGAGGATGCGTATCTGTCTCATCGGCTCATCTTCTTACCTGGCAAGAGTCTTCGCATGCGCGTCCCCAGCGAAGGCCGCGGTCCCCGCTCGGCCTCGAGCCACTCGTCCCGCGTCGGCAGCTGTCCCGCCGCCCGCGCCTTGCGCACGCACTCCATGTGCGCGTGCCGCCGCTTCGACCGATCGTCCTCCGGCGCGATCAACACGTGCTCCGACATCGAGGCCAGATGCTTGTCGCAGAACGGACACCGATAGGTAGCCGGCTTCAAATTCGACGCCGGCCGCATCGCCCACCACCGCACCTTCTCCTCCATCCCTCCACAGTTTGCCCAGGGCCCGATGTTGATGGGCCGAAAAACCACGATATGGCGCACTTTTCGGCCCATCAACATGGTTGATGGGGGGTTGCTACGTGCTGGGATGGCGCAGGCGCGACATGGCGACCATCGCGGCGGAGGAGCCGCGCTGGTCGACAAGGCCTCGGAGGGTGTGGCGGGAGAAGATCTCGTCGAGCTCCTCGCGGGTGAGGGTCTCGCGCTCGAGGGCGGTCTCGGCGAGGTCGTCGAGGCACTCGCGGTTCGCCGAGACGAGCGTGCGGGCGCGGCGGTGGGCCTCGCGGGCGAGGGTCATCGAGGCGAGGTCGACGTCGCGGCGGGTGGAGTCGGAGACCGCGTAATCGCCGGTCGGCATCGCGATCGGCGGCGGGCCGTCCGGGTCGATCGCCACGCCCATGCCGAATTCGCCGACCATCTGCTTGCAGACCATGTGCACGCGGGCGAGGTCGTCCACCGCCCCGGAGAAGGACTCGCCGAAGACCTCTTCCTCGGCGGCGCGCCCGCCGAGCAGCGTCACCACCTCGTCGACGAGTTCGTCGCGGGACTTCAGGTAGCTGTCCTCGCGCGGCGAGTGGCCGACGAAGCCGAGCGCCGGGCCGCGCGGGACGATCGAGAGGATCTCCGGCGGGTCGAGCCCGAGCAGCCGGCGGCAGAGCGCGTGTCCCGCCTCGTGGTAGGCGACGATGCGGCGCTCCTCCGGGCTGAGGCGGCGCGTCTGCTGGGAGCCGACCGACTGACGCAGCAGCGCCTCGTCGATTTCCTCGCGGTGGATCTCGGCGCTGCCCGCGCGCCCCGCCAGCATCGCCGCCTCGTTCAGCGCGTTGGCGAGCTGCGCGCCGGTCATGCCGGTCGTCTTGCGGGCGACGTCGGCGAGGTCGAGGTCGGCGGCGAGCGGCTTGCCCTCGGCGTGGGCGCGGAGGATCGCCTCGCGGCCGTCGCGGTCCGGCGGCGCCACCAGCACCTGGCGGTCGAAGCGACCCGGCCGCAAGAGCGCCCTGTCGAGCTTGTCGACGTTGTTCGAGGCGGCGAGGACGATCACGGTCCCGTCCTCCTTCTCGAAGCCGTCGAGCTCCACCAGCAGCTGGTTCAGCGCCTGCTCGCGCTCGCTCGTGCCGCCATCACCGCCGCCGCCGGAGCGGTGGCCGCCGACCGCGTCGAGCTCGTCGATGAAGATCACCGCGCGCCCCGACTTGCGCGCCTCCTTGAAGAGCCGGCGGATGCGGGCGGCGCCACGGCCGACGAACATCTCGACGAAGCTCGAGCCGGAGGCGGCGAAGAAGTCGCACTTGGCCTGGGCGGCGACGGCGCGGGCAAGCATCGTCTTGCCGGTCCCGGGCGGGCCGTAGAGGAGGACGCCGCCGGGCGGGCGGGCGCCGAGCTTGGCGAAGCGGTCGGGGTCGTGGAGCCATTCGGCGACGTCCATCAGCTCCTCTTTGGCGGCGTCGACGCCCTGCACCTCGTCCCACAGCACCGGCTTGGTCCGGCTCGCCTTCACGGTCTCCGGCTTGGTCGTGCCCATCGTCGTCCGCATCAACCGCAGG
>JBPYFM010000020.1:0-7816 GCA_051986435.1 Solirubrobacterales bacterium | reverse complement strand
CCACCGGCGCGCCCGCGTCGCCCGCCATCCGCATCGTGCGGACGATCGTGTCGGCGTGGACCTCGCCGAGGCTGCCGCCGAGGAAGGCCGGGTCCTGCGCGTAACAGAAGACCGGCCGGCCGTCGACTTCGCCGGCGCCCGCGGCGACGCCGTCGCCCGGCGTTGCCCGCTCGCCCAGCCGCAGGCTCGAGACGCCGGAGCGCAGCGGCCGGAACGTGCCCGGGTCGCAGAGCATCTGCAGCTGGCCGAGCGGCGTGTCGGCGGGGGCGGGAGGCGGGGCTTTGACGGCGGTGGCCATGGGACTGGGTGGATCAGTTGGCGGAGGCGAGGACGAGGACGGCGTTGTGGCCGCCGAATCCGAACGAGTTGGAGATGGCCACGACCGGACCGTCTCCGTTGACAATCGGTTTAGCTGACCCTTCGACGTAGTCAAGGTCAAGACCCTCTTCCGGCTGCTCATAGCCGACGGTCGGGGGGGCTTCACGGCGCTCCAGAGCACCGATCGTGGCGATTGCCTCGACCGCGCCGGCGGCGCCGAGCAGGTGCCCGATCGCCGACTTCGTCGAGCTGACCGGGATGTCCATCGCGCGCTCGCCGAGCGCCGCCTTGATCGCTTTCGTCTCGGCGGCGTCGTTCAGCGGGGTCGAGGTGCCGTGGGCGTTCACGTAGTCGACGTCGACCGCGGTGATGCCGGCGTCGGCGAGCGCGAAGGTGATCGCCTTCGCCGCCGCCTCGCCCTCCGGCTGCGGCGCGGTGAGGTGGTGGGCGTCGGCGGTGACCCCGTAGCCGGTGACCTCGCCGAGGATCGTCGCGCCGCGCTTTTCCGCCGCCTCCTTCTCCTCCAGCACCAGGACGCCCGCGCCCTCGCCCATCACGAAGCCGTCGCGGCGGGCGTCGAACGGGCGCGAGATGCCGGAGGCCGAGGTCGCTTCCATCGCCGCGAAGGCCGAGGTGGCGACGCCGGTGATGCAGGCCTCGGCGCCGCCGGTGACCATCGCGTCGGCATCGCCCGCCTGGATGATCCGGACGGCGTCGCCGATCCCGTTGTTGCCGGCCGCGCAGGCCGAGGAGACCGCGTAGGTGTGGCCCTGCAGGCCGTGGCGCATCGACACCGCCGCGGCCGCGGCGTTGCCCATCATCAGCGGCACCGCCAGCGGCGAGACCGCTTTCGGGCCTTTCGTGATCAGTTTCTCCTGCTCGCGCTCGAGCGAGACGAGGCCGCCGATCCCGGTCGCGATCACACAACCGACCCGATAGCGGTCGTAGGGCAGCTCGACCTCCGCGCCGAAGGCCTGCGTGACCGCTTCGTCGCCGGCGACCATCGCCATCTGGGTGAAGCGGTCGGCGCGCCGCACTTCCTTCTTCGACAGGAAGTCGGTCGGCTCGAAGTCGAGGCAACGGCCGAAGCCGTCCTCGATCCCCGATTCGCCCGCGATCCAGCGGTCGATCAGGGCGTCGGAGCCGATCCCCAGCGGGGTGACGGCACCGACTCCCGTTATGACGACGCGGCGCGTCATCCGGCTTTCGCCACCACCAGGTCGATGACCTCGCCGACGGTCTTCACGTCCTTGACGTCGTCGCCTTTCAGCTCGACCCCGTACTCGTCCTCGACGATCTGGGCGAGCTCCACGAGGTCGAGCGAGTCGACGTCGAGGCTCTCCAGGGTCGCCTCACGCGAGAGGTCGTCCCGCTCCGTGCCGAGCTCGACGAGACCGTCGTAGATCGTCTTCTCGACGTTCTCGGTGCTCACTTGCGTTGCCAATTGGTTCTCCTTTTCCTTGGTGCAGTCGCTAGGCGCTGAGGCCGCCGTCAACGGTCAGCGTCGTTCCGGTCACATAAGAAGCTTCTGGGGAGGCGAGGAAGCGGATGCAGGCCGCGACCTCCTCCGGCGTGCCGACCCGGCGGGCCGGGATCGCCTTCGCCAGGTCGCCGTCGAGCACGTCCTCGGTGAAGGCGGTCTCGATCAGGCCGGGGGCGACCGCGTTCACGGTCACGCCGCGGCGGGCGACCTCGGCGGCGACGGTCCTGGTGAAGCCGATGACCCCCGCCTTGCTCGCCGAGTAGTTGGCCTGGCCGGGGTTGGCGCGGATGCCCGCGACGCTCGCCAGGTTGATCACGCGGCCGAAGCGGGCGCGCATCATCTTCGGCAGCACCGCGCGGGTGGCGCGGAAGGTCGAGGTGAGATTGGTGTCGATCACGGTCTGCCACTCCTCGTCGCCGAGCTGCGGCGAGAGCCCGTCCATGCGCACGCCGGCGTTGTTGACCAGGACGAGGACCGGGCCGTCGTCGCCGGGCCCGGTGAGGCGCTCGACGTCGGCCGGCTCGGCGACGTCGCCCTGCCAGAGGGTCGCGGTGCCGCCCGCGTCGGTGATCCGCGCGACCACGTCCTTCGCGCCCTCCTCGTCGGAGCGGTAGTTGACCCGCACGTGCCAACCGTCGCCCGCCAGCGCGAGCGCGGTCGCGGCGCCGATCCCGCGCGAGGACCCGGTCACCAGCGCGCAGCCCGCGGGCCTGGAGGAGGTGGCCTCAGACACCGACGCTCACCGCCCCTCCCCACTCGATCACGGTCGCGCCCCAGCTGAGGCCCGCGCCGAACGCGCCGAGCAGGACGCGCGAGCCCTCGCGCAGGTGCCCCGCACGCTTGGCCTGCGCGAGCGCCAGCGGGATCGTCGCCGCCGAGGTGTTGCCGAGCTTGGCGATGCAGTCGACTACCCGCTCGCCCGCGATGCCGAGCCGTTCGCCGACCGCGCGCAGGATCCGCGCGTTGGCCTGGTGGTAGACGAAGAGGTCGACGTCGTCGAGCTCGAGGCCCGCTTTCTCGACCGCCTCGGAGGTCGAGGCGGACATCATGTCGACCGCGTACTTGAAGGTCTCGTGGCCCTGCATGCGGATGACGAGGTCCTCGCGGGCGATCTTGATCAGGTCGGCGCGGGTGCCGTCGGAGCGCAGGACGATCGGGCCGACGCGGCTCTCCAGCGTGCCGCGCATGAGGACGGCGCCGGCCCCGTCGGCGAAGACGGCGGCGGTCGCGCGGTCGTCGGGATCGGTCAGGGGCATCATCAGGTCGGCGCCGATCACGAGAACGTTAACCGCGCGCCCAGATTCGATCTGACCGCAGGCGACGGAGACGGCGCTGAGGAAGCCGGTGCAGGCGGCGCTGAGGTCGTAGCAGGCGGCGTTGGACGCCCCGAGGGCGGCGGCGACGCGGGGCGCGGCGGCCGGCATCAGCTCCTCGTTGGAGGTCGTGGCGAGGACGATCAGGTCGACCTCGGCGGCGTCGACGTCGGCTTCGGCGAGGGCCTCGGCGCCGGCCGCGGCGGCGAACTCGAAGAGGCGCTCGCCGGGCTGGGCGGAGCGGCGCTCTTCGATCCCGGTGCGTTTGACGATCCATTCGGCGTCGATGCCGAGGCGCTCGGCGATCACCGCGTTGGGGACGACTGTCGCGGGGAGCGCGGCGCCGACGCCGATCATCGACGCGCCCGAGCGCACCAGCGGCGGCGCGGCGAAGGTGGGGGCGGCCATGGGCTCGGAGGTCGCCTCAGGCACCGGCGGCCTCCTTCGCTGTGTCGAGCGAGCGGCTCTCGACCTCCTCGCCGAGGGTGCGGCGGGAGAGGCCGGTGAGGATGTCGCCAGGGCCGGTCTCGACGAAGGCGGTGGCGCCGGCGGCCCGCATCGCGGACAGCGTGTCGCGCCAGCGGACCGGCCGCGTCAGCGCGCCCAGGAGGTCGGCGCGGACGTCGTCGAAGGGGGCGGCGGTGGTGCAGGAGAAGACGCCGTCGACCGGCGCGAACTCGGTCGCGCCGAGGATCTCCTTGTAGCCAGGGACGGCGGGCTCCATCAGCGGCGAGTGGAAGGCGCCAGCGACCGGGAGGCGGATCGCCTTCGCCCCTGCGGCGCGCAGCGCCTTGCGCGCTTCGCCGACTTTCTCGGAGTCACCCGAGAGGACCATCTGGCCCGGCGCGTTGTCGTTGGCGAGCGTCAGCTCGAATTCGCCCGCGACCTTGCGGACGACCTCGTCGGAGCCGCCGAGCGCGGCGACCATGCCGCCGGGACGGACCGCCGAGGCCTCCTCCATCAGGCGCCCGCGGACGATCGCGAGGCGCAGGCCGGCGCCCGCCTCGAGCGCGCCCGCCGCGACCAGGGCGGGGAGCTCGCCGAGCGAGTGGCCGGCCCAGAACGCGGCGCCGGGCTCACCGGCCGCCTTCCAGTGCGCGAGGCCGGCGATGAAGAGCGCGGGCTGGGCGAAGTGGGTGCCCTCGGAGATCCGCTCGAAAGGGTCGCCGCCGAGTTCGCCGGTGGCGTGCTCGACCAGCTCCGGGAGCTGGGCCGCGGCGACGGCCGCCATGGTCGAGGTCTGGCTCCCCTGGCCGGGGAAGAGCAAGGCGGTTTCTGCGCTGGAGTTCGGCACTTGTAAGGAGTATTGGTCCGGCCGACGGCGGTGGTGACGCGGGTACGCGCCGAGTCCCGCCATTCGGGGGGCGGCCCAGGCGTCGAGCCGGTCGCCCGAGCCTCAGACGAGGATCTTCAGCCGCTGCGCCTGGCGGGTGGCCTCCGCCCGGTTCCGTACGCCGAGCTTACGGTAGATGGCGCTGGTGTGCTCCTTCACCGTGTGCGGCGACAGGTGGAGGTGGCCGGCGATCTCTTTGTTGGTCGAGCCGGTCGCGATCAGCGAGAGGACCTCCTGCTCGCGCTCCGACAGTGGCGAGTCGAGCGGCGCTTCGGCGAAGACCTCGTGGCCCTGGGAGACACGGCGCACCGCCCGGACCACGTCGACGGCCGACCAGTCCTTGGAGATGAAGCCGGCCGCGCCCGCGGTGCGCGCCACGTTCGGCGAGATCACCCCGGCGCCGGAGATCAGCAGCACCCGCGTGTCGGGGCTGACCTGGTGGATCTCCTCGCAGACCTCGGCGCCCGATTCGCTGCCCAGCAGCATGTCGACCAGCGCGATTTCGGGTTTCACTTTGCGGCAGACCTGGACCGCCTCGGGGCCCGACGAGGCGGCGAGGCAGCGCTCGACCCAGCTCTGGCGCTCCAGCAGCAGGCGGAAACCCCACTGCACGACATCGTGGTCGTCGACCACCAAGACCCGCAGGCCTCGCTCCGCGCTCATCGACACCCCATCGGGACGACGAGACGCACGCGCCAGCGGTCCTCGGCGGTGGCGCCGAACTCGACCAGGCCCTCGTAACGGAGCGCCTCCAGCGCGGCGAGGCGCAGCCCGATGCCTCCGCCGCGCGTGGTGCGGCCGTCGCCGGTGCCGTCGTTTTCGATCGAGAGGCTGAAGGTCTCGCCGTCGCTGACGATCGTCACCGCGACCTCGGTCGGGTGCGCGTGGCGGTCGACGTTGCGCAGCGCCTCGTTCAGGACCAGCTGGGCGACCGGCTCGAGGTCGGCGGGCACCGCCACGTCGTCGTCCCAGTCGACCCGCAGCTCCGGGCGGCGCTCGGTCAGCCGTTCGAGCAGTTCGCCGAGGCAGGCCTTGGTCGGCCGGTCGGGGCTGTCGATCGGGCGCGTCAGCGCGCGGCGCAGGTCGGCGACCACCGAGCGCAGCTCCTCCTGGCAGCGCTGCCGCTCCGTCTTCGTCAGCTCCTCGTCGGAGCCGAGCGCCATCGCCACGCCGAAGAGGCGCTGGATCGCGTTCTCGTGCAGGTCGCGGGTCAGCTCCACCCGTTCGGCGAGGCGGCGCTCGCTCTCGCGCTGCTCGGTCGAGTGCTCGACGCTCGCGGTCAGGGCGGCCAGCCGCCCGAGCGTCATCATCGTCTCCGACTCACCGTCGTCGAGCGGATAGTCGTCGCCTTCGCGGTCGGCGAAGATCACCCCGAGCCAGCGCCGCGCGGCGCTGATCGGCGTGCAGGTCAGATAGGAGCTCTCCGGCAGCGACGCGTAGCGCGCCGGCAGGTGCTCGGCCAGGTCACCGTCCCCCCCGTGGACCCCGACCTCCACCACCCGGTCCTCCTCGAGCGCGATCTGCGCGATCGGCGTCTCGTCCAGCGTCCCGCCGATCCGCTTCAGCCACTCCTTGGGGAACCCACAGCTCCCCACCGGGATCACCGACCGATAGGTCTCGTCATGGAGCAGCAGCACCGCGCGCCGCATCGTCGTCAGCGTCACCACCGCCTGGCACACCCGGTCGTAGAAGACCCCCGATTCGGTCGCCTCGTCGAGTTCGGCCAACAGCCCGACCAACACCTCCACCGTCCCCGCCCGCGGAGCCGGTGCCGTCGTGGTCGTTCCCCAGGTGCTCATCTGCACCCACAGATTACGACTCAAAGAAGTTCGCGCTTCGTTCCCGAAGATAGTGGTACGTTGATCCCACTATGGCTTACGTGACGACCGCTCGCAGCGGTGCCTTCGAGGTGCGGGAGTCGCGCCTGACCCCGGACGGTCCACGGAGCCGGACCCTTGCAACGTTCCGAGAGCTCGACCCGGCGACGATCGAGAAGGCCATCGCGAAGGCGAAGCGTCCCCTCTCACGCGAGGAGCTGGTCCAGGCGGCGCTTCGCGCCGGGGCGACGGTCTCGGTACCGCCCGTCGACGAGGCCGCTCGGGGACTGCTGCGTTCGTTGGCTCGCGGCCAAGAACCGAGTGCGAAGCTGCGGCGCCTCCTCACCCGCGCCCTCGCCGGGGAGGGAGGCTCCGCCGAGGAATGGCTGGGGACCTCGGCGACCGAACGGGCCGAAGCCCTGAAGGACGTGCTCCTCCTGGCCGACGCCGTGCCGACGAGAGCTCGTCCGAAGAAGATCGGATTCCCGCGACTCGACTCCACCCGCGACCCATGAGCCCCACCGGCCTCTCCCTTCCCGAGAAGGTGGTCGCGATCGATCGCGCCCTGGCCACTGCCAAGGTCCCGCACGCGATCGGCGGGGCGATCGCGCTCGCGTATTACGCGGAGCCGCGCGCGACCGTCGACGTGGACGTGAACGTCTTCGTCCCGACCGATCGGTGGCCGGACGTGATGGCGGCGCTCGGCCCGCTCGGCGTCGACGTCGAACTGGACGAGTCCGCCCTCACGCGCGACGGCCAGGTCCGCCTCTGGTGGGGACGCAACCCCGTCGACCTCTTCTTCTCCTACGACCCCCTGCACGACGAGATGCGGGGGGCGACCCGCCGGGTGCCGTTCTCCGAGGCGAGGATCCCGATCCTGGCGCCCGAGCATCTCGCGATCTGCAAGGCCGTTTTCAACCGTCCCAAGGACTGGCTCGACATCGAGGCGATGCTCGTCGTCACCGAACCTCTTGACATCGACGCGATCGAGTCATGGCTGACCCGGCTGGTCGGCCCGGACGACGAACGACTCGAAAAGCTCGACGCCCTGCTTCGTGGGCTCGAGATTCGCGGGGAGCCCTGACAAGGCCGGCTTCAGGCCACCCCGGGTTAGAGGTCGGCCGGGTCATCGACAGCGCTTCGGGTCGGGCCGTCCGCACAGTTCGGGCCGGCCGACCGAGTTGCGCTCCGTGGGGCGGCCGTCCTGGGCGCCTCATGGGGGTCCTGGCAGGCTGTGACCCCCATGAGGCGCCCAGGACGGGAGGGGTGCGGGGGAGAGCCGGTACAGGGACGTGAGGCGGTCGGACTTCCGTGAGGGTGAGGTGCGAGAGATGGCAGACCTCCGGCCCAGACCCTCCGTCCCTCCTCCGATCGGGGGCCATCAGGGGCCGATCGGTGACGAAGATGCCGGGAACGTCACACGCCTGCCGGGAACGTCACACGCCCGGGCGCCTTCCGTCCCTTTCCGGGCCCGGATCGAGGGTCCCCCGGGGTGCGGTCGTCCTAACCGACCTATAGCGCCGGTTAGGACGACCGCACCCCCGTCGGTGTT
>JBPYFM010000019.1:0-6656 GCA_051986435.1 Solirubrobacterales bacterium | reverse complement strand
ATCCGGGCCGGGAAGAGACGGAAGGCGCCTGGGCGTGTGACGTTCCCGGCATCTTCGTCACCGATCGGCCCCTGACGGCCCCCGGTCGGCCGGAGGTGTGCCATCTCTCGCTCTCGCACCTCACGATGACGGAAGTCCGACCGCCTCACGTCCCTGTACCGGCTCTCCCCCGCACCCCTCACGTCCTGGGCGCCTCATGGGGGTCACAGCCTGCCAGGACCCCCATGAGGCGCCCAGGACACCCGGTGGCAATCCGAAGTGGTGTGGACGGCCCGCCCCGAAGTGGTGTGGCCGCCCCGCCCTGGCGCCACCCTGCGACGACCGCCCTTCGGGCGGCCGTCGCAGGGTCGATCACTCCCTACGCCGGCACCGCCGTCAACCGCTCCTCGACCCACTTGGTCGAGGCGATGTGCTTATTCATGCCCAGTTCCTTCGGCGTCGCGCCGAGGGCCAGGCCGACGAGCTGGGGGAGGTGCAGGACGGCGAGGCCGAGGTCGCGGTTGACGACCTTGGCCGCCTCCGGCTGCTGCATGTCCAGGTTGAGGTGGCAGAGCGGGCAGGGGGTGACGAGGCAGTCCGCCCCGGCGTCGATCGCGTCGCCGACGTGGGTGCCCGCCTGGGTCAGGGAGGTCTCGCGGTTCATCGTGATGACCGGGAAGCCGCAGCATTTGCGCGCCCCGTCGTACTCGACGATCTGGCCGCCGAGGACTTCGATGACCTTCTCCAGGTAGATGTCGCGGTCGGGGTACTGGCTGTAGCCGAGCCGTTCCTTGGGCCGCACGATGTAGCAGCCGTAGAAGGGGCCGACCCGCAGGCCGGACAGCGGCCGTTTCACCTGGGCGGCGAGGCGGTCCAGCCCGTAGTCCTCGACCAGCAGCCAGAGGAAGTTTTTGTTGTTCCAGGAGCCGTCGGCCGACTTCTCGTAGGAGAGGCCCTGGCCGGAGAGCACCTCGTTGATGTGCGCCCGGTAGGAGGAGTCGGCGTCGAGGCGCTGCTGGCACTCCGACTGCGCGCCCTGGCAGGTCGAGCAGATGTTCATCATCGAGAGGCCGGTCTGCTGGGCGAGCGCGAAGGTGCGCGCGTTCAGCGTGTCGGCGAGCTCCTGGTTGTGCTCGGCGATTACGCCGGCGCCGGAGCAGTTGGCGCGGTCGAGTTCGACCAACTCGATGCCCAGCTTCTGCGCGACCAGCGCCATCGAGCCATGCAGCTCGGGGGTGAAGCCACGCGAGACGCAGCCGGGCCAATAGGCGACTTTGATCTGGTCAGCCACTATTTCGCCTCCGGATTGGCGGGTGAGGCAGAGCGCTCGGCGCCCTTCTCGATGTCCGGCTCGTCGGCCAGCTCACCCTCCTCGCCCTTGATGTACAGGTTGAATTCCTCGCCGTGCTCCTCGGCGTGTTTGTAGATCGCCTTCACCTCGTCCTGGGCGCCGCCCGGGAGCTTGTGGTGGACGCCGGGGATCAGCTTCGGCAGCGAGCGCATCTTGCCGGTCTTGATGCCGCGGATCGCGGTCGGCAGTGAGCCGATCATTTCCTTGATCGCCCGTTTCGTCGGCATCAGCTTGCCGAGCACGCCCGGCGCGAAGGACTCCTGCAGCAGCAGGCTCTCGTCCAGCGTGCCCTTCTTCTCGATGATCTTGACGAACGCCATCTCGTGCGCGTGCCCGGAGTTCGGATCCTCGATCCCGGCCTCGCCGGCTTTCCGCCGCAGGCGCATGATCTGGTCCATCGGCGCCACGCCCTTGGGGCAGGCGTCGACGCAGCTGAAGCAGTGCGTGCAGTCGTACATCCCGTGCGGGTCGTGGGCCAGGTCGGTGAGGCGCTCCGACGTCTCCGCGTCGCGCGGGTCGCCGACGAAGCGGTAGGCCTTGGCCAGCGCCGCGGGGCCGACGAAGAGCGGGTCGGCTTCCATCGAGAGGCAGGAGGAGACGCAGGCGCCGCACTGGATGCAGGCCATCGACTGCGTGATGTCGATCATCGATTCCGGCTCGACGATGTACTCGCGCTCCGGCGCCTCACCGTGGGGGAGGAGCCAAGGGGTGACGCGGCGGATCTTGGTCCAGTGGGTCGACTCCATGTCGGTGACCAGGTCCTTGACCACCGGCATGTTGCCCATCGGCTCGATCACGATCGGCACCGAGCCGCCGGCCGGCGCCGTGACCGACTCGATGTCGGGGCCGCTCTCGGTCCCCTCGACGCCGCCGCCGACGCCGCGGATCGGGGTGCTCGCCTGCGCCGCGGTGGTGCCGAGCGCGGCGGCCATCTTGTCCGCCTGCTCCTGCGCCTCGCCGATCTGGGTCTTGCAGCCGAGCGTCGACTGCCCGTTCACCTTCATCCCGCAGGAGCCGCAGATCGCCGCCCGGCAGGAGCAGCGCACCGCCAGCGAGCCGTCGTCGCGGTCCTTGGCCTGCAGCAGGCCGTCGAGGACCGACAGCGAGGGATCGAGCTCGACGTTGAACTCCTCCCAGTAGGCGGGCTCGCCGCTCTCCGGCTGGTAGCGCCGAACTTTGATCGTGTAGTCGGCCATCAGTACGTCCTCGCTTCCGGTTGCCACTGGGTGATGGTGACCTCGGAGTAGGAGATCTCCGGGCCGTCCTCGGTCCGCTCGAGGTCGATGTGTTTGAGCCACTCCTCGTCGTTGCGCTCCGGATAGTCGGTGCGGTACTGGGCTCCCCGGCTCTCCTTGCGCTCCAGCGCGGCGACGCAGGAGCACTCGGCGCAGTCGAGCATGTACCCGAGCTCGATCGCCGCGATCAGGTCCTGGTTGAAGACCTTGCCGTGGTCGTCGATGTAGGCGGTCTTCGCCTCCTCCTTGAGGCGGCGCACCGTTTCGAGGGCTTCGGTGATGCCGGCCTCGTCGCGGAACACGGCGACCTTGGAGTCCATCGTCTGGCCGAGCTCCAGTTTGATCTCCGAGACGCGCCGGCCGGAGCCCTTCTCGCGGCCGTTGATGTCGTCGACCATCGCCTGCTCGTCCTCCAGCACCTTGCCGGACGGTTTCGACCAGTCGGTGCGGAGCGCCCGGGCCGCGGCATCACGGCCGGAGTGCTTGCCGAAGATCAGCGTGTCGAGCAGCGAATTGGCGCCGAGCCGGTTGCCGCCGTGGACGGACACGCAGGCCGCCTCGCCCGCGGCGTAGAGGCCGGGGATGTCGGTGCGACCCTCGACGTCGGTCTTGACCCCACCCATCGTGTAGTGGTTACCCGGCTTGATGTGGATCGGTTCGCGGGTGATGTCGACGCCGGCGAAGTCGCGGCCGACCAGGACGATCTCGCGGAGCGCCTCGTGGATGCGCTTTTTCGGCACCACGGTGATGTCGAGAGCGACGGTCCCGTCGGGGAAGCCGCGGCCCTCGTTGATCTCGGTCTGCTCGGCGCGGGAGACGACGTCGCGCGAGGCGAGCTCCATTTTGTTCGGCGCGTACTTCTCCATGAAGCGTTCGCCGTTCTTGTTGAGGAGCAGGGCGCCCTCGCCGCGGGCACCCTCGGTGATCAGGAAGCCCTTGCCCGCCAGCGTGGTCGGGTGGTACTGGATCATCTCCATGTCCATCAGCTTGGCGCCGACCCGGTAGGCCATCGCGATGCCGTCGCCGGTGCAGATCAGGGCGTTGGTGGTCGGCTTCCAGATCTGGCCGGAGCCGCCGGTCGCGAGGATCACCGATTTGGCCTGGAACAGTTCCATCGAGCCGTCGGCCACGTTGCGGGTGACGACGCCGCAGCACTCACCGTTCTCGTCGATCGCCAGCGAGGAGCTGAACCACTCCTCGTAGCGGGTGATCTGCTCCGAATATTTCATCAGCTGCTCGTAGAGCACGTGCATGATCGCCTGGCCGGTGATGTCGGCGACGTAGTACGTACGGGCGGCGGAGGCGCCGCCGAAGGCGCGGGTCCCGAGCTTGCCTTCCTCGTTGCGGTGGAAGGTGACGCCGAGGTGCTCCATGTGGAGGATTTCCTCCGGGGCCTCGCGGGCCATGATTTCGATCGCGTCCTGGTCACCCAGGTAATCGGAGCCCTTGACGGTGTCGAACGCGTGGGACTCCCACGTGTCGTCAGGGTTGAGCGCCGCGTTGATGCCGCCCTGAGCGGCGTTTGAATGGGAGCGGACCGGGTGGACCTTGGAAACGATCCCCACGGAAACGCCCTGCTCCGCGGCTGCGAGGGCGGCCCGCTGGCCGGCGAGCCCGGCCCCTATGACGAGTACGTCGTGGCTTGGCACGAGGCCGGATGCTATAGAGCGGAAATCCGAGCACGCAGTCGGGATTCGCCTAATGCATCACACATCACAGGCGCCTACGTGAGGCGCCTGATGACCGCCTCGGCGAGCCGGAATCCACTGGCCACGGAGCCAAGTCGACGTTCTCGGCAAGGTCGTTCGGCCAGTGATGGTTGGATGGCTGTCTGAGGTCGTCGCAGCTCGCGATCACCGCTCCTTCGTAGCCGGCGGCAAGGGCCTCCATGCCGTCGGTGCCGTGATGGAGGCGCAGGTCGGGTAGAGCCAGATGCCGAGCTCCGCGGCGGCGGTGTCGAGGAGCTCGAGCGCCGGCGCCGGCCTCGACCATCGCCGCAGCGGGGTGGAAGACGAGGCCGGAGTGGGCGGCGTCGCGTCGGAGTCGCCGGTCTCGCAGAAGACGTCGTAGGCGGTGTGGGTCGGCAGCAGCGCGCGGAGGCGGCGCCGGTGGGGCGGGAAGTCGAAGGCGATGCCCGCCGCGCCGAGGGCGGCGCCGAGGTCCCGCCTGCCGCGCAGCGCGGCGAGCCCGCCGAGGGCCCGAGCCCGGTGTCGATCCCGCGCGGCCACCAGCAGGTGCCGTGCGCGGCGGCTGCGTCGATGTGGGCCTCGGCGCCCAGGGCGCGGAACTGGTCGACCAGCTACTCGGCGGCGCGCCGCTCGCCCTTGGAGGCCGAGGGCGGTGGATGCGCTCCAGTTCCTCGAGCCGCGGCCGCAGCCAGGCCTGGTCGGGCTCGCCCGGTGGCCGCGGCGGAAGGTGTGCCAACTGTGTGACTGGCCAGGTGGCCGGCCACGCTACCCGCTTACCATTGAGTGATGTTGGGCGGCGGCTCCATCACCCTCTTCCACATCCGCGGGATCCGGATCTCCGTCGACTGGTCCTGGTTCGTGATCCTCTTCCTGGTCATCTTCTGGATGTCCAACTTCTACGACGAACTGTTGGGCAGCTCGGCCGGTTCGACGACGCCGTTCATCCTCGCCGTCGCCAGCGCCGCGGGCTTCTTCGGCTCGATCCTCCTGCACGAGCTCGGCCACGCCCTCGTCGCCACCCGCAACGGGATCGGCATCAGCTCGATCCAGCTCTGGATCTTCGGCGGCATGGCGCGGATGGACCGCGAAGCCGACGGGCCCGGGGTCGAAGCGCGTGTCGCGCTGGCGGGCCCGGCGGTGACCGGACTGATCTTCGTCGCGCTGATGGTGGCCGGCGTCGCCGCCGGCGGCTGGCACGAGTTCAGCCACGCGGCGCTGATCGAGTCGACGTCCGGCGCCTCCGGCGTGCTGGCCGTGATGGCCTGGCTCGCCTCGATCAACCTGCTGCTGCTCGTCTTCAACCTGCTGCCCGCGTTCCCGATGGACGGCGGCCGGGTGGCCCGCGCGATCGCCTGGAAGACGACCGGCGACCGCAACGCGGCGACCAAGTTCGCCGCCGACCTCGGCCGCATCTTCGGCTACGTCTTCATCGTCGGCGGCATCTACATGGCACTGACCGGTGCGGTCCTCGGCACTTTCGGCGGCATCTGGCTCGCCCTCATCGGCGTGATGATCAACGGCGCCGCCAAAGGCGCCGCGGTCCAGACCCGCATGAACTCCCGCATCGGCACGATCTCGGTCGCCGACGTCATGGACCGCGAACCGGTCACGATCCCCGGCGACCTCTCGATCGAGCAGGCCCTCGACGAGTACTTCCTCCGTTATCGCTGGCCCTGGTTCCCGGTGGTCGACGCCGCCCACCGCTTCCTCGGCCTCCTCAACCGCGAAGCCGCCGACGAGGTCCCCGAGGTCTCCCGCGCCGGCTCCCGGGTGAGCGAAATCGTCGATCACGATCGCGGCCTCTTCATCCGCGACGACACCCCGCTGACGTCGCTGCTGTCGAACCAAAATCTCCGCCGCCTCGGCGCCCTGATGGCGGTCGATGCCGACGGTCGCCTGTCCGGCGTGATCACCGTCGAGCAAGTAGGCCGCGCCCTGCGGGACGCACAGACTCGGGCTTAGGGCTGTGGGCCGGAGGGGGCTGGCGTCCCGGGGGAAAGGGGCGCCCTCGCCGACTGGCGCCCGGGAGTTGGGGCCTGGGAAGGGATGCGGCCCTCGCAAGCCGGCGCCCGAGGAAAGGGACGCGGCCCTCGCAAGCTGGCGCCCGAGGAAAGGGACGCGGCCCTCGCAAGCTGGCGCCCGGGCGACAAGGGACCCGGCCCTCTCAAGCTGGCGCCCGGAAAAGGGACCAGGCTTCGCAAGCTGTCGCCCGGGGGCAGGAAGGGACGGGGAAGGGACGAGGAAAGGGACGCGGCCCTCTCGGCCACGGCCACGGCCCGGGCAGGCTGTGGCCGTGGCCGAGAGGGCCGGGTCTTCGATGAGTGGAGGAAGGGACGCGGGGGCGTCACGGGAGAGCGACGGGAGTCCCACGGATCCGTCACCGATCCGTGACGGAGGTGGGAC
>JBPYFM010000018.1:0-2533 GCA_051986435.1 Solirubrobacterales bacterium | reverse complement strand
ACCTCACCCTCACGTGAGTCCGACCGCCTCACGTCCCTGTACCGGCTCTCCCCCGCACCCCTCACGTCCTGGGCGCCTCATGGGGGTCACAGCCTGCCAGGACCCCCATGAGGCGCCCAGGACAGCCCGCCGGCGCCCCGTAGTGGTGTGGACGGCCGGCGCCCCCGCCACGCTCCGCGCATCCCAAAAACCCGCCCGTTCCCCTGCAAGCCCTCATGCACGCGAAGGAGCCCTCGGCTTGAGGGGAAAGTCAGGCCTCGTGCGCGACTTCCTGCTGAATGAATCCCTTCGCCGCCTCGCGACCGAGGCCGCGACCCGTTACAACGCGATGGTTGCCGAAGGGGAACAGATTCCCTTCGACGTGGCAACGGATACGGCGGAGGACTCGCCGTTCTACAGCTACGTGCCGCAGACCGGCCGGTTCGTAGACGAACGGGTCGGCGAGCTGCACGCGCTGCCCAGCTGGAACGCCGCCCGCGAGGCGGTCGTCGAGGCGGGCGTCGCCTCCACCTATCTGGAGGGGCGGGGCGAGATGGTGCCGCCCGAACCGGGCGCCCGCGCCGAGCGGATGCTGGAGGTCTTCACGGTCGAGCTCTTCAAGGAGGGCACCGGGTTCGCGCTGGACCGCGGCCGGCTGGAGTCGCTGGTGGCGACGCTGGACGCGGAAGCGCGGAGCGCCGACGACGCCGACCTGCTGCTGGTGCCGATCGTCGGGCTGCGGATGTCGATGAACAAGCTGCAACTGCCGAACGGGGTGCGGATCGTCCGCGCCGACTCGATCGCCGCGCCGGTCGAGGCGATGCGCAGCGAGGGCATGGGCCGCGCCGCCTGGGAGCCGCAGTTCCTCGCCCTCGCCGAGCAGGGGGCCGACGGGGCGGAGGCGGCCCTCGACCAGCTGCGCGAGCTGATCAGCGTGATGCGGATGTTCAAGGTCGGCGGCATCGGCCTCGGGCCGTTCGCCTTCGCCCCGACCGGGGAGGACACCTGGCGCCGCATCACCACCGGCGCGCCGGCGACCCGCCCGGGCGGCTACCGCCTCTCCGAGGAGGAGGGCACCGAACTCGCCGACTTCGCCGCGCTGCTGGAGCAGCGCCCCGACCCCGACAGCGCTCTCAGCTGGGCAGTCGGCCGCTTCGAGATGGGATGCGAGCGCGAGAGCGCGATGGAAGGCCTCAGCGACCACCTGCTGGCGCTGCGCGCGGTGCTCGAGGGCCACGGACCGGTCGGCGCCTCGCTGCCGCTGCGCGCCTCGGCCCTGATCGCCGACGAGAACTTCGACCGGATCGAGGCCCGGGAGCGGGTCGAGGAAGTGCTCGAGCTGGAGCGCGCGCTGATGAATGGCCGCATGCTCGACCACGCGATCGAGCTGGCGACCTGGATCGAGGACGGCGCCCGCCGCCTCCTCCGCAAGGCCGCCCTCGGCGAACTCGGCAACGACCTCTCGACGACCGCCGACGAGACCCTGATCGCGACCGGCCTCGAAGCCGGCGACGCGGAGATCACGGTGTTCGCGGTTGCCGACCACGAAGACGCGGTGGAGGTAGTGGAGGCGGCGCCGCCGAGCGACCTCGCCTCCGACCTGCGCGAAGCGGAGAGCTACCTGGACGACGAGCCCGACCTCGAGGAGGACGACGAACCGATGGAAACCCGCATCCTCGAGCCGATCCCCGCCCCCGGTGAGATCAAGGTGACCGCCACCCACTGGCTGGACGAGGTCGACGACGAGCGCGGCGGTCACTCCCTCGAGTGGCCCGCCCCCGAGGAAGAGCGCGACCTCCAGCACCGCGAGCGGATCGACACCCCGCGGGTCCGTCATCTCTTCCCGGTCCCGGACTCGAACTGGGAGGTCTCACACCTCGAGTTCGAGTACTCCCGACACGGCGACCAGGCCTCTTAGTCCTCGTTCGGCGAGACCGACGAATCGCCGTAGCGCCTTCGACGGGTTGTCGAGCCGGCCGGGTGGGCTGGGCGTCCACAGCGCTTCGGGCCGGCCGTCCGCATCACTTCGGCCCGGCCGTCCGCACCACTTCGGATTGTCGGCGGCTGTCCTGGGCGCCTCATGGGGGTCCTGGCAGGCTGTGACCCCCATGAGGCGCCCAGGACGTGAGGCGTTCGTGGGAGAGGCGGCGAGGGTTCGTCACGATGTGCACGGGTCCGTCACGAACTACGGGATCGCGTCAGGGTCTCTCAAGGTTCGGTCCCCCGGGACGGCCGCGACGGCGAGCCTGTGGAGCTTTTCCGCCTCATTGGGACGGTAAGGCTCCACGGGCGCCTGTGGCGCCTAACTCGCGTATGGAGCGAGTAAGGCGCCACGGCAGAGGCCCGGGTGGTGGGAAGGCATGAGGAAGACGGGAGGAAGCGTGGAGTTCTCACGCTCTTCGTGACGAGGTCGGACTTCGGTGACGGTTCCCTGAGCCTCCCGTGTGCCTCCCGTCCCACTCCCCCCGCACTCCCGTGACGCCTCCGTCCCGCCTGCCTCCCCCGCACACCCGGCCCTCTCGGCCACGGCCACAGCCTGCCCGGGCCGTGGCCG
>JBPYFM010000017.1:0-57566 GCA_051986435.1 Solirubrobacterales bacterium | reverse complement strand
TCGGCAGCCGCTCGGCGAGGCTCGGGTGGTTCAGCATCCCGTTGCCCGAGGAGGGCGAGTAGGACCAGAGGATCTTGCCCTCCCGGTTGAATTCATAGATGCCACCGGGCTTCGTGTAATCGGCGACCAGGTAGCGATCCGGGCCGAGCTGTTGGGGGTCCGAGGGGTATTCGATCGGCAGCTGAAGCGTCCATTCGACCTTCCCCGTCGGGGTGATTTCGTCGATGTAGGAGCCGTTGACCTCGGAGACGAGGATGTTGCCGTTCGCCAGCGGCGTGTCGCCGTTCGGCGAGCCGAGGTAGCGCGGCGGTTCGTGGGTGCACGCTTCCGGGCTGCCGAAGTCCTGCAGCACCTTCTTCGCGGGCGAGATGAGCAGGATGCGGCAGTTCTCCGCGTCGGCGACCGAGACGTTCCCGTTCTTCAGCAGGTAGGCGTCGTCGGGCTCATGCAGGTAGCCGGGTTCCGACCCGGTCACGCCAGGGTGCCCATATGACCAGAGCAGCTTGCCGGCGGGATAGGAAAGCTGCACGATGCGCTCGTTCTGCTCCTCGTTGGAGATGATCCCGGTCCCGCCGTGGGTGAAGAAGGCGTCGTCGGGGAAGTAGAAGCCGCCGGGCGGTGCGGGGTGGGCCTTCGAGGGGAAGCGCCAGAGGACCTTCTTTTCCGCGTCGACGACGAGCAGGCGGTCGTTGCCGCGGTCGGCGATCATCAGTTGGCCGGAGAACGGCCAGCCTCCTTCGGCGCTCGCCGATTCGCCGGCTCCTTCGCCGCCGGATGGGCCTTCCGGTGGCGGCGCCTTCCGCCGTTCAACCTCGAGCTGCACCACGGTCGGCAGCGCCGTGCCGGCCGCTCCCGTGCCGCCGACCAGGAAGGCGGTCGAGCCCACCGTCGCCGCCGCGCCGCCCGCGATCGGTTGGGGCAGCCTGCCCGCCGGGACGACCTTCTTCTGCCCGGGTTCGAAGCGCCAGATCCGGTCCGTCGGCGTGCCGTCCGCTTCGCCGCCGAGCACGTAGACGGCCTTGCCGAGGGCCACCGCGCTCGCGTGAGCGACGCCTTCCGGAAGGTGCCCGACGACGCGCGCCGTCCCCGCCTTCGGGTCGACTTCCTGGATCGCGTCCCGCGCCGAGCCGCTCGCGCTCTCACCGCCGAAGGCGTAGATGCGCCCGCCGAGCGTCGCTACCGCGAGGTAGCGCCCCGGATCGGGCAGCTTCGTCACTTCGGTGAACCGCGAGCCGTCGGTGGTCGCGAGCACGGAGGCGATCGGTTCGTTGCCGTCGTAGCCGCCGAGGACGTAGGCGGTGCCTCCGATCGTCACCGCGCTGAGATCGGAACGCACGGTCGGCAGCCTGCCGACCGCGTGCGCGGCGGCGCCGGACGCCACCGATCCCGCCGACTCGGGCAGCGCCTGCACCTGGTCCGTGCTGGTTTCGGTGCCGCCGCCGAAGACCAGCACCTGGTTGCCGAGCGCGACCGCGGCCGCGTCGTGCAGTGGACCGGTGAGCGCCCCGGCTTCCCGCAGCCGTCCGCTCGCCGGGTCGAGCTGGAAGACGCCGGAGACCGACGATTCGCTCGAGTCGAGGCCGCCGAGGATCAGCGGCCCGCCCGCCATCGGCACCACCGCCTCGCCCGAGATCGGCGTCGGCAGCGATCGCGCGCTCCGCACGGCCAGGGTCTGGACGAAGCGGCGCGCGGCGACCGGGTTTCCGCCCCCGTTCCCGTCACCCCCGGAGGTCGCGATCGCGACGATCGCGGCGATGATGACGACCGCTCCGATCGGGATGAGGAGGCGGCGCTTCATCGTTCGGATGCTGGGGTCCCGGGCTAAACCGAGGATGAGACTTCGCCGGGTCACGGACCCCGGCTGAGTGTGGGGGAGGATGATCGAAGTCGTGGGCTGGCTGATCGGACACCGGGCCCGGATCCTCGCGGCGATCGCGCTCGCGGCGATCGTGGTGGGCGGGGCATTCCACCTTCTCGGCGGGCCCGCGATCGGCGACGCGATCTGGACGACGGTCCTGGCGCTCCTCGCCGCGGTGCTCGCGCTCGAAGTGGCGAAGACGGTGCTGGTCGAGCACCACATGGGCGTCGACACGATCGCCTTGGTGGCGATGGTCGGCGCGCTCGCGCTCGGGGAACTGCTGGCCGGGGTGGTGATCGGCCTGATGTTCTCCGGCGGGCTGGCGCTCGAGGAAGTCGCCTCGGCACGGGCGCGGCGCGAGCTCACGGCGCTGGTCGAACGGGCGCCGAAGCGGGCGCGCGTCCAGGTCGACGGCGAGCTCCGGGACGTCCCCGTGGACGAGGTCGAGGTCGGCGACGTCGCGGTCGTGCGGACCGGCGAGTTGATCCCGGTCGACGGGACTCTGGTCAGCGAGCAGGCGGTGATCGACACCAGCACGCTCACCGGCGAGCCGCTCCCGGTCACCGTCGGCAAGGGGATGCCGGTCCTCAGCGGCACCTCCAACGCCGGGACGCCGTTCGAGGTGCGCGCCGGCCGGCCGGCGGCCGAGAGCGCCTACGCGGCGCTGGTCAGGCTGGTGTCGCAGGCGGAGACCGAGCGGGCGCCGCTCGTGCGGATGGCCGATCGGTACGCCGGTTTCTTCCTGCCCGCGACGCTCCTGATCGCCGGGCTCGCCTGGGCGATCAGCGGCGACGCCGTGCGCGGCCTGGCCGTGGTCGTGGTGGCGACGCCCTGTCCGCTGATCCTGGCGGCGCCGATCGCGCTCTTCTCCGGGCTCTCGCGCGCCGCCGCCGCCGGAGTCATCGTCAAGGGGACCGGCGCGATCGAGACGTTGGGACAGGTCCGCACCGTGCTCTTCGACAAGACCGGGACGCTGACGATCGGGACGCCCGAGGTGCGGGAGATCCTGCCGCGGGACGGCTTCGAGCCGGCCGAGGTCCTCTCGTTCGCGGCCTCGGTGGACAGCATGTCCGCGCACGTCCTCGGCACCGCGCTCACCACGGCTGCCGCCGAGGCGGGGCTGACGACGGAGGCGCCGGGCGAGGTCGAGGAGGACCCCGGCCAGGGCATCGCCGGAACCGTCGAGGGGCGTCGGGTCGCGGTCGGCAGCCGTGACTTCCTCGCCGATCGCGGCATCCCCCGCAAGGAGATCGACGCGGCGTCGACGGTCGACGGGCTCGGCTCCGGCGAGGCACGGGTGATGGTCGGCGTCGACGGCGCGGTGGCCGGGGTGATCGTGATGGCCGACGATCTGCGCCCGGACGCCGCCGGGATCGTCGAGCGCCTTCGCGGGGAGGGGGTTCGCCAGGTGGCGCTCGTCTCCGGCGACCGCCGCTCGGTCGCCGAGCGGATCGGTCGCGAACTGGGCGTCGATCGCGTCTACGCCGAACGGTCGCCCCAGGACAAGCTCGAGGTGATCCGGCGGCTGGGGGCCGACCCCGCGCGGGGCCCGGTGATGATGGTCGGCGACGGCGTCAACGACGCCCCGGCCCTCGCCTTGGCCGACGTCGGCGTCGCGATGGGCGCCGCCGGGGCGACGGTCTCCTCCGAGACCGCCGACGCGGTGATCACGGTCGACCGAATCGACCGCGTCGCCGACGCCGTCCACGCCGGCCGCGGCGCCCTGCGGATCGCACGCCAGAGCGTCGTCGTCGGCATGGGGCTCAGCCTGGCGGCGATGGGCGTCGCCGCGTTCGGCTACCTGCCGCCGCTGGCGGGGGCGCTGCTGCAGGAGGGGATCGACCTCGCGGTGATCCTCAACGCGCTCCGCGCGCTGCGGGTCTGACCGCGCCGGGCGACCGGTCGGTCGCCCGGTGGCAGGAAGGTTTGCCCGGTCCTTGCCGGCGCTTTACCGGGTGGGGCGCAGAATCGAGAAAAGTCCCTCGACAGGAGAAGCGAGATGAACGGAAATCGACGCGCGAAGGTCGCGGCCGGCGCGACGGTGGTCGGCCTGGCGGCCCTCGGCGGCGCGGCGCTCGGGACGAACCATGGCCTCATCTCACCGGTGGGCTCGGTGCGCACCGTCGGCGGCGGGCGCGCCCCGATCGTGACGAGCGCGAGCGGCTCGACCGCCGCCGTCGCCGCGGGTACCGGCACCGAAGTGGGCCGCCGGCCGATCGTCACCCAGGCGAGCACGGCGGGAGGAGGCGGGTCGTTCACCGACGACTAATCGTCGCGGCCGCCGCCTCCTTCGCCGCCGCCCCCGTCGTCGTTCCCGGATTCCGCCTGTGGCGCGGGGGGGTATTCCGGCGGCGGGGCGGGGGCTTCGGCAGCCGGGGGCTCCTTGTGGCCGCCTTCGGTCTGCTGCGGCGCCGGGGACTGATCGTCCCGTTCTGAATGGGCCTGCGGCGAGGAGGTGATCGGCGGCGCCAGCGAATCCCCCGCCGAAACCGATTCGGAGGCGATGCCGATCTGTTGGCTTGCCAGGGTGCTCGCGGCGATCGCGACGGCGGCCGCGATCACCAGCCCGAGCACGGCCAGGCCGACCCAGCGCAGGGTAGTCGGCACCTTCATCGCGCCACCTCGATCACGGCGCGCAGGCCGCCGCCTTCGCGCGGCACGAGCCGGACGTCGCCTTCCCATTGCCGCGTCAGCTCCCGGGCGATCGCCAGCCCGAGGCCGGTCCCGGTCGGGCTCGCGCGGCCGGCGCTGCCGCGGCGGAAGCGCTCGAAGACCGCCGTCTCCTCTCCTGCCGCCAGGCCGGGGCCGCGGTCGAGCACCTCGATCGCGCCCGGTGCGTATTCGATCGTCACGGTCGAGCCTTCCGGCGAGTAGACCAGCGCGTTCTCGACCAGCGCGTCGAGCGCCCGATCGAGGTCGGGCGGCGAGATCCAGGCGCTCGCCCCGCTGCCGTCGGGCCCCAGCTCGAGCTCGATGCCGTGGGCTGCCGCGGCGCCGTGCCACCGCTCGGCGGCGCGGCGGGCGGCGTCGCCCAGGTCGACCGTCTCACCGGGCCGGTCGTGCTCGCCCGCCCGGCTGAGGATCAGGAGCTCGTCGACGACGTGGGAGAGGCGGTCGATCTCGGCCATCGCCGCGTCGACCTCGGCCTCGGCGGGCGGGTCGTCGCGGAACCGCTCGCCGAGCGCCTCGAGGCGCAGGCGCAGCCCGGTCAGCGGCGTGCGGAGCTGGTGGGAGGCGTCGGCGACGAAGTCCTGCTGCACGCGCAGGAGGCGCCGCACCCGAGCGGTCATCTCGTTGAAGGTGCGGGCGAGGGAGCGTTGCTCGGCGCTGCCCTCGACGGTCGCCTCGACGTCGAGATCGCCGCCGGCGACGCGCCGCGCGGTGCGGTCGAGTCGGCGGATCGGCCGGGCGATCTGGGCCGCGATCAGCCAGCCGACGACCAGCCCCATCGCGAGGACGATCGCGGCCAGCGCGGCAACGTCGAGGATCGAGGTGCGGATCGCCCGGTGGACCGCTTCGACGCTCTGCGTGATCCGCACCGCCCCGCGCGGCCGGCCGTGCTCGAAGACCGGGACCGAGGTGGCGAGGATTTCGGCGCCGAGCGTTTCGCTGTCGCGGGTGATCTGCTTACCGTGGCCGTCCAGGGCAGAGCGCACCTCGGGTCGATCGGCGTAGCTCGTCCCGGCCGGCTGTCCGGCCGAGTCGGCGAGCAGGCGGCCGCGGGCGTCGACGACGATCACGCGGCCGCGGACGCTCGCCGCCGAGGTGCGGGCGAGGCGCTCGAGGACGCGGCGGCGGGGCGGTTCGAGCAGCTCGGCGGCCGAGCCTGCGACCACCTGGGCCTGGCTCTGGGCCTGGCTGCGGACCTCCGAGTTGACCCGGTCCCGCAGGCTCAGCGCCAAGGGCACGCCGAGCGCGATCAGCGCCAGCAGCAGCACGTAGGCGAGGGCCAGCAGGAGGAGCGCACGGAGGCTTATGGCTCCTCTCTCTCCGGCGCGACGAAACGGAAGCCGACGCCGCGCACCGTCTCGATGTAGCGGGGATCGGCGGCGTCGTCGCCGAGCTTGCGGCGCAGCCAGCCGATGTGGACGTCGAGGGTCTTGGTCGAGCCGAACCAGTTGGTGTCCCAGACCCGCGACATCAGGTCCTCTCGACCGACCACCTCGCCGCGGTGGCGGATCAGCTCGGCCAGGAGATCGAACTCCTTGCGCGAGAGGTCCAGGTCCCGCCCGGCGAGGCGCGCGGTGCGGGCCCGCAGGTCGACCTCCAGCTCGCCGGCCCGCAGCGGGCCGCGCGCCAGCGGCTCGGTCGGGCCGCTGCGGCGCAGGACGGCGCGGATGCGGGAGATCACCTCGGCGGCGCTGAAGGGCTTGACCACGTAGTCGTCGGCACCGAGCTCGAGGCCGACGACCTTGTCGGTCTCGGTCCCGCGCGCGGTGAGCATCACGATCGGCACCTCGGAGCGGCGGCGCAGGTGGCGGCAGACGTCGCGTCCGTCGCCGTCGGGGAGTGCCAGGTCGAGCATCACGAGGTCGGGGGCGGCCGAGTCGGCGAGCTCCAGCGCGCCCGCCGCGGTGCCGGTGACGAGCGGCTCGAAGCCTGCCCGTCGCAACGCCTCCGCGAACGGCCGGGCGATCGATTCCTCGTCCTCGACGACGAGGATGCGGGGGTTGGTCCGCGCGTAGGCCATGTGGCGACGATAGCCCGCTGCAGAGCCGAATCCGGGGGTTTCACCACAGATTTTGCCGCGGCTTTACCCGGTCCTTTCCGGCCCTTTGACGGACCCCTCGCAAGATGCCCGAACACCCCATCGACGAGGAGCAGGACGTGACCAGACTGAAGACCCGCATCGCCGCTGCCGCCACGGTCGTCGGCCTGGGCGGGATCGCCGGGCTCGCGCTCGGCCAAGGCCATCGGCAGGCGTCCCCGGAGAAGAGCGTCGCCGACAAGCCGGTCATCCACACGAAGGTGATCAAGCGGACCATCCACGTGACCAAGCACGCCAAGCCGAAGCATCCTCGTCCGGCGGCCGGCCTCGGCGTCGGCGCATACGCGAAAGGGGGCGGTGCTCCTGCCGCCCCCTCCGCGCCCGCCGCCGTCGCGACGGGCAGCTCCTCGACCGGCACCGCGACGCAAGGCTCGACCTACTCCTCCGAACCGGTCACGACCTCCACCAGCGGCGCGACCGCGGCCATCGAATCGGAATCCGCGGCGGCCCCGGTGACGACCTCCACCAGCGGCGCCGCGGCGGCGCCGGCCGGCGAATCCGGCGGCGGCGCGGTCACCACCTCGACCAGCGGTGGCGGTGGCGAGTCCGAGGGTGGGCACGGAGGCGGCCACGATGACTGAGCCGCGCCCCGTCCCGCCGCGCCCGGTGGGCAGATCCGGTGGCCTGGTCGTCTTCTGGGCCTCGGCCGCCCTCTTCGCGGTGCTCTTCGCGCTCCTGACCTTCCAGCTCAGCCGCGGGACGACCGCCGGCACGACCACCGCGGCGCGGCCCGTCCAGGTGCGCAAGGTGATCAAACGCCGGATCGTCACCACCGTCGTCCCGAGCCCCGGCGTCGACCGCGTCGTCAGCGGCCCGGCGCTCGGCTCCGCGGCCGCGACGCAAGTCCCGGTCGAACCGATCACGACCTCCGCCTCCTGATGAGGGAACACGACCTCACCTTCGACGCGATGGGCAGCCACGTCAGGTTCCTGATCGGCGAGCCTCCGGCGGGCGCCGACCTCCCCGCGGCGGCCGAGGCCGCCGCCGGTGCCCGCCGCTTCGTCGAAGAGTTCGACGCGGCGCTCTCGCGCTTCCGGCCCGAGAGCGAGCTCTGCGCGCTGAACGGCGATCCGCGCGAACGGTTCCCGGCCTCGCCGCTCCTGCGGCGGGCGGTGCGCGCCGGGATCGAGTCGGCCGAGCTGAGCGGCGGCCTCGTCGACCCGACCCTGGTCGGCGAGATCGAGCGGGTCGGCTACGTCGAGTCGCGCGCCGGCCTCGCGGGCGAGCCCTTGGCCGAGGCGCTGCGCTCGGCGCCCCTACGCCGCCCGGCGCGTCGGCGCGACGACTCGCGCTGGCGCGAGCTCGCGGTCGACGAGGAGGCGGGCGAGGTGGTGCGGCCACCCGGCCTGCGCTTCGACACCGGCGGCTCGGGCAAGGGTCTCGCCGCCGACCTGGTCGCGGCCCGTCTCCGTGGCTACCCGCGCTTCGTCGTCGACTGCGGCGGCGACATCAGGATCGGCGGCGCAGGCGCGCTCACCTGGCCCTACGAGGTCTTCGTCGAGCACCCGCTGAGCGGCGCGCGCGCCCACCTGATCAGGCTCGGCTTCGGCGGCATCGCCACCTCCGGCCTCAACGTGCGGATCTGGCGCGACGCCGACGGCCGCTTCGTCCACCACCTGCTCGACCCGGCGACCGGCGAGCCGGCCTGGACCGGGCTGGTCGGCGCGACCGCGCTCGGCGACACCGCGCTGGAGGCGGAGACGCGCGCCAAGGCCGCGCTCCTGTCGGGGCCGGTCGAGGGGCGACGGGTCCTGCTCGAGAAGGGCGGCCTGATGGTCCACGACGACGGCACGGTCGAGGCGGTCGGGCCGATCGCCGTGGTCCCCGCTCCGGCCGCCGAGGATCTCGAGCCGGCGGAGGCGGCGGCATGAAGGAAGCCCTGACCACGACCCTGCAGAGCCACGGTTGGTGGCTCGCGAGCCGCGCCTCCGGCCTCGTCGCCTTCGCGCTGATCACGATCTCCGTCGGCCTCGGGCTGGCGATGGCCGGGAGGGTGATGCGCCGCCCGGGTTTCTCCAAGAAGCTGTTGGCGGTCCACGAGCACACGGCGCTTGCCGGGCTCGTCGCGATCGCCCTCCACGGGATCACCCTGCTCGGCGACCCGTGGCTGAACCCCGGCGTGGCGGGCGTCACGGTCCCGTTCGCGATGGGCTACAAGACGTTCTTCACCGCCCTCGGGATCGTCGGCGGCTATCTCGCCGCGCTGCTCGGGTTGAGCTTCTACGCCCGCAGGCGGATCGGGGCGCGGCTGTGGCGCAAGGCCCATCGGGCGACCGTCGTCGTCTACGTCCTCGGCCTCGTCCACGCGCTCGGCGCGGGCACCGACGCCACCGCGGTCTGGTTCCGCTGGTGGGTGATCCTCACCGCGCCGGTGATCGGCGGGCTCTTCGTCTACCGGCTGCTCGGTCGGCGGCGCGCGCGGCCCGCGGCCGCGGCCGCGCCACGCCGGACGGTGCCGCGGCTGAGCGCGACCCCGGTCGAGGAGGCCTCATGAGGCACATGGGCGTCCTCATCGTCGGCGGCGGCCTGGCCGGCCAGCGGGCGGCCGAGACCCTGCGGCGGCGCGGCTACGAGGGACCGGTGCGGATCGTCTGCGCCGAGCCGCTGACGCCGTACGACCGCCCGCCGCTCTCGAAGAAGGTCCTGGCGGGCGAGATCGGGGAGGAGAGCCTCGCCTACCGGCCGCGCGACTGGTACCGCGAGCACGAGGTCGAGCTGGTGCTCGGCGACCCCGCCGCCTCCCTCGACCCGTTCGGGCGGCGTGTGCGCCTCGGGTCCGGCGCCCGGTTCCCCTACGGTCGGCTGCTGATCGCGACGGGGAGCGCGGCTCGGCGGCTGCCCTTCCTCGCGCACCGCAACGTCCACGTTCTGCGCTGCGCGGCCGACGCGCGCCGCCTGCGCTTGGGCCTGGCGCCCGGCGTGCGGCTGGCGATCGTCGGCGCCGGGTTCATCGGGCAGGAGGTCGCCGCCACGGCGCGCGGCCTGGGGGCCGAGGTGACGCTGATCGAGGCGCTGCCGGCGCCGCTCGCGCCGATCCTGGGTGCCGAGCTGGGCGGCTGGTTCGCCGACCTCCACCGCGAGGAGGGCGTCGAGGTCCGCCTCGGGGCCGCCCTCGCCGAGGCGCGCGGCGGAGAGGACGTGGAGGAGCTGGTGCTCGCCGACGGTGAGCGGATCCCCTGTGACCTGGTCGTGGTCGGCATCGGCACCGTCCCCGCAACCGCCTGGCTCGCCGAGCACGGCTTCGCCGACGGCGTCCCGGTCGACGCGGCCGGGCGAACCGCCATTCCCGACGTCTTCGCCGCCGGCGACGCCGCCCTGTCGCTCGACCCGGTGAGTGGTCGCCACCACCGCACCGAGCACTGGGAGGCGGCCGCCTGGCAGGGTGCCGCCGTGGCGAAGGCGATGCTCGGCGAGGATCCGGGCAAGGCGCCGCTCGCCAGCTTCTGGAGCGACCAGTTCGGCCTCCGCGTGCAGTGCGTCGGCGACCCCGGCGGCGCGGACGCAACCCAGGTCGAGGGCGACCCTGCTGCGCGCGACTTCGAGGTTCTCTTCACCCGCGCCGGCGTCCCGGTCGCGGGCCTCGCGGTGGGCAGGCCCGCCGCGATCCGACACCTTCGCAAGCAGATCGAAGACGGCGCGCGCGCCGTCGAGAGAAAGGAGCTCGCCGTATGAGCTACGTACCGGTGATCGACCCGGACGAGTGCCTGGCGCACGGAGACTGCGTCGAGTTGGCGCCCGAGGTGTTCCAACTCGACGACATCGCCGTCGTGATCGGCACCGCCCCGCTGGAGGTCCTGCTGGCGGCCGCCGAAGCGTGCCCCGCCGCCGCGATCTCGGTGGTCGACGAGGAGACGGGTGCGGTGGCGTACCCGACGTAGATGCGGGCGGGCGGCCGTCCGAGGTGGGTGTGGCGGTGTCCTGGACTCCCGATGCGCGGTTCGTCCGGGCCTCCTACGTGACCTTCACGTAGCCGCGCATGTAGCCGACGTGGGCCATTGCCCATTCGTCGCAGGGGCGGGCGCAGTACCAGAGGTAGGTGCCGCTCCGGGAGGGCGCACGGAAGGTGAAGGTCGTCGCCTTCGGGTGCTTGGCGGAACCGGGGGCGATGACCACGTTCAGGCCCAGCGGCATCGAGGTGAAGCTGTGTTCGCCTTCGTCGTAGTTCAGGAACGTCACCTTCACGGTCGCGCCGGGGCGGACGGTGAAAGTGGCCGGCAGGAAGGCATCGTGCCAGGCGCCTTCCGGTCCGCGCTTGGCGTGCTCTTCGTCGCTTTTGACGACGATCTGGACTTCCTGGGCTTCGCCTTGGGTCGTCGCGCCGGCGGCACCGTAGGCGCCGCCCATCATCGAGCCGTGCACGTTCCCGCCGCCCATCATCGCCTTGGCATGCGGGAGGGCGTAGGTGCCCGAGCCGTCGCGCATGTCGTTCAGCTTGAAGGCGACCGCCAGCATGGTGCCCACCGAGAAGATCAGCGCCATCGAGGCGATCATCAGCGTGAAGCCGGAGCGGGCCGGTTGCGGCGATCGGGTGGAGTCGTTGACCGACATCGTGGGTCCACGGTAAGCCCCGCCGAGGCCTTGACCATCCGGGGGACACCGCACGCCTGCCGTGGATCCCTGCTGATGTGATGGCCGCCGGGATGGGGTCCATGGCAGACCGCCTCGCCACCGACTTCGACGAGGTCGTCTGCCTGGAGGAACCGAACGGCTGCCACGGGGGTCGGCCAGTTCTACGTCGACTTCTCGCCAGTATCGGATGGCGAGGTCGCGCATCTGCTGGACCTCGGGCGCGAGGTGCCACCGCTGCGCGTGAGTGCCGATCCGCCGCCCGACCCGTCAGGGTGGACGCCGAACCGGGGACGCTGCCGATCTTCTACTTCGGCGCCTCGACCGGGGCGGCTGCGGCGCTGCGCGCGGCCGCGCACGTTGGCTCCGCCGTCCACGCGGTCGTCTCCCGCGGCGGTCGCCCCGACCTGGCCGGTGACGCCCTCGAGCAGGTGATCTCACCGACCCTCTGATCGTCGGCGGCGCCGACTGGCAGGTGCTCGGGTTGAACGAGCAGGCGGCCGAACGGCTGCGCTGCCGCCACCAGGCGGCGGCCGTCCCCGCCGCCACCCGCCTCTTCGAAGAGCCCGGAGCCCTCGACCTGGTCGCGCCGCTCGCCGGCGAGTGGTTCACCCGCCTCCTCCCGTCTTCCTCATGCCTTCCCACCACCCAGGCCTCTGCCGTGGCGCCTAACTCGCTCCATACGCGAGTTAGGCGCCACAGGCTCCACGGGCATGACGTCGCGGCCGTCCCAGGGGACCGATCCTTGAGAGACCTTGACGAGTCCTCGTAGTTCGTGACGGACCCGTGGACATCGTGACGAACCCCCGCCGCCTCTCCCACGAACGCCTCACGTCCTGGGCGCCTCATGGGGGTCACAGCCTGCCAGGACCCCCATGAGGCGCCCAGGACGGGCCGTCGGCGCCCCGAAGTGGCGTGTACGGCCGGCCCGCCGCCCGCGCTCACTCGTAGGTCAGGGCCTTCAGCGGGTCCAGGCGCGCGGCGCGACGCGCCGGGACGATCGCGGCGAGGGCGCCGATCAGGACGCCGAGGGCGGCGATCGCGACGAGGATGCCGGTCGGGATCGCGAGCCGGAGGCCGACCAGGGTGCTTTCGCGGACCGAGATGATCCAGACGATCCCGACCAGGAGGCCGAGGCCGATGCCGACCAGGCTGCCGGCGATCGAGATCAGGAGGCTCTCGGCGAGCATCGTGCGGCGGATGCGCCAACGGGAGCCGCCGAGGGCGCGCAGGACGCCGATCTCCCGGGTGCGCTCCAGCACCGCCATCGAGAGCGTGTTGACGATGCCGAGCAGGCCGACGATCACGGCGATGCCGACGATCGCGTCGAAGAAGGAGAACTGCTGGTTCACCGCGTTTTCGTACTGCCGCTTGACCTCGGCGTTGGAGACGGCTTCGAAGCCCGGGTAGCGGCGGTCGAGGAGCGCGTTCACCTGGCGATCGAGCGCCGGGCGCATCGCCGGCGAGGCGGCGGTGACCGCGAGGATCGAGTCCGAGTCGATGCCGTAGGCGCGCTTCATCGTCGCCAGCGACACCGTGATCAGGTTGCCGCTGCCTTCCAGCGTGTCGACGGTCGCCACCACCGGGGCGCGGACGACGCCGCCCGCCCCACGCAGGGTGATCGTGTCGCCGACGCCCAGCCCGTTGTCTTCGGCGAGGCCCCTGCCGAGCACCACGCCGCCCGCGGCAAGCCCGGCCATCGCCTGGGCGGTGGTCGCGCCTTCGTACTCGGTGCGGTCGACGCGCGGCCACTGCCTCGGGTCGACCGCGGTGAGGAGCCCCTGTTCGCCGCCGACCGGCAGGTGGCGCATGTAGGCGATGCGCTCGGGCGTCACGGTTCCCGCCGCCGGCAGCTGCGCGACCTCTTGTCGCAGCGACGGGGCGATGCCGCTCACCGGCGGCCCGTAGCTGGTGTAGCCGAGCGGCTGCACCGTGAGGTCGCGGGCGAAGTGGGCATCGAGCTGGTCGGAGATCGTGCCGAGGAAGCTGGCGCTCATGGTCGAGTTGACGACCACCACCGAAAGCGTCACGACGAGCGCCGCCACGGTGGCGGAGGTGCGCAGCGGGTTCATCCGCAGCGAGTCGGAGGCGAGCCGTCCCTCCGAGGGCATCAGCGCCCGCACCGGACGCGCGAGCAGGTCGATCAGCGGCATCACCAGGAACGGCGCCAGCAGCACCATGCCGACGAACATCGTCATCGTGGAGCCGATCCCGACCACGGCCGCGGTCGTGGTGCCGCCGGCGTTGCTGAACCAGAACAGCCCGCCGACCGCCATTCCGGGGAGGAACAGGAGGACGCCGACGAGCGCGCGCCGCCATCCTGGCCGCCCCTCGGCGCGCACCGCGCCGGTCAGGGCTCGCACCGGGGCGACGCGGCCGGCCCGCAGCGACGGGTAGAGCGCGCCCGCGGCGGTCGCCAGCAACCCGACCGCGACCGCGGCGACGACCGCCCCGGCGGTCACGCTCAGCGAGGCGATCGGCAGGCCGAAGAAGCTCCGCATCGCCGCCGCCAGCAGTTCGGCGAGGCCGATCCCGAGCAGGAGGCCGAGCGCGCACCCGGGGACCGCCAGCGCCAGCGCTTCGCCCAGCACCGAGACCGCGATCCGCCGCCGCGAGGCCCCGAGCGCGCGCAGCGTGCCGATCTCGCGGATCCGTTGAAGCACGGTCATGTTGAAGGAGTTGAGGATCAGGAAGGCGCTGACGAAGATCGCCATCCCGGAGAAGAAGTAGAGGACGATGTCGAGGCTCGACATCGCTTCGTTCACTTCTTCGCCCTTGGACGCGGGCGTGTCGACTTCGACCCCCAGCCCGACCGCGGCGCGGATCCGCCGACTCAGCGCCTGGTCTTCGACACCGCTCGCCGCGATCACGCTGATTTCGTCCCAGCCGGTCGCTTTGCCGGTCATCCGGCGCACCGAGCCGAGCGGCGCGGCGGCCATCCCGTAGCCGCCGAGGTCGACCGAGGCGTTGAAGCGGAAGGTGCCCGCGACGAGCAGGTTCGCCCGCCCCGCCGGCGTCGCGAGGCGCAGGCGGTCGCCGACTTCGAGCCCGCGCGCGGCGGCCCACGACTGCTCGAGCTGGATCTGGCCCGGGCCGCGGGCCTTGTGCCCGGCGACGATTTCGCTGCCGCTCGGGTCCGGCCCGCGCAGGTTCTGGCCGGCGACGAAGAGGGTGGAGGAGGAGCCGCTCTGCGCCTTCCCTTCGTCGCCGATCACGCGGAAGATGCCCATCACGCGGCCGACCGCCGCGTCCACTCCTTCGACTTCGCGGATCTCGCCGAGCGTCCGCTGCGGCACCTCGCCGACCGAGGAGCGGCCACTGACGACGACGCTGGTGTTGCCGTAGATCGCGTCGAAGAGGCGGTCGAAGCTGGAGTGGATCGTCGCCACCAGCACGAGCACGCCGAAGGCCATGCCGACGCCAAGGACGATCCCGGCCATGGTCAGGCCGGAGCGCAGCGGCCGGGCCCGCAGCGAGCGCGCGCCGAGGCCGGCGAAGCCGTGCAGGCGCACGCCCTGCGGGTGGGCGGCCCCGTTCACGCCGCCGCCCGGGCCGGCCGCGCGCCGGACTCGACGTCGCGGAAGGCGTCGATCACCCTCGCCGTGGCGCCGCCCTCGACCTCGCCCGCGATCTCGCCGTCGCGCAGGAAGACGACCCGGTCGGCCAGTGCCGCCGCGGCGGGGTCGTGGGTGACCATGACGACGGTCTCCCCTTCGTCGACGACCGCGCGCAGCAGTCGCATCACGGTGGCGCCGGCCTTCGAGTCGAGGTTGCCGGTCGGCTCGTCGGCGAGCACGAGGCGCGGGTGGCGCAGCAGGGCCCGGGCGATCGCGACCCGCTGCTGCTCGCCGCCGGAGAGCTCGGTGGGCAGGTGGGCGGCGCGGCCGGCGAGCCCGACCCGGGCCAGCAGCGAGTCGACGCGGGTCGCGTAGCGGGCCGGCCGCTCGCCGTTGACGAGCGCCGGCAGCAGCACGTTCTCCGCCGCGCTCAGCGTCGGCAGCAGGTTGAAGAACTGGAAGACGAAGCCGAAGACCTCGCCGCGGAGGTGGGTCAGCTCGCGGTCGGAGAGGTCGTCGTAGCGGCGCCCGTCGATCGAGACCGAGCCGGCGTCGGGGCGGTCGAGCGCGCCGAGGATGTGGAGCAGCGTGCTCTTGCCGGATCCCGACGGCCCCATGATCGCGACCATCTCGCCCTCGGCGACGCTCAGGCTGACGCCGCGCAGCGCCTGCACCGCGGTCGCCCCGCTGCCGAAGGCGCGCTTGAGATCGCGCGCCTCCAGCAGCGGTGCGGGGGAGCCGTCGTTGCGGGGATCGACGCCGGCCATCGGTCCACTTACCGGTCGGCCGGCTTCCAGATGCCGCGCCGCGGCGGCAGGATCTGGACGAGGAGCAGGGTCACGACGGTGGCGCCGAAATAGCCGAACGCCTGGGCGACGCCTTCGAATTCGCTGGTCAGCTCCTGGCCGAAGATCAAGAGCGCGAAGGTGATCAGCGAGACGCCCAGCGAGGCGACGAGGATCGGCTTGCGCCGGGTCGGCAGGAACTCGCCGGTGAGGATGCTGGCGACGAAGCCGGCGAAGGCGATCGCCTCGACGATGCCGAGGATCGTCCAGGTGGCGTTCAGGCCGGGGAAGGAATCGACGAAGGTGCCCGCGTACCCTTTGGCGAGCCCCGCCGGCATCGTGCCGCCGTCGTCGAAGAGCTTCTCCTTGAACGAGTAGTACCAGAGGAACCCGAACCCCATGTAGATCGACGCGACGACGGCCCAGTAGGCGATCGTCTCGATCGAGATCGAGGCGGCGCCCTCGGACTTCTCCTCGACCCCTTCGTCGTGGACGGCGACGAGGTGCCGGAGGTGGATGGCGTTGGTGGACATTGATCTCTCCTGTCTCGGGGCCTGGCGCAGCCCGCTTGCGATTGCCGACCCGAACCTAGGTCGGCGCGCGCCGCCCTCCATCCGGGGTTTGCCCACGCCTGCGGGTCGCCGTCGCACGGATGGTGCCTCGTCGGCGCGCTGATGGGATGCGGTGATGGCCCCCGACGTCGGGGCGGGCTGCGGCGCGCCACGAATGAGCCCCTCCTCGAGGCCTCAGGCGCCCAGGACCGCGCGCGTCTCGCGGGCCATCTCGAGGTCCTCGCGGGCGGCGACCAGGACGACGGGGACGGCGGCGCCCGGGGGTGAGAGCGCGGTATCCGGGGCGCCGCGGTCGTTGCGGATCGCGTCCAGCTCTAGGCCGAGGAACGCCGTGGCGGCGCAGGCGCGCTCGCGGACGGCGGCGGAGTTCTCGCCGACGCCGCCGGTGAAGACGAGCGCGTCGAGGCCGCCCATCGCCGTCGCCATCGCGGCGATCGAGGCGGCGAGGCGGTGGGCGTAGACGTCCAGGGCGAGGGCGGCGCGCTCCTCGCCCCGGGCGGCGCCGGCGACGACCTCGCGCATGTCGGCGGTGCCGGCGAGGCCGAGCAGGCCGGCCTCGCGGTCGAGCGCCCGCTCCATCTCCTCCGGCCCGATCCCGCGGTGGCGCTGCAGCCAGAGCAGGAGGCCGGGGTCGACCGAGCCCGCCCGGGTCGCCATCACCAGGCCCTCGAGCGGGGTGAAGCCCATCGTGGTGTCGACCGAGCGGCCCGCCGCGACCGCGGCCAGGGAGGCGCCCGCGCCGAGGTGGGCGGTGACCAGGCGCAGGTCCGCCGGCGGCGCGCCGAGCAGCTCGGCGGCGCGCCGGGCGGCGTAGGCGTGGGAGAGGCCGTGGAAGCCGTAGCGGCGCAGCGGCATCGCGCCGTCGCTCCAGGCGGCGGGCAGCGCGTAGGTCCGCGCGGCGGCGGGCAGCTCGGCGTGGAAGGCGGTGTCGAAGCAGGCGACGGTGAGGAGGCCGGGGGCGACCTCGGCGAGCGCCCGGATCGCCCGCACGGCCTGCGGGTTGTGCAGCGGCGCCAGGTTGGCGAGGCGTTCGAGCTCCGCCTCGACGCCCGCGTCGACCAGCATCGCGCGGTCGAGCTCGGCGCCGCCGTGCACCACGCGGTGGGCCGCGACATCGGGCTCTGGGCCCGCGTCGAGGATCGCCCGGAGCTCCTCGCGCAGCGCCTCCGGGTCGTCGCCGGGCGCCCCGTCGCGCGTCGCCAGGATCTCGTCGCCCGGCCCGAGCAGCCGCAGCTTCAGGCTCGAGGAGCCGGCGTTGACGGTGAGGATCGTGTCGGCGCCGCTCACTCGGCCCGGGCCAGGGTCCAGTCGCGGACCTCGGGCATGTCCTCGAGGTGCTCGCGCACGTAGGAGTGGTGGCGGGCGAGCATCGCGTGGCAGTGGGCCTCGAGGTCGGCCGCGCCCGCCGGCCTGCGCGGCGCCCGCTCCAGCGCCATCAGCGCGAGGTGGTAGCGGCTCATCCCGTTCAGCACGACCATGTCGAAGGGGGTGGTCGTCGTCCCCTGCTCGCTGAAGCCGCGGACGTGGAAGCGGCCCGGGTGCGGGCGGCCGTGCAGCACCTGGTGGAGGGCGCGGGCGTACCCGTGAAAGGCGAAGACGACCTCGAGGCCGCGGCCGAAGAGGCCTTCGAACACCTCTTCGGGGAGCCCGTGCGGGTGGGCGTCGGGCGGGAAGAGCGTCATCAGGTCGACCACGTCGACGACGCGCACGCCGAGCTCCGGGGCATGGCGCCGCAGCAGGTCGGCGGCGGCGACGATCTCCATCGTCGGGATGTCGCCCGCGGCGGCGAGGACGACGTCCGGATCCTCGGGCCGGTTCCCGGCCCAGTCCCAGCGCGACGCGCCCACCCGGGCGTGCTCGACCGCCTCCTCGTAGCGCAGGTACTGCAGCTGCGGCTGCTTGTCGATCACGATCAGGTTCACGTAGTCGCGGCTGCGCAGGCAGTGGTCGGCGACCGTGAGCAGGGTGTTGGCGTCGGGCGGGAAGTAGACGCGGACGACCTCGCCGCGCAGGCTGATCATCGTGTCGATCAGCCCCGGCCCCTGGTGGCTGAAGCCGTTGTGGTCGTTGCGCCAGCAGGTCGAGGTGAGCAGCACGTTCAGCGAGGCGACCGGCGCGCGCCACTCGAGCCGCCGCATCTCCTCCAGCCACTTGGTGTGCTGGATCGCCATCGACGCCGACACCATCGCGAACGCCTCGTAGGTGGCGAAGAGCCCGTGGCGGCCGCTCAGCAGGTAGCCCTCGAGCCAACCCTGGCAGTTGTGCTCGGAGAGGACCTCCATCACCCGGCCGGTGGGGGAGACGTGGTCGTCGCCGGGAGCGGCGTCGAGGAGGCAGCGGTCCTCGACCTCGAAGACGGCGCCGAGGCGGTTCGAGTTCGTCTCGTCGGGGCAGAAGAGGCGGAAGTTCGCCTCGGCGTCGTTCTCCGTGTAGACGTCGCGCAGCAGCTCGCCGAGGCGGCGGGTCGATTCGGCCCGCCGGGTTCCCGGCCCCTCGACGTCGATCGCGTAGCCGGCCGGGTCCGGGATCGCCAGCGGCACGAGCCGCCGCCCGCCGTTGGCGTAGCTCGTCGCACCCATCCGCTTCTCGCCCTCCGGCGGCGCGCTCGCCGCCGCTCCCCGCGGCGTGCCCCGCTCGTCGAAATGCTCCTCGGGTCGGTAGGAGCGCATCCACTCCTCCAGCATCGCCAGGTGCTCGGGGTTCTCGCGCACCTGTCCGAGCGGGACCTGGTGGGCGCGGAAGGTGCCCTCGACCGGGACCCCGTCGACCACCTTCGGCCCGGTCCAGCCCTTCGGCGTGCGCAGGACGATCGCCGGCCGGGGCAGCTCCGAGGCGCCGCCCGCCCGCGCCGCGCTCTGGATCGCGGCGATCGCCTCGCGGCATTCGCCGAGCGCCACGGCGAAGTCGTGGTGGACGGCGCGCGGATCGGTGCCGCCGACGAAGCGCGCCGCGTAGCCGTGGCCTGCCAGCAGCGCCGCGATCTCCTCCTCGCGCGCCCGCCCGAGCACGGTCGGCCCGGAGATCTTGAATTCGTTCAGGTGGAGGATCGGCAGGACCGCACCGTCGCGGGCGGGGTTCAGGAAGCGGACTCCCTTCCAAGAGCCCTCCAGCGGTGCCGTCTCCGCCTCGCCGTCGCCGATCACGCAGGCGACGATCAGGTCGGGATGGTCGAAGGCGGCCCCGAACGCGTGGACCAGGGCGTAGCCGAGCTCGCCCCCCTCGTGGATCGAGCCCGGCGTCGGCACGCTGACGTGGCTGGGGATCCCGCCCGGGGTCGAGAACTGGCGCACCAGGCGCAGCAGCCCCGCCTCGTCGAGGGAGACCTCCGGATAGACCTCCGAGTAGGTCCCCTCGAGGTAGACGTTGGCGACCACCGCCGGGCCGCCGTGTCCGGGGCCGGCGACGAAGAGGACGTCGTCCCCGGTCGCCCGGATCATGCGGTTGAGCTGCGCGTAGACGAGGCTCAGTCCCGGCGAGGTCCCCCAGTGCCCGAGCAGGCGCGGCTTGATGTGCTCGGGGCGCAGCGGCTCGCGCAGCAGCGGGTTCGCCTGCAGGTAGATCTGCCCGACCGTGAGGAAGTTCGCGGCCTCCCAGTAGGCGAGGAGGTCGTCGACTTCCGCCTCGTCGGGCGGATCGAGCCGGATCGGCGTCGCGCTCACGACATCTGGGAGGCTGACACAAGCGGGTCGCCGACGCGAGTCGGGCAGCTGATCAGGCCGCTTCCTCGTGCGGGACGACGAGCACCGCGCAGGGCGCCACGTCGATCAGGCGGCCGGTGACCGAGCCGAGGAGCAGCCGGTCGAGCGGCTTGCGGGTGCCGGCGACGAGGATGTCGACGTCCTTCTCGCAGGCCGCGGCGATCGCCTCGGCGACCGACTTGTGGCCCTGGCGCCGGCCGGGGTGGAGGCACTCGCCGTCGGCGTCGATCGTCGGCGCCACCGCGGCGAGGGCCGCCTTCAGCACGGCGGGGGCGTTGGTCAGCGGGGTGAATTCCGCACCGCCCTCGATGCCCGCGACGACGGGGTCTGCGGCGACGATCAGGTGGAGCGAGGCACCGGTGGCCGGCATGACGAGGGTGGCGATCACCCGTCCCTCGGCGTGCTTGGGGGTGACGTCGCCATAGGCGACCGCGGTCACGGTCTGCACGGCCCACCAGAGCCCGGTCCCGGGGGTGGGGAAGTGGGCGCGGTCGATGAGCCAGGCGAAGAAGCCTCCGGCCGGCGTGGCGAGGAGCGTGAACTCCGCGATCAGCCGGGCGGCGCGCCTGGCGGTCGGTGGCTTGCCGAGGATGTGGCGGGAGGTTCGCGTGGATTCGCCGATCGGATGGGTGGAGTCGCTCATCGGATGAGCCGAGGCTATGAGCGCCCCGGCTCCCCGGCATCCGTAGAAGTCCCACTGCCGAGTACCGCCGGCGGCGCCGAGACCCGGCATTCGACGATCGTGCAAGCGGCTAGCCTGATCGCGTGGGGGCGGCGATCGACACGGACGCGCTCAGCAAGCTCTATCCCGGCGGGCACGGGATCGCCGAGCTGACGATGAGCGTGCCGGCCGGCGAGGTCTTCGGCTTCCTCGGTCCGAACGGCGCGGGCAAGACGACGACGATCCGGACCCTCCTCGACCTGATCCATCCGACCGGTGGCTCGGCGCGCCTCCTCGGCCTCGACAGCCGCCGCGACAGCGTCGCGATCCGCCGGCGGGTCGGCAACCTCCCCGGCGACTTCGGCTTCGGTCGGGAGACGACCGGCCGGGCGGCGCTCGAGCTCCTGGCGAGGCTGCGCGGCGCCGACACCGAGCGCGCCGTCGAGCTCGCCGAGCGCTTCCGCGCCGACCTCGACCGCCCGCTGGGCGAGCTCTCGCGCGGCAACCGCCAGAAGATCGGCCTGATCCTCGCCGCCTTCCACCGCCCCGAGCTGCTGATCCTCGACGAGCCCACCGGCGGCCTCGACCCGATGATGCAGGAGGAGTTCCTCGCGCTGGTCGGGGAAGAGCGTGACCGCGGCGCCACCGTCTTCCTCTCCTCGCACGAGCTCGACGAGGTCGAGCGGATCTGCGACCGGGTCGGGATCGTCCGCGACGGGAGGCTCGTCGCGGTCGAGCGCGTCCCCGACCTCCTCGGACGGGCGCGCCGCAAGGTGTCGGTGCGGCTCGCCGACCATGGCGGGCTCGACGAGCTGCGCCGCCTGCCCGGCGTGAGCGACCTGGCGTCCGCCGACGGCGTCGTCAGCTTCCGCTTCGCCGGCGACCTCGACCCGGTGGTGAAGGCGCTGGCGGCCCACCACGTCGCCGACCTCGAGGTGGCGCGGCCGACCCTCGAGGAGGTCTTCCTCGGGTATTACGAGGGCCGGGAGAAGGACGGATGAACGAGCGGTCCCTCGCCCTGGTCGGCTTCCACCTCCACGAGCGGCGGCGATCGCCGCTCGCCTGGGGCTTGCCGCTGGGCGCGATGTCGGCGTTCATCGTCGCCATCTACCCCTCCGTCCAGGGCGCCCTGACCAAGGTCGTCGCCCAGTATCCGGAAGGGCTCAAGCAGGCGTTCGGGATCGGGGAGCTCTCCAACGTCGAGCAGTACCTCCACGGCGAGATGCTGAGCCTGATCGTGCCGCTGGCCGTCGGCTACCTGGCCGCGCGCGCCGTCGCGAGCGACCTCAGCGGCGCCGCCGAAAACGGCCGACTCGAGGTGCTCATGTCGGCGCCCGTCACCCGGCGGTCGGTCTGCTTCGGCGCCTTCCTGGCCGCCGCCGTGGAGATCGCCGCGGTCCTCCTCCTGACCTTGGTGCTGAGCCTGGTCGGCAGCATTCTCGCCGGGGCCGGCCTCGGCGTCGGCGACGCGCTCGCCGGCTTCGCCATGGTCTGGCCGCCGGCCTTGGTCGCGGCCGGCCTGGCGATCGTCGTCTCCGGCTTCTCCCTCAAGACGAGCGTGGTCACCGGCGTCGTCGCGGGCTTCCTCGTCGCGATGTACGTGGTCGACCTGATGGGCAAGCTGGACGAAAGCCTGTCGGGGATCCGTTACGCCTCGATCTTCCGCTACTACGGCAACGCGATCGAAACGGGGATCGAACCACTTGCCTTCGTCGGACTCCTCGTCCTTGCCGCGATCCTCGCCTTCGTCGGCGCGGCACTGGTCGAACGCCGCGACCTCAGCCTCTGAACCCGATTTCTTCTCCGAAGCCAGACGACCGGTGCGATAGTGGATCAATGTCCATCACCGACGAGGAGATTGTCGGCCCGGGGGACGACCGCTTTCGCCGGCTGGTCGAGGTGGGCTCCGCGCTCCTCTCCGAGCTCGACCTCGAGGTGGTGCTGCGTTCGGTGGTCGAGGCGGCCCGCGAGCTGACCGGCGCCCGCTATGCCGCGTTGGGCGTCATCGACGTCGACCGGCGGGAGCTCGAGCGCTTCATCTACCTCGGCATCGACGACGAGACGCGTCGTGCGATCGGACCTCTGCCGCGCGGCCGCGGCGTGCTCGGCGAGCTCATCAGCCACCCACGGCCCCTGCGGCTGACCGACGTCGAATCCCATCCCCACGCCTACGGGTTCCCGCCCGGCCACCCGCCGATGCACGCGTTCCTCGGGGTTCCGATCGAGATCCGCGGCCAGGCGTTCGGCAACCTCTACATGACCGAGAAGAACGGCGGCGAGGACTTCGACGAGGCCGACGAGGAGGCCGCGCTGACGCTCGCGGGCTGGGCGGCGATCGCGATCGAGAACGCGCGCCTCTACACGGCGCTGAGCGCCCGCGAGGGCGAGATCGAGCGGGCGCTGCGGCGCGCCGAGACCTCCGCCGACATCGCCCGCACGGTCGGCGGCGAGACCGACGTCGAGCGCGTGCTCGACCTCGTCGTGAAGCGCGGACGCGCGCTTGTCGAGGCCCGCACGGTGATCGTCCTCCTGCGTCGCGGCGACCGGCTGGCGGTCGCCGCGCAGGCCGGCCGGGTCGGGCCGGAGGTCGCCGAGCTGACGATCCCCAGCGACGACGAGGTCTTCCAGGCGGCGATGCAGGAACGGGTCGGCCAGCACGTCGAGCGCGGGACGCCCTCGTCGGAGGCACGCCTCCGCGAGCGCGTCGGGGCAGAGTCCGCCCTCGTCGTCCCGCTGCTCTTCCGCGGCCGCGCGGTCGGTGCCCTGGTCGCCCTCGATCGCGAAGCCGGGGGAGAGTTCGACGACGAGGACCTGCGTCTCCTGCAGGCGTTCGCGGCGACCGCGGCGATCGCCGTCGGGACCGCCCAGTCGGTGGAGGCGGGACGGCTGCAACAGCAGGTCGAGATCGCCGAGGACGAGCGCCGGCGCTGGGCGCAGGAGCTGCACGACGGCGTCCTCCAGTCGCTGGCGGCGGTGCGCATCACCCTCGCCGCCTCGCTGCAGGGGACCGGCGCGGACCGCCCGGCGCGGATCGAGGGCGCCGCCGAGGCGACGGTCGCGGGGCTCGAGGAGCAGATCACGGAGCTGAGCCGCCTGATCAACGACCTGCGCCCGGCCTCCCTCGAGCGACTCGGCCTGCCCGGCGCCCTCGAGGCCCTCGCGGAGGAGTCGGCGAACCGCGGCGACCTCGAGATCGCCACCGAGATCGACCTGCGTGGCGAGCTCGCCGGCGACACGGAGCGGGCGATCTACCGGCTCGTCCAGGAGGCGCTGAACAACGTCGTCAAGCACGCCGCGGCGAAATCCGCGGAGGTCCGCGTCGCGACCGGCAAGGGCGCGATCGAGGTCGAGGTCCGCGACGACGGCGAAGGCTTCGACCCGGCCCTCGGTCCGGGGCGCGGCCTGCTCGGCATGCGCGAGCGGGTCGAGCTGCTCGGCGGCACGATCGCGATCGACTCCCGCCCCGGCGAGGGCGCCACGGTCAGCGCGACCCTGCCGCCGCGCGCCGTCTAGGGGGCATCTTGCCCTAAGGGCCTCCCGGCTCGATCACCCGGTTGGCGATCGCGAAGCGGACCAGTTCGGGGCGGGACTCGACGCCGATCTTCTCCAGCAGCTTCGCCCTGTTCACCTCGATCGCACGGACGCTGAGGAAGAGCCGCTCGCCGATCTCGCGGTTGGTGTGGCCGAGGGCGACGAGGCGGAGGAGCTCGAGCTCGCGCTCGCTGAGGTCGTCGAGGGGGTCGGCCTCGAGCTTCGCCAACTCGCCGCCGAGCCGCGGGTCGATGTAGGAGCCGCCCGACGCTGCGGTGCGGATCGCCTCGCCGAGGTTGCGCTCCGCCGCCTGCTTGAGGACGAAGCCAGCCGCCCCGGCGCGCATGAGATCGCGGGCCGTGCGCGGGTCGCTCTGCATCGTGAGGACGACGATCGCCGTGTCGGGCGCCGTCTCCCGCAATCGCGGGATGTCCTCGCGCGGATCGGCGCCCGGCATCTGCAGGTCGAGCACGAGGACGGCGGGGCGTCGGTCTTCCACCAGCCTCGCGGCGGCGCCGGCGTCGGCCGCCTCGCCGATCACCCGCAGGTCCTCCGCGGATTCGAGCATCGCCCGGAGTCCCGCCCGGATCACGTTGTGATCGTCGGCCAGGACGACGGTGACATCCGAAGGAGCGGTTCTCACGAGCCCAGTCTGCCGGCGACGGCGGCTCTCCGCAGGCTCTGATGTGGCGGAACGCCGATGGCGCGCGGGCCTCGCGGCACGAAGATCGCGGCATGAGAATCCTCGTCGCCCTCGGCGGCAACGCGCTCCTTCGCCGCGGTCAGTCCGCCGACGCTGCCACGCAGCGACGCAACGTCGAGGACGCGGCGGCGGGCCTCGCCGAGGTGGTGGCGGAGCACGACGTGGTGATCACGCATGGGAACGGTCCCCAGGTGGGGCTGCTCGCACTGCAGAGCGAGAGCTACCGCAGCGTCACCCCGTACCCCCTCGACGTGCTCGGTGCCGAGAGCGAGGGGATGGTCGGGCACCTGCTCGAGGTGGCCCTCCGCAACCACCTTCCCGAACAGGAGATCGTCACCGTGCTCACCGAGACCGTGGTCGATCCCGCCGACCCCGCCTTCGACGAGCCGACCAAGCCGATCGGGCCGGTCTACCCGAGCGCCGAGGCCGCCCGCCTGCGCGCCGAGCGCGGCTGGGTCATGGGCCGCGACGGCGAGCGCTGGCGTCGCCTCGTCCCCTCGCCGGAGCCACGGGCGATCTCCGAGCTTCGCCCGCTGCGCCTGCTGGTCGACGCCGGCGTCCTCGTCGTCTGCGCGGGCGGCGGGGGCATCCCGGTCACGGTCGGTGCCGACGGCCGCCTGCACGGCGTCGAGGGCGTCGTCGACAAGGACCTCACCGCAGGCCTCCTGGCGCGCCGGCTCGACGCCGACCTGCTCATCCTGTTGACCGACGTGGACGCCGTCCGGCTTGGCTGGGGAACTGCCGACGAGCGCCCGCTGGACGAGGCCACCCCCGTTCAGCTCCGCGCGATGACCTTCGCCTCGGGCTCGATGGGCCCGAAGATCGAGGCCGCCTGCCGCTTCGTCGAGGCAACCGGCAAGCCCGCCGCGATCGGCGCCCTCGGCGACGCCGCCCGCGTCGTCCGCGGGGAGGCAGGGACCAGCGTGACGCCCACGCTCCGGGTGGGTCAGGCGGCCGGGACGATCAGGGTGGGGCAGCGGGCCGCGAACAGGATTCGCGCGGCGACGTCGCCGACCACCACGCGGCCGGCGTTGCCGTAGCCCGCGCGCGAGCCGAGGACGAGGAGGTCGGACCGGCCGGGGAGGTCGAGGAGGACCCGGTCGGGCACGCCTTCGCGAAGCTCGGCCTCGACTTCGACCCCCGGGACACCGTGGGTCGCGGCGTCGAGGCGGCGGCCGAGGCGTTCGAGCTCACGCGGATCGACCGCGCGCGCCGCCCCGGCGGGTTCGGCGACCGCGATCACGCGCAGGCGGGCGCCGTGACGCACTGCGAGTCGTCCGGCGAGGTCCAGGGCGACGGCCGCGTCCCGGCCGCCGTCGAAGCCGACCTCGATGCGTCGCGGCTGGTAGTCGTCGCGCGCCGCCAGCCCGCGCGGGGCCACGGCGACGGGGCACCGGGCCCCTTCGACCAGCGCCCGGTCGGACGGCTCGATCGTGACACGGCTCGGCGCGCCGTCCCGCGCCGAGCCGACCACGATCAGATCGGCGCGCCCGGCGACCGTGACCGCCTCGGCGCGCCCGGCGAGGGCCGCGGCGAGCCCGGTCGCGTCGCGCCTGGCCTCGCTGTCGCCCTCACCGGCGATGAAGACGCACGGGAAGAGCCGTGGCGTCGCACCGTCGAGATCCTCGACGGCGTCAATCCCGGGCCTCAGGTCGTCTCGCATCCCGGCGAGGGTAGGCGGCGGCCCGCCTGCCTTCATCCGTGTAAGACCACATCGCGTTCACCGCCTCCGGCCGAATCTTGCACCGATGGCGTGGCCCCGTCCTGCAACTGATCGAGGCGCCGGGCCGGCAAGCCTCGGGTGGCGAAGAGCGAGGCCAGGACCAGCAGCGACGCGCAGAGGAAGGCCGTCTTCAGCGCCGCGATCTGCGCGTCTTCGTAGGCGGAGACGATCGCCGAGACGGCGCCCGGCGGCACGCCCTCGCGCTTCGCCGTCGCTTCGACCTGGGCGGCCTCGACGAAGCTCGCCCCGGCGGCGACGTGGGTTTCGACCTGGCCGCGGACGGCCGTCGAGATCTCCGGGTTGGAGGCGATGTTGTCGGTGAAGGCGAGGAGCAGGCCACTGATCACGATCGCGCCGAGCAGCGCCGTGCCGAGCGCGGAGCCGAGCTGCGCGGCGGTGTTCTGCAGGCCTCCCGCCTCGCTGCGGTCCTCGTCGCCGACCGCCGACTGGACGACGTTGCCGAGCTGGGAGACGATCAGCCCCATCCCGATTCCGAGCACGCCCATCGCGACGAGGAAGGAGGCGTTGTCGAGGGCGGGCTCCACGGTGTCGAGCAGGAGCAGGGTGGAGACGAAGGTGATCGCCAGGCCGGTCCGGACCAAGAGCCGCGCCGGGAAGCGCTTGGCGAGCGCCGAGCCGAGCAGCGCGCTGACGAAGAGCCCGACCGAGGCGGGCAACATCCGCACCCCCGTTTCGAGCGCGTCGAGGCCCTGCACGATCTGCAGGAAGAGCGGCACGGTGAAGAAGACGCCCATCAGGATCAGGTTCTGGGAGACGAGCATCGCCACCCCGGCGCGCAGGCGCGGCAGCCGCAGCAGTCCCAGGTGGACGAGCGGGTCCTCGCCGCGCTCCTCGCGCCGCCGCTCCCAGGCGACGAAGCCGGCCAGGATCAGCGCCCCGGCGGCGATCACGAACGGGGTAAGGGAGAAGCCGAACGGCTCGATCGGCGAGCTGCGCGGGCGCAGCCAGCCCCAGTTGCTCGCCTGCAGCACGCCCAGTACGAGCGTCCCCAGACCGGCCGCGGAGAGCACCGAGCCGACCCAGTCGAGGCCCGGCACCCGGGCCGGTCGCGGCGGCTCCTCGATCAGTCGGATGCCGAGGAGGATCCCGATCGCCACCACGACCTCGCCCGCGAAGACCACCCGCCAGCTGAGCTCGGTGGTCGCCCAGCCGCCGAGGATCGGGCCGACCGCGATGCCCGCCCCGGCGACGCCGCCGAGCACCCCGTAGGCGATCGCCCGGTCCTGCCCGCGGAAGTTCCCGGCGACGAGCGCGACCATCGCGGGGAGGACGAGCGCCGCGCCGATCCCCTCCAGCCCCGACCATCCGAGCGCCAGCGACGGCACACTCCACGAGGCGGCGGTCAGGGCCGAGCCGGCGGCGTAGATGCAGAGCCCCACCGTGAAGGCGCGCCGCCGCCCGATCAGATCGCCCAGCTTGCCACCGGTCAGCATCAGCCCGGCCATCACCAGCGCGTAGAGCGCGATCACCGCCTGGATCGAGGTCACCGTCGTGTCGAAATCGGTGACCAGCTGGGAGATCGACACGTTCATGACCGCCTGGTCGAGGACCATCAGGAACTGCGCCGCGGCGAGCACGACGAGGACCGACCAGCGCTTCATGCGAACGACCGTATTCCCCGACGACGCCGAGGGGAAGGGGGAGAGGCGAACGGGACCATGTGGTCGGGGCGCGGCGCTACGCTGGCGCGATGGACGAGGCCGCCGAGCGCAGGATCGCCGTCGTCCTCGCCGACGACCACGCCGTCGTCCGCGGGGCCCTGCGGGCCTTGCTCGAGGCGCAGGACGACCTCGAGGTGGTCGGCGAGGCGAGCGACGTGGCGGGCGCCCGCCAGGCGGTGGCCGACCTCGGGCCGGACGTCCTGGTGCTCGACGTCAACATGCCCGACGGCCTTGGGGTCGACGCCGTCGCCGAGCTGCGCGAGGCCCGGCCCGACACCCAGATCGTCCTGCTGACGATGGAACGCGATATCGCCCTCGCCCGCCGTGCCCTCGACGACGGCGCCCTCGGCTACCTCTTCAAGGACGCCGCCCACCTCGACCTGGTCGAGGCGGTCCGCGCCGCGTCCCGCGGCGATCGCTTCCTCCCGGCCGCCGTCTCCGCCGGCCTCTCGCGAGATCCCGACGACGGCGCCACGCAGGCGCTTTCCCCTCGCGAGACCGACGTCCTGCGACTGATGGCCCTCGGCCACACGAACCGCGAGATCGGCGAGCAGCTCGAGCTCAGCGTCCGCACGGTCGAGACCCACCGCGCCCACATCCAGCAGAAGCTCGGCCTCTCGACGCGGCCCGAGCTGACCCGCTACGCGCTGGAGCACAAGCTGATCGACGTCTAGGCTGGCCCCGCTCCCCTACGGCCCGTCAACCGGGGGATCGCGCGGCTGACCAGGTGGTACTGGGCGCGGACGCCGGTGTCGTCGTTCTCGAGGCGCGTGGGGGTGACGTCGACGTGGAAGTCGGGATAGCCGAGCGCGACGTCGTGTCGGCGGTCGATCAAGAACTCGACCCCGCCGACCGTGCCGAGACAGACGTCGTCGGTGCCGCGGGGGTAGCTCCTGCTCTCGAGCTTGACCTCGGGCGCGCCTTCGGTCCCGGCGACGTGGCGCAGGATCAGGTTCCTTCCCACCTGGTTGCGTAGGTGCACGATCGCGTCGACCGCCTCCTCGGTGGCCCAGACGCGCTGCGAGGCCATCCTCGTGGTCTGGGCGGCCTGGATGTCGGCGGTCGTCGTCATGGCTCCATCGAATCGCCTCGCGGGCCCGCGCGCATGCGGTCAGATCCACACCTCGGGTTGTGGATGAGCCGGTTCACTCCCAGGTCCGCGGCCAGGGCCTTCTCCCCGGGGGGCGGCGCACGCCGACCCTGGCGCCGGGAGCGACCGCGCCACCCGCTGTGACCACCAGCCCCCCGATCTCGAGGAAGGCGATCTCCGCGTGGGCCGCGGCGACCGCCGCCGCGCCCTCGAGCGCCCGTTCGAGCGATCGTCGGGACCCCGGCGGTGAAGGGCCGGCGTCGGGCGGGGGCACGAGATCGAGGAGTCCGGCTGCATCTCCCTCGGCGAGCGGGGAGAGGCGCGCGGGTTGCTCCTCCGTGGCGACATCCGCGGGGCCACAGCGAAGCACCGGCCCGAAAAGGGGATCGTTCGCGACGGTGATCCGGAGCGCTGCCCCCGCCGTCGGCGGCTCCGCCCCATCGTCGACCGTGATCCCGTAGCAGGCGAGGAGCCGCGAAGCGGAGCTTCGGTCGAGCTCGCCCGCGCCGCGCTCCAGCGCCGATGCCAGGATCGCCGCCGCCTCGTCGGAGCGGGGCGCTGCCACCGGGACGGGGGTGGAGGGGCGATGGCGGGGCGATGCCGGGCCCGCAGGGTGGGCGAGCTCCGTCGCCAGTTCGAGCGCCCGATCCACGCCGTCGGCGCGGATCGCGCCGACCTGGTCGAAGAGGCCCCGGCCGGGCGGCTCGCCGGCGGCGCGCTCGGCGACCACGACGATCGGCATCGCGGCGCCGACCCGGCGCGCGACCCGAGCGAAGCGCCGCGGGTCGCTGAACGATTCGACCTGCACCAGCGCGACCTGGGTGGCCGGGTCCTCCTCCCAGTACTCGAGCAGGTCGTTGGCGGTGACGTCGGCGCGCTCGCCCAGCGAGACGAAGGTGGAGACGCCGACCCCGCGCCCGATGGCCCGCTCGAGCAGCTCCCGGCTTGCCTCGGCGCCCTGGCCGACGATCCCGACGGTGCCGTGCGGCGGGCGCGCGTCGAGCGCGGTCAGGTTCAAGGTCCGGCCGGGCCGGTTGTCGAGGACCCCCAAGGATCCCGGGCCCACGAGCCTGGTCCCGGCCCGGCGGCAGATCTCGAGCAGCTCCCGCTCGGCGCCCGGGCCCCGCCCGCGCCAGGCGTCGGCCTCGCCGCGCGCGACGACCGCCCGGATCGCGTCCGCCGACCCCCGGGCCCATTCGAGCGTCGCCTCCGGCGGCCCGTCGATCGCCGTCACCGTCCGCGGGTCGAAGAACGCCGCGACCGCCGCGCGCGCGGCCGCGGCGTCGCGTGCCTGGAAGCGGGCGATCGCCGCCGGGTCCGGGGAGGCCGGCATCTCGGCGATCAAGGACCCCGGCTCCGCCCGGACCTCGACCGGCAAGCCGCTGTGGCGGAACATCGAGACCATCGCGTGGTTTTCCGGCAGGACGTCGGCGACCATCCGCTCGAACCCCTCTTCGGCCGCCCGCTCGGCCAGCTGGGCGAGCAACACGGTGCCGAGGCCATGGCCCTGCAGGGCGGGGCTCACCGCGAAGGCGATCTCCACGGTCGCCTCGTCGATCGCGGCGAAGAAGCCGTGGCCGACCGGGCGCCGCTCCTCGCCCCGCAGCGCCAGCAGCCCGAACCGCCGCTCGTAGTCGACGTCGGCGAGGATCTGCGCCACGTCCTCGAGGTCGGGCGCGCCGGTGAAGAAGCGGAAGGCGAGCGAGCGTTCGTCGAGCGAGCGGAAGAATTCGAGCAGGAGTGGCGCGTCGTCCGGGCGCACCGGACGCAGTGCGACCGTCGAGCCGTCGCGCAGGACGACGTCGGAGGCCAGGTGGGTCGGGTAGCTCACCGCGGCGCCGCCTCCAATTCCCCCAGGAGCTCGCCGTACTCGGCGAGCCGGATGGCGCCGAGGTAGCAGCGTCCCACGCGGTCGTGCGCGGCGGCGCCGAGCCGCGCGGCGCGCTCGGGGTCGCCGAGCAGGTCGAGCACCGCCCGCGCGAGGGCGCGCCGATCGCGCGGGTCGACCAGCAGCCCGCTCTCGCCGTCGACGATCTGCTCCGCGATCCCGCCGATCCGGCTGCCGACCACCGGCCGCCGCTTCCACATCGCCTCGGCGACGGTCAGCCCGAACGCCTCGGCGAGGCTCTTCTGGACGACGACGTCGGCGCGCCGCTGGATCGCGTTCACCATCACCCCGTTCTCGTCGAGGTCGGCCATCGGCAGCCCGGCCAGGTGGACCCGCCGGCGGATCGCGGTGGGGAGGACGCGGCGGTGCGCGCAGACCTCCGACCAGACGGATGCGCCCTCGGGATCGTCGGCGACGGCGGCGGCCTCGGGACCGGCCAGGAGCAGGTGGAGGTCCTCCGCCGACGCCAGCTCGGTCGCCAGGCACTCGAGCAGCCCGTCCGGATCCTTCAGCCGGTCCCAGCGCGAGACCTGGGCGATCACCTTCGTCCCGGCCGGGATCGGCTCGTCCTGGACGATCTCGGCGCGTCGCTCGACCCGCCCGGGACTGCCGTCGGCGCGAGTGAAGACAGGGGGTTGGTCGGCGTCGTCGGCGGCGATGCCGACGGCCGCCAGGATCGCCGCCACGCGATCGGCGTCCAGATCCTGGTTCTTCGGCGAGAAGGGGTCGATCGAGGGTGCCATCACGCGGCAGCGCGCCGGGTCGAGCCCCGGCCAGACCAAGCTCCGGCGGGAGAAGACACAGAGGTCGGCGGCCGCCACGTCGGAGGACAGGAAGCGCTGAGCGCGGAGCGCCGTCTCGCCCGGGTCGTCGATGCCGACATGGCAGCGCCAGATCACCGTGGCGCCGACCGCGGCGAAATGGCGCGCCAGCCCGGCCGTCTGCGGATCGTGCAGGATGACGACGTCATCGGCGTGGACGAGGCCCTCGAAGTGGCGGGCGCTGCGCTCCAGCGTCTGCTCGTAGATCGCCCGCTCGGCCTCCCCGAGCGGCCCGCCGTCGCCACGGTCTCCGTGCAGGTGGTTGTGGAGGCGCTTGGTGAGGCGGAAGAACCACGGGTCCTCGCGCAGCACCGCCCACCTCGTGTCGACGCCCGCGCCGCGGAGGTAGGGCAGAAGCGAGCGCAGCATCTCGGCGACGCCGCCGCCGCGCAGGGTCGAGCTGACGTTCCAGATCGCGCGCCCCTCGAACTGGCGGCGCGCGCCCGCGGCGGTTGCCTCGACGCGCTCGTACTGCTCCTCCCCGAGCACGGGCGCGAACGCCTCCGGCGGGCGGGAGGGGATGAGGACGAACTTCGGCCGCGCCATCGCGTCCAGCATCCACCCGCCGCGGTCCGAGCGCCATCCGGGGAAGGCCGCAACCCGATCATGGGCACGACCCCGATGGCCGCGGCGGCCAGGGGGGCGAGACTCGTGTCCATAACCAGACACAGGACGAGAAAGGCGCACCGATGAAGGAGTCAGTCGTGATCGCGGGTGGCGGCGTGGCGGCGTTGGAGGCCGCCCTGGCGCTCCAGGAGGTGGCGGGCGATCGCGTCGAGGTGACGATCTTCTCGCCGCGTCCCAAATTCGTCTACCGCCCGTACGCGGTCGGCGTGCCCTACGGCGTCTCCCACGTCACCACCTACGAGCTCGCGCGGCTCGCCGCGGCGGCGGGTGCCCGCTATCGCCCCGACAGCATCGTCGCGGTCGACCGCGAGAACCGCCTCGCCGTCACCCACGACGGCGACAGCATCCCCTACGGCGATCTGATCGTCTGCCCGGGGACGAAGCAGCTGTGGCCGGTGCCGGGGGCGATCACCTTCTGGGGGATCGCCGACGAGGTCGACGTCGGCAAGGTGATGGGGGAGATCCGCGCTGGCGCCACGCTCCGGATCGCCTTCACGATGCCGACCGTCGAGAGCTGGGCGCTGCCGCTCTACGAGCTCGCCCTCCTGACCCGCGCCGAGCTGGACAGGACGGGCGACGACGCCGACCTCGTCGTCGTCACCCCGGAGGACGCGCCGTTGCAGATCTTCGGGCGCGGCGTCGCCGAGGCGATGGCCGAGCTGCTCGCGGAGCGGCGGATCGAGGTCCGCACCGGGACCCATCCGGTCCGCTTCGGGGACGGCCTGCTCGAGACCGTCCCCGCCGGCGCGCTCCCGTTCGACAACGTGATCAGCCTGCCGAGGCTCGAGGGGCGGCGGATCCGCGGCGTCCCGCACGACTTCGAAGGCTTCGTGCGGATCGGCCGCCACTGCGAGGTGCTCGGCTGCGAGCACCTGTACGCGGCCGGGGACGTCACCAGCTTCCCGGTCAAGCAGGGCGGCCTTGCCACCCAGCAGGCCGACGTCGCCGCCGAAGCGATCGCGGCCGGGCTCGGCGCCGCGATCGAGCCCGCCGAGTTCGACCCGATCCTCCGCGGCGTCCTCTGGACCGGCAGCGAGCCTCGCTACCTGGAGGGCTGGCTGGCCGGCGGCCACGGCGAAACCTCGACGATGACCGCGACGACGCCCTGGGGCGCCGACCAGGACAAGATCGTCGGGCGCCACCTGACCGAGTTCCTCGCCGGCGTCGCCGTCTAGTCAAGGGCCCCGACCGTGGCCTCCCGCCTACTCGCGCCGCTCGCCGTCGTCGCCGCGCTCCTCGTCGCGGCACCGCCGGCCGCGGGCGCCGACACGTTCCGGCACGACCTCGCCGTGGTCGACGGCCACCTGCGCATCGCGATCGAATCCGCCCCGGAAGAACTCTTCGAAGCGCTGCGCTCCGCCGAACTCGTGTGCGGGCTCGGCGAAGGCGCCGTCGCCGGCGGGGAGCCCGATCAAGCCGCCGCCGACTGGGCGACGCTCGGGCAGCTCGTCGACCAGGCCGCGGTGGGCACGGCGCATCGCGTCGACGTCGCGTTCCGTAACGCCGACTCGGCGTTGGGGCAGGTGCGCGAACGCTACGAACGGCGCTGGAGCGGCGCCCTCGACCGACTCCGCGAACTGCGCCGTGGCGTGCGGGATACGCGCCGGGGCATCGCGACGATGCGGGTCGTGATCGCCGACCTCCGGCTTCCTTTCGACAGCTGGAAGGCCCACGAATGCGAGGCGGCCCGCAGCGGGGTCGCCCTCGCCTTCGCGCCCGTCGGGGCCGCCCTGGAGAGGATCAACGCGGGCATGTCGAGGCTCTGGCGGCTGTCGGAACTGCCGTCGCCGCGGACGACGACGCAAGGGACGAGTCGAGCCTAGGTCGAGATCGCGCCTTGGCCTCGCGGCGCGGCATCCGGAGAAATCCGCAGCTGCCGAGCGGTCGATTCCGGATCCGCGCCCGCTCCCGATCTGGGACGGTGGCGCCATGTCTTCAACGCCGACATCCACGCACGGCGCCTGGGGCTAGGACATGACCGCCGCCCGGACCGCCGACCACGACCGGGTGCTCGTCGCCTACGGGACCCGGTACGGCGCCACCGCCGAGATCGCCGCGTCGATCGGCGAGGTGCTGCGCCAGGCGGGTCTCGCGGTCGACGTACGGGCGGCGGGGGAGGTGCGCTCGCTCGACCCCTACCGCGCGGTGGTCCTCGGCAGCGCCGTCTACATGGGGCGTTGGCGACGCGACGCCCTGCGCCTGTTGCGCCGACCCCAGCTCCAGGGCCTCGACGTCTGGCTCTTCTCCAGCGGCCCGGTCGGCGAGGAGAAGACCGACCACTCCGAGGTCGACCGCTGGACCCGTCCGCCGAAGGTCGACCACCTGGCGGAGAAGATCGGCGCCCACGACCACGTCGGCTTCGGCGGCATGGTCGCCGAGGACGCCGGCTTCATGCGCAAGCGCATGGCCCGTGGGATCCCACCCGAGCTCCGCGACCGCCGCGACTGGCGCCTGATCGAGGCATGGGCTCGCTCGATCGCGACCGCGCTGGGCCGCGAGTCCTCGCGGGTGTAGGCGAGCTGTCGGCGGCTCCGCGTCGCATCGGGGGAACGCCGCAGGCGGACTGCGGCACAGCACCGATGACGGCGGCACCGATCCGGTCGAGGCTTCTCGCATGAGCGAGAGAGCACGCAACGAGCCCCTCGGCGTCGTGGCCGCGCCCGCCGGGTCGCCCCGGGGCACCTGAGGTCATGTCGGTGGCCGTCCATCCCGGGCTGGTCGAGGCGATGCTCGACCCGGCCTTCTATCCGCATCGGCCCGATGCGGTCGAGCTGCGCGAGACCCACATCTCCTGGGTGTTCCGCGCCGGCTCTCGCGCCTACAAGGTGAAGAAGCCGGTCGTCCTGCCCTTCCTCGACTACGGCACGGCGGCGCGGCGCGGCGAGATGTGCGAAGAGGAGGTGCTGCTGAACCGGCGGCTCGCGCCGGACCTCTACCGCCGCGTGGTGTCGATCGTGCCGAGCGGTGACGGCTACGCCCTGGCCGAGGACGGCGACCCGGCGGCCGTCGACTACGCGGTCGAGATGGAGGTCGTCGACGAGGAGCGGAGCCTCGAGGCGCTGAACGCCGCCGGGATCCTCTCCGCCTCCGACGTCGAGGCGGTCGGGCGTCTGCTCGCCTGCTTCCACGCCGCGGCCCAGGTGATCCGCGGGCCCGAGGCGCTGTGCGTCTCGCTCGAACCGGTCACGGAAATCCTCGCGACCCTGCGCGAGGTGGGGGACGGGGTGGTGGACGGGGCCAGGGTGCGTGCCGCGATCGAGTTCACCGACGCCTTCCTCGTCCGCAATCGCGCCGCGATGGAGCGGCGCGCCGCGGCCGGCCGGATCCGCGACGGCCACGGGGACCTGCGCGCGGAGCACGCGATCGTCCCCTTCGGCAAGCCGCCTTACATATACGACTGCATCGAGTTCGACCCCCGCCTGCGCGAGATCGACGTCGCCGCCGACCTCGCCTTCCTGGTCACGGACCTGGTCCGCCTCGGTCGCCCCGAATGCGCCCGCGACCTCCTCGCCACCTACCGCGCCGCGGGCGGGGAGGCCGGCGACGACGCCCTCGTCTCCTTCTACGCCGCCTACCGCGCCTGGGTCCGTGCCGTGGTCGCCTGCGAGCGGGCGGCGGAGCTGGACGACCCCGACGCCAAAGGCCGCTCCGCGGAGGAGGCGCGCAACCTCGTCGACCTCGGCCACCGCTTCGCCTGGCGCGCCCGCGGCCCCTTCCTGCTTGTCGTCTGCGGATTGGCGGCGAGCGGCAAGACCACCCTCGCCGAACGCCTCGCCGAGATCAGCGGCCGGCCCCACCTCTCCTCGGACCTGGTCCGCAAGCGCTGCGCCGGCCTCACCGCGACCGACCGCGGCGACCCCGCCCTCTACACCCCGGCCGCGCGCGAGGCCGTCTACCGCGACCTGGGCCGTGAGGCCGCGGCCCGCGTGCGCCACGGCGAAGGCGCGATCGTCGACGCCACCTTCCATCGCGAGGCCGAGCGCTTCGCCTTCGAGGAGGGCTTGGGCGACGACCTCTGCGTCCCTGTCGTCGTCGAGTGCACCGCCCCTCCGTCGCTCCTGCTGCGGCGAGCCGAAGCCCGCGCGGGAGCGGGGCGATCTTCCTCCGACGCCGGTCCCTCGGTGGTCCTCCGCCAGATCGGCGAGCACGATCCCCTCGAAGGCCGCTGGGCCCGCCACCGCCTCCGCCTGCGCACCGACATCCCGTTCGACCGGCAGATCGCCGAGGTCGAGTCGTTCCTCGACCGGAGGTAGCAAGCGGCCTCACGGGCGTAGCCGATCACGAGCCGCGCGGCGGCGAGGCGAGACCGATGTGGCGCCGCGGCGTCATCCGGTCGCCACCGCCGATTCGTCCCAGAAGCTCTGCTCGCCCACCCGCGTGCGTGGGCGGGGGACGGTCAGCAGCGGGCAGCGGGCGCGGTGCAGCAGCCCGGTGGCGACCGAGCCGACCAGCACCCGGCCGAGCGCCCCGTAGCCTCGTGAGCCGACCACCAGCAGGTCGACCCCGGTCCGACAGTCGTCGGCGATCGCGCGGGGGATCGAGGTGCCGTGGATCAGCCTGCCGGCCACCTCGAGGTCGGAGGACGCCGAGGCGACGCCCTCGTCGAGGATCTCGCGCGGGGACTTCGGCGCCGGCGGTTCCCAGCCGATCATCCCGGGCAGGGTGGTCTGCTGGACGTCGACGGTCACCAGGCGCAGGCCGGCGGAGTCGAGGCGGGCCAGCCCCTCGGCGCGAAGTAGAGCCTCGCGCGCTTCCGGGCTGCCGTCCCAGGCGACGGCGATCTGGCGGACCGAGCGCCGGCCGTGCTCGGCGTGGCCGCGTGGCGCGGCGGCGACCGGCGCCGCGGCGCCGTGCATCAGCCCCGTGCCGACGCTGCCGAGCAGGATGCGGCCGACGATCCCCGGGTGGCAGGGCCCGATCACGATCAGGTCGGAGCCCTCCGTCTCGGCGATCTCGGTCAGCACCCGGGCGGGCGAGTTGGCGACGTAGGTGCGCGTCTCCACCCGCCACCCGGCCAGATCTCGGTGTGCCTCGAGGAAGAAGCCCTGGGCCTGCGGCGGCTCCTCGTCCTCCAGTCGGCGCGGATGCATGAAGGAGATGCCGACCGGAGGGATGACGTCGACGAGGAGGAGCTCGGCGTCGGGCGCGGCCAGCGTCCTCGCCAGGGCGACCGCGTCGCGGCCGCCCTCGGTGCCGTCGTAGCCGACCAGGACCCGCCGGGGGCGCCAGGCCTGCGGTTCGCCGGCCATCTCAGGCGGTCTCCGCGACGGCCGGCTCACTCCGCTCGACCGGCTGCTTGGGGAGGTGGTGGGGGCGGGGGACGACGAGGACGGGGCACGGCGCGGTGTGGATCAGCGCCGAGGAGACCGAGCCGAGCAGCGTCCGCCTGAAGGGCCCGTAGCTGCGCGAGCCCACCAGCAGCAGGTCGTCGGGACCGCAGTAGTCGGCCAACACCCGCGTGACCGGGCCCTCCACCACCTGGCCGCGCGCGTCGATCTCGGGATCGACGGACCTGACGCCCCGCACCACGATCTCCCGGGCGTCGGGAAGGGTCGACGGGAACGGTCCCGCGAACGGCCCGGGTGCGAGGACCGGCGCGGTGGTGGCGGAGATGACGTGCAGCTCGACCTCTTCGCGGGCGGCGATCGCCGCGCCGCGGGCCAAGGCGACCCCCGCCTCATCGGACCCGTCGTAGCCGACCACGATCCTCGCGAACCCGTCGTGGACGCGCCGGCGGTAAGCCGACGGAGCGGCGACGACGGCGGCCGAGGCGCCGTGCAACAAACTCTCGGCGACGCTGCCGATGCACGCCCGCCCGACCGCTCCGCGGTGTGGAGAGCCGACCACGATCAGGTCGACCTGCTCCGCTTCGGCGATGTCGTTCAGCACCTTCGCGGGGGAGCCGCCGACGTAGGTGCGATGGGCGACGCACAGGGGCGCCAGCGACGCCTCGGCCTCCTTGAAGAGCGTCTTCCAGGCGGGCGCCTGGTCGTAGCCGAGCAGCCGGTAGGCCACCGGCAGCCCGCCGTCCCAGGGGAGGACGTTGACGAGGACCACCTCGGCGTCCGTCCGCGCGCACAGCGTGCGGACCAATCTGACCGCATCCTCCGCGCCTTGGCTGCCGTCGAAGCCGACCAACGCGCGCCGCGGCTTCCAGTCGATGTCCGTGTCCTTGCGCTCCATCGTCTCCTCCTCGCGATCCGTCTGTCACAACCAGCATCGGATGAAGGCGAAGGGGCGCCATCCGTGGAAACCCACAGACTGCTCGCGACCGTCCTGGCGCTCGACGCCGCGTCCGGGTCCTAGGATCGGGACATGTGCAGAAACATCAGGACCCTCCACAACTTCGATCCACCCGCGACCGACGAGGAGATCCACGCCTCGGCGCTGCAGTACGTCCGGAAGATCAGCGGCTCGACCAAGCCTTCGCAGGCGAACGCCGCGGCGTTCGAGGAGGCCGTCGCATCGATCGAGGCGGTGACCCGGACGTTGCTCGACCAGCTGGTGACGGCGGCGCCGCCGAAGAACCGCGAGGTCGAGGCCGCCAAGGCGCGGGCCCGCTCCGAACGGCGCTTCGCCGCGTAGATCCTCAGTCGGAGGCGCGGATCGCCGCTTCGCATGACGCAAACTCCGTCGGACCGGGCATGTCTCGACGCAGGGAGACGAAGGCCAGGCCGCCGAACAGGAGCGGGATCCAGAAGAGGATGAGGCGGTAGCCCAGGACGGCCGCGGTCGCCCCGGCCGCCGGGGCGCCGTAGAGGGCGAGCGCCCCGATCAGGCCGCCGTCGAGGGGGCCGATGCCGCCGGGGACCGGGATCAGCCCGCCCAGCTGCCCGAGGAGGTAGCCCATGAGGACGACGGATATCGGCGGGTCGAGATGGAAGGCGCGGAAGGTCGCCCAGAGGACCGCGTTGTCGAAGGCCCAGTAGCCGGCCGACCCGAGGAGGACCTTGGACTCCCCGCTCCGAAGCAGGGCGACCGCCTCGACGCTGCCGCCCGCGAGCGCCCGCCGGGCGGTGCCGAGCGCGCGCCGTAGGCGGGATCCATCGGCCGGCGCGCCGCCGCCTTCGCCGAGGCGCGAGAGCGCGACGACGGCCGCCATCGTCAGGACCGCCAGCGCGGCCGGGAGCGCGGTCAGCGCAAGCGGCTGTTCGGGGCCGATCAGGCCGAGCGCGAGCAGCGTGCCGGTCACGGCGACCGCGGTGAAGTTTGGGGCGCTCGAGATCATGAAGAAGGCGACGCTGCGGCGGGAGATCCGCGCGCCGCTCATTCCGCCCCGGTGGAGCACCCAGGCACCGAGGCCGAGGCCGGCGACGCCGCTGCTCGGGACGAGCGAGCCGAGGGCGAGCTCGGAGCCGCCGATCTGCCAGGCCCGCCGTCGGCTCAGCCCGACGCAGAAGACCGGCCCGAACATGACAGTGTAGGACGCCAGCGAGAGGGCCTCGAGCAGCGCGCCGAGCACGAGCCAGACCGGATCGGCATCACCAAGCCGTTCCCTCACCTCGCCGAGGCCCGGGGCGGCGAGGACGATGACGATCAGGGCCGTCAGCCCGACGAAGGCCGGCACCGCACGCCGGCCGAGATTGCCCGCGCGCAGGGACTGGGGGAGCTCTTGCTTCGACGGTCTCTGCATGAGAGAACTACGAATCGATAGCCCTAACTGAAAAGGAATGATCTCGACCGGCGGGCGGCTTTTCGGCAGAAGCCGATCGCGCGGCGGACGAGGAGGAAGAATGGACCGGACCGGTCGCCCCTCGAGTGAGGGTCGGAGCCCGTCGTTGCTGGGGCGCGACGGCGAGTGCGCGGTCCTGGAGGAGCTGGTGGCGGCGATCGGCCGCGGGGAGAGCCGCTCGCTCGTGCTCGTGGGCGAGGCCGGGATCGGCAAGAGCCGGCTCCTGGGCCACCTGGCCGCGCATGCCTCGGCGGCGACGGTGCTGCGTGGAGCAGGCGTGGAGTCGGAGATGGAGCTGGCCTTCGCCACCCTGCACCAACTCTGCGCGGACCGTCTCGGCGGCCTCGATGCCCTTCCCACGCCCCAGGCCCAGGCCCTGGAGATCGTCTTCGGCCGGCGCGCGGGCCCGGCGCCCGACCGCTTCCTGGTGGGCCTCGCCGTGCTCGGCCTCTTCTCCGAGCTCGCCGGCGAGCGCCCGCTCCTCTGCGTCGTCGACGACGCGCAGTGGGTGGACCAGGCCTCGGCCCTGACCCTCGCCTTCGTCGCCAGACGGCTGCGGGCGGAGCCGATCGGGATCGTCTTCGCCGCCCGACGGGCGACGGCCGAGCTGCGGCATCTGCCGGGACTCGGGGTGAGCGGGCTGCGAAGCGAGGATGCCCGGGCCCTGCTGGCCGCCGAGGCGCCCTCGCTTCTCGACGAGCGCGTGCGCGAGCGGATCGTCGCCGAGATGCGCGGCAACCCGCTCGCGCTGATCGAGCTCCCGCGCGGCCTCGGCGCGGCCAGGCTGGCGGGTGGCTTCGGCACGCCGACGGCGGAGGGGCTGCCGGGCCGGATCGAGGAGGACTACATCCGCCGCCTCGGCGAGCTGCCGGGGGACGCCCGACGCCTGCTCGTGCTCGCGGCGGCCGAGCCGGTGGGAGACCCGGTGCTGCTGCAGCTCGGCCGCGATCGGCTCTCGATCGCCGCCACGGCGATCGACGGCACCGGCGGCCTGCTCGAGATCGGGGAGCGGGTCACCTTCCGCCACCCGCTGGTGCGCTCGGCCGCCTACCGCTCGGCGAGCTCCGCCGAGCGCCGCGCCGCGCATCTCGCGCTGGCCGAGGTGACCGATCGCGAGCTCGACCCCGATCGGCGCGCCTGGCATCTCGCCGCCGCCACCCCCGGCCCCGACGAGGCCGTCGCCGCCGAGCTCGAGCGCTCGGCGGCGCGGGCGCAGGGGCGCGGTGGGCTCGCCGCGGCCGCCGCCTTCCTGCGACGCTCGCTCGCCCTCACCACCGACCCGACGAAGCGCGTGGACCGGGCCCTCGCCGCCGCGCAGGCGAGCCTCGGCGCGGGCGCCTTCGAGGAGGCCCGGGCCCTGTCCACCAGCGTCGACGCCTTGCAGCTCGACGACCTCCAGCGGGCGCGCCTCGACCTCCTGCGGGCCGAGCTCGCCTACTCCGAGAGCGGTGACGGGGAGGCCCCCGCGCTCCTCCTCGGCGCGGCGCAGGCCCTCGCTCCGCTCGACCCACGGCTGGCGCGCGAGACCTACCTCGACGCCTGGAGCTCGGCCCTCTTCGCCGGCGACCTCGCCGGGAGCGTCGGGATGGTCGAGGTGTCCCGCGACGCGCGACAGGCGCTCGGCGACGACGCGACCGGATCGGACGCGGCCCCCGATCTGTCCACCCGACCCGCCGACGTGCTCCTCGACGGCTTCTCGCTCGCCTTCACCGACGGCCGCGACCGCGCCGTGCCGGTGCTCGCCCGCGCGGCCTCGGGCTTCGCCGGCGAGCGGGTCTCGGTCGAGGAAGTCCTCCGCTGGGGGTGGCTGGCGACGGCGGCGGCGGTGATGGCCTGGGACTTCGACACCTGCCTCGCGGTCAGCGGGCGGGGGGTATCGGTCGCTCGCTCCGCCGGCGCCCTGACCGTGCTCGCCGTGAGCGCCAACGTCCTCGCCCAGGCGCTCGCCCTCGCCGGGGACTTCGACGGCGGCGCGATGCGGGTCGCCGAGGCCGACGCGGTCACCGAGGCGACCGGCACCCGCGTCGCGCCCTACGGCGCCCTGGTCCTGGCCGGGCTGCGCGGGCGCGAGGCCGACGCGGCGCCGTTGATCGAGGCGACGGTCCGCGAGGCGACGGCGGGCGGTCAGGGCACCGCCGTCCAGTACGCGCACTGGGCCGACGCCCTGCTGCAGAACGGGCTCGGTCGATACGGGGAGGCGCTGGCCGCCGCGCGACTCGCGAGCGAGGACACCCCGGAGCTCTTCGTCTCCGTCTGGGCGTCGGTCGAGCTGGTCGAGGCGGCCGTCCGCTCGGATCGCCGGGACCTCGCCGAGGAGGGGCTCGCCCGCCTGGAGCAGGCGACGACCGTCTCCGGCGGCGACTGGGCGGACGGGATGCGGGCCAGGTCGACCGCGCTCCTCGGCGATCCCGACACCGCCGAGTCGCTCCACAAGGAGGCGATCGAGTGCCTCGGCCGCACCCGCCTGCGCCCGGACCTGGCGCGGGGGCACCTGCTCTACGGCGAGTGGCTGCGGCGCGAGGGCCGTCGCCTGGACGCGCGCGCCCAGCTGCGGGTCGCCCACGAGCAGTTCGTGGCGATCGGCATGGAGGCGTTCGCCGAGCGGGCCCGGGCCGAGCTCCTGGCGACCGGCGAGAAGGTCCGTCGCCGCACGGTCGAGACGAGCGACGAGCTGACCCCGCAGGAGCTCCAGATCGCGCGCCTCGCGCGGGACGGCCTCTCCAACCCGGAGATCGGCGAGCGCCTCTTCCTCAGCCCGCGGACGGTCGAGTGGCATCTGCGCAGGGTCTTCGCCAAGCTCGAGATCCGCTCGCGGCGGGATCTGGCCCGGGCCCTCCCGGCATCGGACTCCCAGTTGGTCGCCTCCTAGTCGCGGGGTCGCGGGCTCAGTCTTCCCAGGTCCGTCCCGGGAGCCGCTCGGTCACCTCCTGCAGGAGCCAGCCGTTGCCGTCGGGGTCCTCGAAGGAGGCGTAGGTCAGGTAGGAGGTGCGCCGGGGGTCCGGACCCGGTTCGAATCCGGTCGCGCCCCGGTGGAAGGGCTCGCTCACGTCGACCCCGCGGTCGACCAGGTCGGCGCGGGCGGCCTCGATGTCGGAGACCACCAGCTCGAGCCGTTCGACCGAGCCCGGCTCGCCTTTGACGAAGCCCTTGCCGAAGGAGACCGAGCAGTCCGAGTGGGTGGGGGTGAACTGCACGACCCGCACCTCGTCGCCGATCCGGAGATCGGCGTCGAGTCGCCAGCCGAGGCTCGCGTAGAAGGCCTTCGCCCGGTCGACGTCGGAGACGGGGATCGGGACGACCTCCAGCTTCATGTCGACGGTTCCCGGGCGCACTCCGTCGGTCGAGGTTGTGCTGCTCGCATCGGTGCTCATCGCTCCTCCATGGCTCGCTTGCGGTGCTCCCACGGTCTCGCCTCCGCCGGCCCTTCGCGCCCGTGAGGTCACTGGACCCGACCCGGGACCAGGGACGCGACCAGGGTGCTCGCGGGCGCGAGCGCCCGGCCGCCCGGCGATCCTCGGCAGATGTCGGAGCTCGAAGGACAGACCGTCGTCCTGATCGGAGGGAGCGCGGGGATCGGCCTCGAGACCGCCCGGCGGGCGGGCGCCGAAGGCGCCGAGGTGGTGATCGCCGGGCGCAGCCCGGAGCGCGTCGAGAGCGCCGCGGAGGAGGTCGGCGCCCGCGAAACGGCGGTCTTCGACGCCACCGACTTCGAGGCGCTGGGAAGCTTCTTCGAGGGGGTCCCGGGGCGGATCGACCACGTCCTCACGACGGCGGGCGGGCCGACCTACGGGCCGCTCCTGGAGATGAGCGCGGAGGAGGCGCGCGACGCCGTCGGCGACCACATCGTGCTGGCGCTGGAGGTCGCCCGCGGCGCGCGGGCGAAGATGAACGACGGCGGCGCGCTCCTCTTCATCGGGGGCACGGGAGGCCGCAGGATCAGCCGCGAGCTCGGGATCGCCTCGGCGGCCACCGCGGCCCTGCCGGCCTTCGCCGCGACCCTGGCGCTCGAGCTCGCCCCGGTCCGGGTGAACCTGATCGCACCGGGATTCGTCGACACGCCGCTCTCCGCCTCGCTCCTCGGCGACGACCTCGAAGCGCGCCGGCGGGAACTGCGCGACACCCTGCCGATCGGCCGCGTCGTCGGGCCCGAGGACGTCGCCGCCCTCGCCGTCCACCTGATGACCAACACCGCGATCACCGGCGCCACCTTGGACATCGACGGCGGCCAGCAGTTCGTGCGTTGAGGACGGCCCGCGGACGGAGGTCCGGTCATGGCTCGCCGACGCCGGCCGATCCGAGGACCAGTGCGGCGTAGCGGGATGGCTCCTCCTCCCAGATGAAGTGGCCGCCGTCGATGATCTCGACTCGTCCATCGGGGAGGCGGGCGGCGAGGAACTCGGCGTTGGAGGCCGGGACGACGCGGTCGTGGCTGCCGTTCACGATCGTCACCGGAGCTTCGATGCCGGGTAGTAGATCGGCCAGTTCGGGGAGCTGTTCGGGGTAGCGGCGGGCGTAGGCCATCGAGCGGACGAAGCGGTCGCCGGCGTAGCACTCGAAGTAGTCGGCGCGGCTGCGCTCGTCGACGCCCCCCGCGATCGTGTCCATGGCCGCTTCGACGATCAGGCCGGGATCCATCCGCCGGTATTTGTCGAGGTCGGGATCGAGCACCCAGGACCGCAGCGGCTCGCCGAGGTCGAGCGGGACCGCCGCGCCGCCGGTGCCGACGACGAGGCCCGCGAAGCGCTCCGGGTGGATGGCGGCGGCGAAGAGGGCGGCCGAGGTGCCGACGTCGGGGGCGACGAGATGGACCCGGCCGAGGCCGATCTCCATCACCAGGTCGGCGAGGAAGCCGCCCATGGCGCGTGGCGAGAGGAGGTCGTCGACGGTCTCCGACGCGCCGAAGCCCGGCAGGTCGACGGCGAAGAGGCGGGCGCGCGCGGCCAGCGTCTCCCAGGCGGGCGCGAAGGCGTAGACGCTCTCCGGCCACGGGCTGGTGAGAAGGAGCGTCGGACGGCCCGCCTCGCCCTCGCCGGTGTCGGCGAAGCGGATCCGGGCGCCGGCGACGGTCCGGAAGTCGAGCTGGGGTCCGGTGGCGATGTCCATGCGGCCAGCCTCGGCCGGCGCGCGGCCCGCTCGCGCCCGTGAGGACCCTGGCATGGTCCCTGGGTTCCCGGCCACCAGTGCGCCGACCAGGGTCCACACGGGCGCGAGCCGTGGCCCGCCGCGAGAGGCTTGCAGGGCAACCCATCCCGTTCCCCCTGACAGGAAGGTCACGTTGGACACGTCCGTCTCCACCGCGCCGGCAGGCCTCCGCCCCGAACCGATCACCGGCGACCGTGGCCGCGAGCCGTTCGGCCAGGCGATGGTCGACCCCGCCTCCGGCGGTCTCGGCCGACTCTTCGACGGGCTCGTGGCTCCCCTCACCTCGGGCGGCCGCCTGCCCGGCTTCGAGGGGGCGACCGGCTGGCTCGGCTCGCCACCGCTCGGCGAGGGGGACTTCCGCGGCAAGGTGGTGCTGGTCGACTTCTGGACCTACACCTGCATCAACTGGCTGCGGACGCTCGGCTACGTGCGGGCCTGGGCCGAGCGCTACGCCGACCACGGCCTCGTCGTCATCGGCGTCCACACCCCTGAGTTCCCCTTCGAGGGCGACCCCGACAACGTGCGCCGCGCGGTGGCCGAGTTGAACGTCACCTACCCGGTGGCGATCGACAGCGACTACGCGATCTGGAACGCCTTCGCCAACCGCTATTGGCCCGCCGTCTACATCGCCGACGCGCAGGGTCACATCCGCCACCACCAGTTCGGCGAGGGCGGCTACGAGGAGTGCGAGCGGACCGTGCAGCGCTTCCTCCATGAGGCCCGGCGCGACGACGTGCCCGACGATCTCGCCGCCGTCGACGGGCAGGGCCTCGAGCTGCAGGCCGACTGGGGGCAGCTGGCCTCGCCGGAGACCTACGTCAACGTCGCGCCCCTGCCGCGCCGCCCCGAGGACCTGGAGCGCAACCAGTGGACCCTGCTCGGCGACTGGACGACCGGGGCGCAGGGAAGCACCCTGCGCCGGGCGGGCGGCGGCATCGCCTTCCGCTTCCACGCCCGCGACATCAACCTGGTCCTCGCCCCGCCGGCCGACGCCCCTGCCGCCTTCGAGGTGACGCTCGACGGCATGGCGCCCGGCGACGCCGCGGGCCTCGACGTCGACCCCGCCGGGCACGGCGAGGTGACCGAGCCGCGCCTCCACCAACTCATCCGCCGCCCCGGCGAGATCGTCGACCGTACCGTCGAGATCACCTTCGGCTCCCCCGGCGTCGAGGCCTTCGTCTTCACCTTCGGCTGAGGGGCGCGTAGCACCCGGCGGGCCGAGCTGATCGTCGGGGCCGCTCAGGGCAGCAGGCGGAAGGCGGTGGCGGTGGCGGCGCCGTAGACGAGGTGGTCGGAGAGGTCGAGGGCGATCACCGGCGCCGGGTATCTCCAGGGCGGTTCGTAGAAGCCCAGGGGGACCAGCTCGGCGTATGAGGAGGCCCACACGGCGGTGCCGAAGGCGAGACCGGCGCGGAGGGGCGAGCGGCCGGCGCTCGTGGCGAGGACGCCGTAGGCGGCGCCCCAGGCGGTGCCGTAGCTCCAGTGCGTCGCTTCGGTGAGGAAGCCGATCCGGGAGGGCGGAACCTCTCTGTGGAAGGCGCGTTCGAGGACGAGTCGGGCGACCTTCGCAGGCGCCGAGGCCTCCTCCCACGGATCCGCCGCGGGCGAGCTCGCGGAGGCCTCGGAGTCCGCGCCGGAGGACCGGAGCCTCGCCGCCAGGAGCTGCCAGCCGGTCATCGCCGCCGTGCCCAGGAACCCCGCCACGAGGCCGCGGCCGATCGCCCCGGTCGGGGTCCCACGGCGTCTGCCCGGCGCGCCGGCGCTCATGCAGGCTCGGCGGTCCCCACGCCGTCGCCCCGCGCCTCGACCGCCTTCACCGCCCCGTCGAAGGCTTTCTTCAGCCGCCCTTTGCCGACCGTCCCGACGACGAGGCCGAGCAGGTCCCCTTTCAGGTTCTTGCCGTCGCGGACCACGACGTAGTCGATCTCGGTCAGCCCTTCGGGCTCGTGCTTGAACGTGTAGGTGTGGCTCGACTTGTTGCTCCAGGTGTTCGAGTCGGTCGTCGTCAGCACGACGCGGTGGGGATCCGACCAGTCGTAGTGCAGGCGCTCCCAGATCCCGCCCGAGCCCTCGGTGACGTCGGCTTCGGTCGGCCCGCGGCTGTGCACCTTGAGCTCGTCGTCGGTGCTGTTTTCGAAGATCTCCGCGCGGCCCGGCCCGAAGTCGGTCAGCCCGGCGATGAACTGCGCGGGCGTCGCCGTGGTCGTCGCGGTGAAGTGGAGGGTTGCCATCGGTGCTCCTTCGTTCGTGTTGGGCAGGAGTCCCGCGATCACTCCAACTCGGCCACCGGGATCTCCTTCCTCGGGTTCTCCTCGAGACGGCCTCCCGACGATCGACGATCCCGGCCGGGGTCGCGCCAGTGAGGTCCCTGGTCACGTCACGGGGCTCCGCTCTGCGGGGCGGCGCCGAGTTGGCTGCGAGCTCGGCGTCGTCCTCGGCGCCCGACCTCGCCTAGACGGCGGCCCCCACCAGCGCTCCGATCGCGGCGGTCGCACCCATCGCGACGACGCCCCAGAAGACGACGCGGGTCAGGGCCGGGACCTCGGGGGCGCCGCCGAGGCGCGCGCCCAGGGCACCGAGGCCGCCGAGGGCGAGGATCGTGACGACGACGCAGGCGGCGATGCGGACGGAGCTGCCGAAGAGGCCGATCGCGAGCAGCGGGAGGACCGCCCCGACGGCGAAGGAGAGGGCGGACGCGCCGGCGGCCTGGAGGGGGCGGGCGCGGCGGTCCTCGGGCAGGCCGAGCTCGTCGCGGGCGTGGGCGCCGAGGGCGTCGTGCTCCATCAGGGCGGTCGCCACCTCCAAGGCCAGCTCGGAGGGCAGGCCGCGCGCTTCGTAGATCGCGGTCAGCTCGGCGAGCTCGCCCCGCGGATCGTCGGCGAGCTCGCTTTCCTCGAGCCGCAGGTCGGCCTCCTCGGTGTCGCGCTGGGAGCTGACCGAGACGTACTCGCCCGCCGCCATCGAGCCCGCCCCCGCCACCAGCCCGGCGATCCCGGCGGTGACGATCGCGCTGCGCGAGGCGCCCGAGGCGGCGACGCCGAGCACAAGGCTCGCGGTCGAGAGGATGCCGTCGTTGGCCCCGAGCACGGCGGCCCGCAGCCAGTTGGAGCGGAAGCTGAGGTGCTCCTCCGCGTGCGTGCGTCTCCCGGGCACGAGCGGAGGCTATCGTCGCCGCCTCAGGCGCGGTCGGGGACCCGCGGGCCGACCGGGGCGTTCCACCAGCGGTCGAGGTAGCGCAGGGCGAGCAGCGCCGCGGCCGGGACGACGACGATGCCGGAGGCGAGCAGGAACCAGAGCTGGAGGGCGTCGCTGCCGGCGCCGATCGTGTGGACGATCGCCAGGACCCAGAAGCCGGCGGTGAAGCGGTGGAGCTTGCGCCAGCGGGCAGCGCCGATCCGGTCGCGGACGTAGTAGGTGACGCCGAGCGCGGCGAGCCCGTATCCCGCGAGGATGCCGAGGCCGGTCCAGAGCGGTCGGTAGAAGCCGACGAAGGGGACGGCGATCCCGGCGATCCCCGGGTTCAGGTAGGAGTCGCCGAGGAGGGAGAGCCCGTGCAGGGCGACCATCGCGAGCGTCGTCAACGAGAGCGCCTCGTGGATCGCCCGCAGGTCGGCCTTGCTCGTGCCGCCGCCCTGGCGCCTGGCGCTCACCATCAGGCCGACGGCGACGGCGGCGCCGGCGAGGATCAGCGCCGCCCCTCCCGCCGCCCGGCTGGTGATCCAGAAGAGGTGTTCGCCCGCGATCACGCGCTCAGGACCTCCGGGAGGACGGCGGTCATCGGTTCGATCACCCGCGCCTCGCCGCCCGTCTCGACGATCACGCCGCCGTAGGGGAGGCGTGCCTCGGCGCCTTCCGGCCCGGCCAGGAGCGCCGCCTTGGCGAACGTCTCGGCGAGCAGCCCGGTCGGGGCGACCGCGGTCGCCTGGACGATGCCGGTGAAGGCGGGCCGGCCGGTGGAGGGGTCGAGGATCTGGTGGGCGGGCTCGCCGCCCGGGCCGGTCCAGGCGCGCCGGGTGATGCCGCTGGTGGCGACGGCGCCGTCGGCGATCCGCAGGATGTGGAGCGGCCCGCCGCCGGCCGGGTCGTCGACCGAGACGGTGCGCGGGCGCCGCGCCGTGCCGCCGACCCGCAGGTCGCCGCAGCAGTCGACCGCGAAGCATTCGAAGTCCGCCAGCGTCTCGCCGACCAGGTCCGCGAGGAGGCCCTTGGCGATGCCGCCGGGGTCGATCCGCACGCCGGGCGGTCGCGACACCGTGCACGCCCGCTCGTCGACGGCGAGCTCGCACCAGGCGGCGCGCGGGCTCGGCGCCGCGGGATGGGGCGGGGGCGCGTCCGTGCCTTCCGTCGGGTCGAACTCGCGCGACTCGGCGTAGCCCGCCGCCTCGATCTCACCGACCAGCGTCGCGTCGACGAGGCCCCCGCTGCGCATCCCGGCGGCAAGCGCCGCGGCGACGACCCGGCGCAGGAGCGGCGACGCGGGCGCCTCGGGACGGGGGTCGCGGTTCAGCCGCGACAGCTCGCTCTCGGGCTCGAAGCGCGAGAGCGCATGGTGCGCGTCGAGCAGCGCCTCGCGCGCTTCCCGCACCGCGGCGACGGCTGCGTCGGTGTCGCGGTCGAGGACCCGGACCGCGCAGCGGCCGCCGAAGCACTCGAAGCTCCTGACGACCTCGCGGCTCATGACTGGCTCGTCACCAGCGGTTCTTCTTCGACGAATTCGGGTTCGACTTCTTCGAAGGCAGGTTCTTCTTCGACGACTTCCGGCGCGACTTCTTCTTCGACTTCCGGCGCGACTTCTTCAGCTTCCGGCGCGACTTCTTCGACGACTTCCGGCGCGACTTCTTCGACTTCCGGTTCCGCTTCCACTTCGCGTTCGCCCGCGGCCCGGTGGTGCCGCGGGCGCCCGGCTTCGACTGCGCGCCGCGCCCTCGCCGTCGCCCGCGTCGTCGCCTTTTCCTTGCCGCTCAGCACCGGGTCGTTGCCGGTCGCCATCTGCACGAAGACGATCCCCCAGAGGAGCGCGAAGCAGATCAGCGAGAGCGCCACCACCCGTCCGCGCAGGACGCCGGCGCGACGCCGCCGCGCGGCCAGCCGGCGCCAGGCCTGCCGTTTCAGTTCTCGTTTCTCGATCGGGTCCATCAGAGCCACGGCCTGCCTACCGAGAGGGCGAGGAAGCCGAGCGCGACGCCCGCCACGATCGCCATTGCCAGCGCGCTCGCCCGCATCCCGGCGCCCGCGAGGCGCGCCTCGCGCGGCCCGTTGCGGCGCCAGTCGGCGCTCGCCAGCCGCGGCAGCTCCAGCAGGTGCCCCAGCACGTGCAGCGACATGAAGACGACCCAGGCGATGAAGCTCACCTTGTGGACCAGGATCAGCGTGTTGCTGGGCGGTCCGACGAAGAGGAGGACGACGCCGGTGACGAAGACGGCGAGCGTGGTGAGGACGACGGCGGGCGCGAGAAGGCGCAGGACGACCGCCGGCGGCCCCTTGCGCACGTAGGGCCCGTCGTGGGTGTAGTAGCGGACGAAGCGCCAGCCGGTGCTTCCGAGCTTCAGCGCCACCGGCGGGATCAGCAGCAGGCCGATGAACATGTGCGGGCCGAGCCATTTGCCGATGAAGACGATCGTCGCTCCCTCGGCGGCGAGCAGGACGAGGAGCGCGACGGCGACCGCGGCGGTCAGGCGGGCGTTGCCGGCGACGCCGCCGGTGCGGGCGGGGACACGGGCTTCGTGGTCGCCGAACGCGGCTGCCTGGGAGTCGAACATGGCGCCCATCCTGAGGGGGGCGGATGGGTTCTCCCTAAGCGGTCGGTGAGATCTTTCTCACTTTTCCTTCATCGGCCCCGCCCGCAGCGGCAGCTCGAAGCTGATCCGGGCGCCGCCGAGCGGCGATTCCGTGGCCCGGATCGAGCCGCCGTGCGCCTCGACCACGGCGCGGGCGATGGCGAGCCCGAGCCCGGCGCCGCCGCCGGCGCGGGTACGCGCGGTGTCGCTGCGGTGGAAGCGGTCGAAGACGCGCTCGCGCTCGGCGGGCGGGATGCCGGGGCCGTCGTCGTCGACGTCGACGCGCAGCGAGTCGCCGTCCACGGTCGAGGAGACGCGGACCGTCCCGTCGGGACCGGCGTGGCGCCGTGCGTTCTCGACCAGGTTGCGGACGACGCGTCCGATCATCTCCGGGTCGGCGTCGAGCCGCCCGGCGGCCGCCGTCCCGACCGCGGCACCGCCTGGCGCCGCGGCCACCGCCTCGCGCAGGAAGGCGGCGGCGTCGAGCTCGCGGCGCGCGGGCTCGGCGCCCTCGTCGAGCCGCGCCAGCGCCAGCAGCTCCTCGACCAGGCGTTCGACCCGCGCCAGCTCGGCCAGGGTCGCGGCCTCGACCCGGCGCACGTCGGCGGCGTCGGGATCGGGCTCCCGGGCGAGCACTTCGATCTGGCCGCGGATCGCCGTGAGCGGGCTGCGCAGCTCATGCGACGCATCGGACACGAAGCCGCGCTGTCGCGCGAAGGCGTCCTCGAGCCGGTCGAGCATCCGGTTGAAGGACTCGGCGAGCGTCCGCAGCTCCGCCGCCGCGGCCGGGTCGACGCTCGCCCGGGGACTGAGGTCGCCGGCGTCGACCGCGGCGGCGGTGGCGGCGAAGCGGCGCAGGGGCGCCGCCGCCCGCGCCGCGACCAGGTAGCCGGCGAGGAGCGCCGCGACCAGCGCCGCGCCCCCGACCAGCAGGAAGGTCTTCTCGACGTCGGACTGCGCGTCCTCGATGGGCGAGTCGCCGTCGCCTTCGTGGCGCTCGTCGCGCGGGGCGCGCGCTTCGTGCGCCTCGCGTTCCTCCTCCTGGTTGATCACGGTCTGCTCGTGCGACATCTGCGCGCGGACCGTGACGAAGACGACCGCGAACGCGAGCACGGCGATCGCGCCGAAGGAGAGCGTCAGCCGACCGCGCAGGCCGAGCCGCTCCCAGCGCGACGTCACCCCCGCTCCCGCATCCGGTAGCCGACCGAGCGCACCGTCTCGATCGGCGCGGGCGACCCCGGTCGGCCCAGCTTCCGCCGCAGGTAGCCGACGTAGACCTGCACGATGTTCGTCCCCGGGTCGTGGTCGTATCCCCAGACCGCGGAGAGCAGCTCGTCGCGCGTGCAGACGCGGCCCTCGTTGCGCATCAGGTGGGCGAGGAGGTCGGCCTCGCGCTTCGGCAGCTCGGTCGTCGTCCCCTCGCGCTCGGCGACGCGGGCGATGAGGTCGAGCCGGATGCCCGCCGCCTCGAGCGTCGTCTCCGGGTCCACCGCGCGCAGGTGCGCCCGGATCCGCGCGAGCAGCTCCTCGAAGGCGAACGGCTTCGTGACGTAATCGGTGGCGCCGCCGTCGAGGCCCGCGACCCGATCGGCGACCTCGCCGCGCGCGGTCAACATGACGATCGGCAGCGCGGGCCGCGCCGCCCGCGCCCGCCCCAGCACCTCGAGCCCGTCGAGGCCCGGCAGCATCCGGTCGAGAACGACCAGGTCGATCTCCGGATCGACCGCCCGCCGCGCGCCCTCCCGGCCGTCGCCGGCCACCTCCACCTCGTACCCCTCGGCTCGCAGTCCGCGCTCGAGGAAATCGGCGATGCCGGCCTCGTCCTCGACGACCAGGATCTTCATCGCCGCGATCGTACGGCCGCGGTGGGACCTTTCGCGAAAACGCGCACGGATGCGCCCCTAAATGCGTCGTGAGACCCGGCGGCACGCGGTTCCCTCGGCAGTCGCACGCTCCACTCGAGCTTCCCCTCGGGTGTGATTTCGTCGGTCGACCAGGCGACGCCGCTTCACCGCGGATCCGGGGGGCGCCGTCGTCCGCGCGTGCGGCGGAAGCCGCCTTCGAGCAGGTACCAGGGCACCAGCACCAGCGCGCAGAGCAGGGCGAAGAAGCCGACCACGCCGATCCCCGCGGCGACCACGATCGCGGCGATCCCGAGCAGCAGCCCGAGCGCCACGTCGACGAGCAGCGCCCGGCGGCGCGCGGCGGCGGGGGAGATGCGGCGCGGCGGCCTCACCAGGGTTGCCCCGGCTTCAGGTAGACGGCGAAGAAATCCCGTTCGTCAGGGGTCAGATAGCGTTCCGGCGAGCGGTACATTTCCGGCAGCAGGTTGCTCGGGTCGAGCGCGCCGGGATGGCGGTAGCTGATGAAGCTCGTCCAGTCTTCGTTGATGTCGAGCTCGATCGCCCGCACCGCGCCCGCCCGCTGCAGCACCTTCGCCAGCGATTCGACGGTCTGGTAGTTCGCCGCCGCGTACATCAGGTTGCCGTGCGCGTCGATCCCGAGCCCGGACCGCCACACCCGCACCGCGTTGTTGACGGTTTCGCCCCATTCGGGACCGTCGGTCAGGTTCGGGTTCAGCTTGCCCCCGTAGATGATCGGCGGCAGGTTCTGCTTCGCGAACCAGACGTTCTTCGGCACGTTCGTCCCGTGCTCCCACCTGACGATGTTGAAGCCGCCGCCGCGGTACCCGACCACGGTCGCGATCCCGTTCACCATCGTTTCCTTGACCTTGCCGCGGTAGATCAGCCCGGCGTTGGAGGTTTCCAGCGGGAACCCGCCGTTGAAGGTGGCGACGAGCCGGTGCCGCATCGCCGGCGGCACCTCGCCTTCGCCGCGGTCTTCCAGCGGTTCGGGCGGCTCGGCCAGGCCCGGCATGTAGGCGAGTTCGGTCCGCGCGTGGTCCATCCAGGCGACCCCGGCGACGAACTGCGGGTATTCGGGATCGCTGCGGAAGGTGGTCAGCAGCACCGGCGGTTCGGGCCCGACCTTGGCGCCGGCCTTCTCCCACACGCCCTCTCCGGGCAGCTTCGGGTGGATCAGCGGATCGACGTTCGGCGGCGCGTAGACGACCTTGGCCGGCGTCCCCTTCGCGCCGCCGGGGCTCGAGCCGCCGGCCGCCGCCACCCCGACCTGCGGCAGGGCCTTCAACGGCGGCCCGCCCTTTCCCGGTTCGTTCAGTTCGTAGTACCAGTTCTCGATTTCCGAGGCGATCGGATTGCCCCCGTGGCTGCGCAGCCACTCCACGCTGGCCACGCTGACGCTCAGGTTTCGACTCCCCGTCACCGCCGGCACCCACGAAAGCGCCGCGGCGCCGAGGCAGAAGACGCACGCGACCGTGACGATGCGGCGGGCGCGCCGCCAGAGCGGCAGCTTCCGGGACCGTGGGCGCCGCCTCGTCGGGGGCGGTGGAGGGGCGGTGACCGTGGCCATCCCGACCACCTTCGCGCCGCAACATGAGACCCGGATTGAAGCCCCGTGAGTTTTTTCTCATCTACAGTCGCTGCAGCAGGAAACGAAGCAGGTTACTTCTAATTATGTTGATCTACTCGACGAGTGTCTCGGTGGACGGGTTCATCGCCGATCGGGAGGGTGCGTTCGCCTGGACGGCGCCCGACGACGATCTGTTTCGCTTCCATCTCGCCGAGGTGGGGGAGCTCGGCGCCTACCTGCTCGGCCGCAGGCTCTACCAGACGATGCTGGTGTGGGAGACGGACCCGTCACTGCGCAGCGACCGGGACCGGGACGCGTTCGCCGACATCTGGTGCGCGCTGCCGAAGGTCGTCTTCAGCCGCACGCTCGACCGCGTCCAGGGCAACGCCCGACTGGCCGAGGGGTCGGTGGCCGAGGAGATCGCGGCGGCCCTCGAGGCGACCGACAGGCCGGTCTCGATCGGCGGCGCCGGCCTGGCCGGGGCGGCGATCGAGCTCGGCCTCGTCGACGAGCTGCGCATCTTCCGCTGCCCGGTCGTGGTCGGCGGCGGCACGCCCCACCTCCCGCCGGTCACCGACGACATCCCCCTCGACCTGATCGAGACCCGGACGTTCGAGTCGGACGTGATCTACGAGCGCTACGGCCGAGGCCGGGACGGGGTCGACTGAACCGACGCGCCGCGGTCGTCATCATCTGCGCCATCGCCACCGACGCTCTTCCCGATATCGAGACCTACGCCGACTGCGAGCGGCTCGTCCGCGCCTTCTACGGGAAGGCGATGGTGGACGGGGAGATCGGGTGGCTCTTCACCGATGTCGCGGAACTGGATCTCGAGGAGCACATCCCGGTGATCGCGTCGTTCTGGGCGACGAATCTGCTCGGTGCGATGTCGTACAGGGGAGGCGCCTTCGGGGTGCATGCGGAACTGCATCAGAAGGCCGGCGGATTGCGCAAGGAGCACTTCGAGCGTTGGCTCGTGCTCTGGTGCCAGACGGTGGACGAGCAGTTCGACGGGCCGGTCGCCGCGGCGGCCAAGGTGCACGCGCTGCGCGTCGCCAACGCCTTCCACGGCCGGCTGCAGATGTTCCCGGTCGCCGACGAGGCGGCCGGGGCCGCGGGCCCCTAGCGATCGGCCCTCAGTCGCAGCGCAGGACGATCTTGCCCAGGTGGCCGCCGGCGGTGAACCGCTCGTAGGCCGCGGCGACCTCGTCGAGCCGGAACTCGGCCTCGATCGGCACCCGCAGGCGGCCGTCGGCGACCAGCGGCAGGACGCTCTTTTCGAGCTCCCGGGTCAGCAGGGCCTTTTCCTCCGGCGCTCGGTAGCGGAGCGTGGAGGCGCGGACGGTGCCGCGCGTGACCATCAGCCGGCGCAGGTCGAGCATCCCCTCGGACCCCGCCCCGACGCCGATCACGACGATCGTGCCCCACGGCGCCAGCGACTTGACGTTGTCGACGAGGTTGGGCCCGCCGACCAGCTCGAGGATGACGTCGAAGGGGCCGTGCGCGAACGCCTCGTCGGGCGCCAGGGCGCGGTCCGCGCCCAGCTCCTCGACCGCGGCGCGGTTCTTCTCGTTGCGCACCGAGGCGGTCACGTCGGCGCCGAGGGCGTGCCCGAGCTGCACCGCCGCGGTGCCGACGCCGCCGGCCGCCCCGTTGACCAGCAGCCGCAGCCCGCTGCGCAGCCTCGCCTGGCCGACGAGCGCGTCGTAGGCGGTCGCGAACACCTCCGGGAAGCCGCCGGCCTGCGTCCAGTCGAGGGCGTCGGGAACCGGCATCAGCTGCCGCTCGTCTACCACCGCGAACTCCGCCTGCGCGGCGCCGGCGACGATCGCCATCACCCGAGCGCCCGGCTCGAACCGCGGCACCGGCGCGCGCGACTCGACGAGCTCGCCCGCCAGCTCCATGCCGGGCACGTCGTCCGGGACGCCCGCCTCCGGCGGAGGTGGGTAGAAGCCCGCCACCTGGACCGGATCGGCGCCGTTGATGCCCGCCGCGCGCACGCGGACCAGCGCCTGACCGAAGCCGGGCACCGGATCCTCGCGCGTCCCCGGTCGGATCGCCTTGTCCTTGATCTCCGCGACTCGCATGCGCGCCATTCTGGCGAATGAGGCTCCGCGGCGATCCGACCCCGGTCAGGGGTGCAGCTTCATCTGCCAGTCGGGCGGCACCGCGCCCGGGGGCCCGGGGACCCCTTGCGAGATCGGGTGGGCCTCCGGCGGAGCTAGCTTGGGCCCCTCGAAGAACTCTTCGGTGCGGTAGTCGTAGAACCAGGTCTCGCCCGGCTCGAAGCTGCGGATGATCGGATGCCCGGTCGCTTCCCAGTGGCGCGTGGCGTGCTGCCCGGGCGAGTTGTCGCAGCAGCCGATGTGGCCGCAGGCCGCGCAGCGGCGCAGGTGGAGCCACCAGCCCCCGACCGCGGTGCACTCCACGCAGCCGTCGCCGCTGGGAGGGACCGACGGGTTGATCTCGTCAGGCTTCATCTCGCTCCTCCTCGTGGTGGGCGATATCGATCGAGACTAGTTCATCGTCCTCTTCGCCTCATGGGGGTCCTGGCAGGCTGTGACCCCATGAGGCGAAGAGGACGTGAGGCGTTCCTGGGAGAGGCGGCGAGGGTTCGTCACGAAGTCCACGGGTCCGCGACGAACTACGGGATCGCGTCAGGGTCTCTCAAGGATCGGTCCCCCGCGACGGCCGCCACGGCGAGCCTGTGGAGCTTTACCGCCTCATTGGGACGGTAAGGCTCCACGGGCACCTGTGGCGCCTAACTCGCGTATGGAGCGAGTTAGGCGCCACGGCAGAGGCCCGGGTGGTGGGAAGCCATGAGGAAGACGGGAGGAAGCGTGGAGTTCTCACGCTCTTCGTGACGAGGTCGGACTTCGGTGACGATTCCCTGAGCCTCCCGTGTGCCTCCCGTCCCACTCCCCCCGCACTCCCGTGACGCCTCCGTCCCGCCTGCCTCCCCCGCACACCCGGCCCTCTCGGCCACGGCCACAGCCTGCCCGGGCCGTGGCCG
>JBPYFM010000016.1:0-4284 GCA_051986435.1 Solirubrobacterales bacterium | reverse complement strand
GAGATGGACATGCTGCTCTCCACCGGCGAGCGGATCTCCTGCGCGCTCTGCGCGATGGCGATCCACGACATGGGCCACGAGGCGATCTCGCTGACCGGCTCGCAGGCGGGGATCGTCACCGACTCCTCCCACACCAAGGCGCGGATCATCGACGTGCGCGCCGACCGCATCCGCCAGGCGCTGGAGCAGGACCGGATCGTCCTCGTCGCCGGCTTCCAGGGCGTCTCGACCGACAGTCGCGACGTCACCACGCTGGGGCGGGGCGGCTCCGACACCACCGCGGTGGCGCTCGCCGCCGCCCTCGGCGCCGAGGTCTGCGAGATCTACACCGACGTCCGCGGGGTCTACTCGGCCGACCCGCGAATCGTCCCCGACGCCCGCAAGCTGCCGAAGGTCTCCTTCGAGGAGATGCTCGAGATGGCGGCCTCGGGAGCCCGGGTGCTGCAGCTGCGCTCGGTCGAGTACGCCCGCAACCACGGGGTCCGGATCCACTGCCGCAGCAGCTTCGAGGACGGTCCCGGTACCCTCGTCGTGTCAGAGGAAGAGACCATGGAGCAACCTTTCGTAACCGCCGTGACCCATTCCGACGCCGAGGCGCGCGTGACCCTGACCGGGCTGCGCGACGAGCCGGGCGTCGCGGGTCGGATCTTCAGCGCGCTGGCCGACGCCAACGTGAACGTCGACGTGATCATCCAGAACGAGCCGGTGGGCGACGATCAGCTCGCCGACCTCTCCTTCACCGTCGACCGCGGCGAGCTGCCGGTGGCGCGCGAGGTCATCGACAAGCTCGGCGACGTGGCGGTGCAGGTGAAGGCCGAAGAGCAGATCGGCAAGGTGTCGATCGTCGGTGCCGGGATGCGCTCGCACCCGGGGGTCGCGGCGAAAGTCTTCCAGACGCTGGGCGAGCAGGGGATCAACATCGAGATGATCTCCACGTCGCCGATCAAGATCTCCTGCGTTATCAGCGCCGACCGGGTGACCGACGCGGTGCAGGCGCTGCACGCGGCGTTCGAGCTGGGCGCCGATGCGATCCGGCCCGAAAACGGGACCGGCACCGACCAGACGTCGACGGTCGCCGGCTAGCCGGCGGAGCGAGATGGCGGGCGACGGCTACAGAGTCGGGGTGATGGGCGCGACCGGTGCGGTCGGGTCGACGATCCTGCGGCTGCTGCATGAGCGCGGCTTCCCGGCGCGCGAGGTGGTCGGGTACGCGAGCGAGCGCTCGGCGGGCAAGGAGCTCGAGTGGGGCGGCGGCACGCTGACCGTGCAGCCGCTGAACGAGGAGACGATCCAAGGGGTCGACGTGGTGCTGTCGTCCCCGGGCGGCGCGGTGAGCGCCGAGTGGTCGCCGCGCTTCGTCGAGGCGGGGGCGACCGTCGTCGACAACACCTCCTACTGGCGCATGCACGACGACGTGCCGCTGGTCGTCGCGGGCGTCAACGACGAGGCGGCCGAGGGCCACGACGGGATCGTCGCCAACCCCAACTGCACGACGATGACGGCGCTGATGGCGCTGGCGCCGATCCATCGCGCAGTCGGGCTGGAGCGGCTGATCGTCTCCAGCTACCAGGCCGTCTCGGGGACCGGGCAGAAGGCGATCGAAGAGCTGCGCGCCCAGGCGAAGGCGATCCTCGCCGGGGAAGACCCGCCCGCGCCGGGGGTCTACCCCCGCCAGATTGCCTTCAACGTCCTGCCCCAGGTGGAGAGCTTCAAGGACGGCGACGACTACACGACCGAGGAGCGCAAGGTGATGGCCGAGACGCGCAAGATCCTCGGCTTCGGCGAGGAGGTCGGCATCTCCGCCACCTGTGCCCGCGTCCCGGTCTTCGTCGGCCACTCGGAGTCGATCAACGTGCAGACCCGCGAGGACCTCTCGCCCGAGGACTGCCGCGCCCTCCTCGCCGAATCGGTCGGCGTCCAGGTGGTCGACAACCCGAGCGACGCCGAGTACCCCCTCGCGATCGACGCCGCCGGCAAGGACGACGTCCTCGTCGGCCGCATCCGCCGCGACCCCAGCCACGAGCGCACCCTCAACCTCTGGGTCGCCGGCGACAACCTCCGCAAGGGCGCCGCCACCAACGCCGTCCAGGTCGCCGAGCTCCTGGTCGACCGCGGCTGGCTCCTGAGTCAGCGCTGAGCGCCGCCCCAGCCTTAACCAGAAAGTTCCACTTTCGTTTCCCATGGGGAGGCGCTTTCTTCCTAGGCTTGCTCAGTGAGCGTGATGGAAGCAAGCCCTACTGAAAAGCGCATCGACGATCTGTCCGATCGCGTCGGCCGCTTCGAAGACCGATTCGAGCGGTTCGAAGGCAAGGTCGACGCCCGCTTCGACAAGGTCGATGACCGCTTCGACAAGGTCGACGACGGGTTCGCCAAGGTCGACGCCCGGTTCGCCAAGGTCGACGACCGCTTCGACAAGGTCGATGACCGCTTGGACAAGGTCGACGACGGGTTCGACAAGGTCGATGAACGATTCGAGAGGATCGACGCTCGGTTCAATAAGGTCGATGACCGTTTCCACACGGTCGCCTCCAAGGACGACGTGGCCGCGATCAACGAACGCTTCGACCGGTGGGGGCGGATCGTTGCCGGCGGGGTGGTTTCGATCGCCGGCGCGGTGATCTACAAAATCCTCGGCCTCTGACGAGCCGGTTGCGAGGGACCGGGCCTATTGGGCGAGGGCGGCCAGGCGGCGGCCGCTCGGGACGCGGACGCCTTGGCCGAGGGGCTCGAGCTCGCCGTTGCGCTTGAGGCGGTTGATGGTCGCGGAGACGACGGTGCGCTTGACGCCGGTGCGCTCGGCGATTTCGGTGGCGGTGACGCCGGGATCCTGCAGCACGGCTTCGATGATCAGCTGCTTGTTGGCGCCCTGGGGGGCGCGGCCGTCGCGGCCCGGTTTGGTGCCGCGCCGGGACCGCCGGATCGGCTGACGCGAGGAGGAGTCGGCGTCGATGCCGGTCTGCGCCAAGAGGGCGGCGAGCCCCTCGGACGGGGTGTCCTCACCCTTGCGGGTGACCTCCTCGCCTTCGAGGAGGGAGAGGATGCCCTGCAGCTGCTCGAGCTCGTCGATGACCGGCCGCAGCTCGCGGATCCGATCTTCGACCGTCTTACGAATCTGCTCGACCGCGGGACTCATGCTCTACGCAGAAATTATGAGGGATCGTGGCCGAGAATGCTTCAAATGTTCAGGGATCAACACAATCACGCGTTGCGAAACTCTCGACCAAAGAACTGGCGCGTTTCCGGGCGGGCGCTTCGCTGAGCGGTAGCCGCGCGGGCGCGGAACGCTGGTGGCCGCGGGCCCACGACCAGTGTCTACCTGCGGGCGGGGGAGTCGATGCGCTGCCGGCAGGCGGGGCTGAGCACACCGAGGCTGCAATCGACGTAGGGCGGCCCGGCTCGGTGGCCATGTCGCGTGAGGGGGTTGACGACCGCGGAGGCGCAGGCCTCAGCGCCGTGGGCGACCGGGCCGAGGAAGAGCACGAACCAGCCGTCCCCGGCGGGGAGGCCGGCGTCGCTCGCGGCGCCCGGGTCGACCGGAGGCTGGACCGCGGTGGCGCCGGCCAGTGGCCCGCGGCCCCGGCGCGCGGCTGCTCCTGAGAGCGAGACCGACGCGCCGTCCACCGCCGCGCCGGCGACGCCGAAGCCGTAGCGGTGGCCGGCGGCGATCGCACTCACCGCCCGCGGCCGTCCCTGGCGGGCGCCGCGCCGCAGTTGCCGCTGAATTCGCCGCCGCGCGGCACGAACACCGTGCACGACCGTCCTTCGTCGCGGTAGACGGAGAAGCTCCAGGCGCCGCCCGCGTCACGGCCGAGGATCCTGTCGGCCGCCCGCAACGCGATCGCGATCGCCCGTGGCGAGGTGCCGGAGACCCCGGTCGAGCTTCCTGCGGGTCGGTAGGGGCGGGGCGCGGGCCCTCGCAAGCTGGCGCCCGGGGGCAGGAAGGGACGGGGAGGGACGGCCGAGGGACGCGGGGGCGTCACGGGAGAGCGACGGGAGTCCCACCGATCCGTCACCGATCCGTGACGGAGGTGGGACCTCGTCACGGAGAGCGTGGGATCTCCACGCTTCCTCCCGTGTCGCACAACACCGACGAGGGTGCGGTCGTCCTAACCCACCTATAGCGCCGGTTAGGACGACCGCACCCCGGGGGACCCTCGATCCGGGCCGGGAAGAGACGGAAGGCGCCTGGGCGTGTGACGTTCCCGGCATCTTCGTCACCGATCGGCCCCTGACGGCCCCCGGTCGGCCGGAGGTGTGCCATCTCTCGCTCTCGCACCTCACGAT
>JBPYFM010000015.1:0-43180 GCA_051986435.1 Solirubrobacterales bacterium | reverse complement strand
TCGGTGACGGATCCGTGGGACTCCCGTCGCTCTCCCGTGACGCCCCCGCGTCCCTTCCTCCACCCATCGAAGACCCGGCCCTCTCGGCCACGGCCACAGCCTGCCCGGGCCGTGGCCGAGAGGGCCGGGTCCCTTTGCCCGTCCCTTGCCGCCCCCGGGCGCCAGCTTCCGAGGCCCGCGTCCCTTCCCCGGGCGCCAGCTTGCGAGGGCCCCGTCCCTCGTGCCCCGGGCGACAGCTTGAGAAGGCGCCCCCGCCCTACGAGTTCTTGATGACGATCCCCTCGAGAATCTGGGCGGCCTTCTCGGTCGCGTCGATCGCCTCCTCGAGGACGGCGAAGATGTCCTTCCAGCGGATCACGAAGATCGGGTCGATCGCGTCGGTGAAGAGGGCGGCGACGGCGTCGCGGGAGATCCGGTCGCCTTCGTTCTCGAGGCGGTGCACCTCGATCCAGTACTGGTCGAGGTCCTTGAACGAGGGCAGGTTCTCGAGGCCCTCGGCAAGCGCTTCGCAGGAGCGGACCAGCACCCCGGTCAGCGCGCCCGCCTGGTCCATCGGCGCCTCGACCTGGTAGAGGCCGAGGAAGTCCGCCGCCTCCTCGGTGAAGTCGACGATGTCGTCGAGCTGGGTCGCCAGACCGTAGATGTCCTCGCGGTCGATCGGCGTGACGAACGTCGTGTTCAGCCTTTTGATGATTTCGTGGGTGACTTTGTCCCCACGGTGCTCGGCTTCGACGATGTCCTGGTTCAGCGTCCCGGCGTCGGGCCACTCCCGCATCAGCTTGTCGAGCAGCTGGGCCGAATGGACGCTGTTCTTCCCCGCCTCCACGAAGAGATCGAAGAACGTCTGATCGTGGGGTAGAAGCGAGAAGCGCGCCACCGAAGACATCCTAGTCGCCATCTGACGATCCTCGTCAGCCGGCCGCCGCGGCGGCCGTCGTGGTGGAGGTGGCGGGCGCCGTCGCCAGCTGCTCGGCGGCCCGCGATGCCGCCCGCTCGCGCAGTTCGAGCTGCACGTCGCGCACCGGCTCCCCCTCGGCGCGCCGGATCCGCGTCCAGTCGCCGTCCGAGCCGAGCTCCCAGGAGTTCGTGTTGTCGGCGAAGCACCGCTCCAGCACGTCGCACATCTCCGCCCGCAGCGTCGCGTCTTCGACCGGCGCCACCAGCTCGACCCGGCTGTCGAGGTTGCGCGGCATCATGTCGGCGGAGCCCATCAGCACCCGCGTCTCGGAGCCCCGGTGGAAGGTGTAGACCCGCGAGTGCTCGAGGAAGCGGCCGACGATCGAGACGACCCGGACGCTCTCCGAGACCCCCGGCACCCCCGGCTTCAGGCAGCAGATCCCGCGCACGTTCAGGTCGACCGGCACCCCCGCTCGCGAGGCCCGGTAGAGCGCCCGGATGCACCCGGCGTCGACCAGCGAGTTCATCTTCAAGGCGATCCGCGCCTCCTCCCCGGCCTCGTGGGCGGCGATCGTCGCGTCGATCTCCTCGATGAAGCGGTCCCGCATCGTCGTCGGCGAGACCAGCATCTTGCGGTACTCCGCCGGCCGCCCGTAACCGGTGAGGAAGTTGAACATCTCCGCCACGTCGGCGCCGATGTCCGGATCGGCGGTGAAGAGCCCGAAGTCGGTGTACAGGCGCGCCGTCTTCGCGTGGTAGTTGCCGGTGCCGATGTGGACGTACTCGCGCACCTGCCGGCCCTCGCGCCGCGCCACCAGGATCGCCTTCACGTGCGTCTTCAGCCCCGGAATCCCGTAGACGACGTGGACGCCCGCCTCCTCCAGCGCTTTCGCCCAGTGGATGTTCGCCTCCTCGTCGAAGCGCGCTTTCAGCTCCACCATGCAGACGGCCTGCTTGCCGCGTTCGGAGGCGCGGATCAGCGCCGGGACCAGCGGTGAGTCGTCGCTCGTCCGATACACGGTCTGCTTGATCGCCAGCACGTCGGGGTCTTCGACCGCCTGCTCGACGAAGCGTTCGACCGAGGTCGCGAAGGAGTCGAACGGATGGTGGACGAGTAGGTCGGCGTGGCGGATCTCGCGGAACATGTCGACCGAGCGGTCCTCCTCGCCCTGCAGGCGCGGCTGGGTGACCGGCGTCCAGGGCGAGTAGCGCAGCTCGGCGTGGCCGGGGACGTCGGCGATCTCGGAGAGGTCGGCGAGGTCGAGCAACCCGTCGATGTCGTAGACCTCGCGGTCTTCCAGCCGCAGCGCGCCGATCAGCTCGTGGCGCAGTTTCGGGTTCATCCCGGTGGCGATCTCCAGCCGCACGACCTCACCGAATCGCCGCCGTCGCAGCTCGTCCTGGACCGCCTGCAGCAGGTCGTCGGCCTCGTCGCTCACCGTGAAGTCGGCGTCGCGGGTCACCCGGAAGAAGCCGTAATCGACAACCTCGGTGCCGGGGAAGAGCGCGTCGAGGTTGGTCGCGATCACCTGCTCCAGCGGCACGAAGGTCCCCTCGGCGCCGACCGGCAGGAAGCGCCCGAGCAGCTCCTTCGGCACCTTCACGCGGGCGACGATCTCGACCTCCGTCTCCGGGTCGCGCAGCAGCACCCCGAGGCTCAGCGAAAGGTTCGAGATGTAGGGGAACGGCCGGCCCAGGCCGATCACCAGCGGCGTCAGCGCCGGGAAGACCTGCTCGTGGAAGCGACGGTCGATCTGGCGGCGCTCCTCCTCGCTGGCGTCCTCGAGCGAGACGATGCGGATGTCGTCGCGCTCCAGCGCCGGGCGCAGCACCCCGCCGAAGCAGCGCTGCAGCCGCCGGTCGAGCTCCAGCACGCGCCGCTGGATGCGGTCGATCTGCTCGGCGGGGCGCAGCCCGTCGGGCCCGCGGGCGTCGATCCCGGCGTCCATCTGGTCGAACAGCCCGGCCACCCGCACCATGTAGAACTCGTCGAGGTTCGACGCGTAGATCGCGCAGAAGCGCAGCCGCTCGAGCAGTGGCACGCTCTCGTCCTCCGCCAGCTCCAGCACCCGCCGGTTGAACTCCAGCCAGGAGAGCTCTCGATTGAAATAGAGAGAGGGATCCTCGAGGCTGACGACTGACTCGGCCAAGGGGACATCGTACTGGGGCCTTACAAGGGGTTGGCAAGGGGGACGCTCCGATGGACCCCCTCTCTCACGAACGGCGGGGAGGTTCGTTCGGGGGTCCATCGGAGCGTCCTCGATCGCTTGCGGGGGCGCGGCGTCAGGCGGCACGTCGAGCGGGGAGCTGGGCGGGGGGCGCGACCGTGGCGCCGTCCAGCGCCAGGCGATAGCCGGCGGCGAGCTGGCTCGTCGAGCGCTCCCAGGAGCGGGCGCGGGCGCCGCGCACCCCGGCCGAGCCGAGCTTGGCGCGCAGCTCCGGCGAGGCCGCCAGTTGCAGGATCGACCCGGCGACGTGGTCGGCGTCCGGGCGGCAGAGCAGGCCGGTGTGGCGGTTCTCGACCAGCGCCGCAGGCCCGCCCTCGGCGATCGCGATCACCGGCAGCCCGCTGGCGCCGGCCTCGAGGATCACCTGCCCGTAGGTGTCGGTCACGCTGCAGAAGAGGAAGGCGTCGGCGCTGGCGTAGGCGACCGCGAGCTCCTCGCCGCCGAGCCAGCCGAGGAAGGTGGCCGCGTCGCCGAGGCGCGCGCGCAGCTCGCCCTCCTCCGGCCCGCCGCCTGCCAGCAGCAGGTGCAGCCGAGGATCCGTCGCGTGGGCGGCGAGGAAGGCCTCGGCGAGCAGCTCGACGCCCTTCTCCTTGGAGAGGCGGCCCGCGTAGAGGACCTTGATCTCGCCCGGGTAGGCATCGCGGTCGGCCTTCGCCGGGTCGAAGCGCTCGACGTCCACCCCGCGCTCCCAGCGGCCGACCTTGCCGCCGTCGACGCCGAGCTCGGCGAGCGAGCCGTCGGCGGCGGGACTCGGCGAGAGCACCCGAGCGGGGGCGTTGTAGAAGGCGCCGAGGCCGACCTTGGCGACCGCCTCCAGCATGCCGTCGGCGCGCAGCCCCGCGTAGGTGGCGAGCTCGGTGTGGTAGCTGGCGAGCAGCGGCACCCCGGTGATGCGACCGAGGAGCGTCGCGGCGATCCCCGCTGGGCCGGGCGCGGTGACGTGCACCAGGTCGTAATTGCCTTCGGCGAGCGCCTCGACCAGCTCCGGCACGGCCGGTACGCCCAGCCGCAGCCCTTGGTAGATGGGCAGCTCCAGCTCGGCGGCGGCGGGGAGGCGGCGGTCGACGCCCGGGTCGGTGCCGATCACGTCGACGTCGAAGCCGGGGACGCCGCGCTCGCGGATCTGCTCGATCGTGTGGGTCACGCCGTGCATCGAGCCGATCCCGTCGGCGATCAGGGCCACGCGGCGACGTCCCTCGTCGCCCTCTTTCAACTTCGCCTTCTCGGCCCCGAGGAAGGCGGTCGAGGGCACGTAGGGGAAGGCCGGGACGAGGGCGTCGAACAGGCCGTTGGCCGCCGCGGGCAGATCGCCCGCCTGGAAGGCGACGAGGCCGCCGTCGACGGCGAGGCGCAGGCGGCGCTCGTGGCGGCGGCGGGCGCGGCGGTAGAGGTCGGCGTGGGAGAAGCCGTCGGCCTGCAGCAGGTCGAGGAGATCACGGCCGCGGACGTCGATCCCGACCCCGGCGAGCCACGCCTCGAGCAGGCAGCGGGCGTCCTCGGGGCCGATGTCGGTGGCGACCTTGCCCTCGCGCTCGGAGCCCTCGCGGATCACCCGTTCGGCCATCTTCATGACCGCGGTGGGATCGGGGGCGGCGCCGGCGAGCGGCTCGGCGCCGGCGAGCGGCGCCGAGCCGGAGGCGGCCGCCGGGTCGGTGGCAGCCATCGCACGCGGCGCGTCCATCGCGGCGGCGTCCGGCGCCACCGGTCCCGCTTCGCCCAGCGCCCGCGTCGCCAGCGCCATCGCCGCGTGGGTCCACTTCGCGGCCGAGCCCTGTTCGCCCCGCGCCTCGGCGTGGCCCGCGCGCATCCGGGCGAGAAACTCTTCCGGCGTGGCAGCGGCGGGGACCTCGGTCCAGGTCCTGCCGATGTCGACGCCGGCATGGTCGTCGGAGCCGCCGATCCCGATGCCGCCGCGCGTGTCGACGTAGACGGCTGCGGGCATGTTCAGCTCCGCGGCGCGCGACCCGTTGCGAACCTCCCAGATCGGGAACAGCTCGGCGAGCCGCCGCCGGTGGCGCCGTGTGAGCGGCGCCGCGACGTAGAAGAAGGGATGCGCCAGGGCGCAGGCGATCTCGTTCTCGTGCAGGTACGCGGCACAGGCCTCGACATCGCCGGCGTGGGCCTGCAGCCACTCGTGGTCTCCGGGAGTGATCCCGTAACAGAGGACGTGAACCGCCTGTGGCTCGCCGGCGAAGCGGGCGGTCAGCTCCTCGGAGACGAAGGTGTCGGGAAGGCCCTCCAGCTCGAGCGCCCCGTCGATCGTGTCGTGATCGGTGATCGTGACGAAGTCCATCCCCCGCTTCTTGGCCAGCTCGTAGACCTCCTGCGGAGGCGTCGCGCACTCCGGCAGCCCGAGGCTGCGCTGCACCCCCAGGCGCGAGAGCTGCGAAGCGGTCGAGTGGCAGTGCATGTCGGCACGGGAAGTCATCGGTGTCTCCCTTGTCTGGTCCTCATTGCATGGCCATATTTCGCCATTTGCAGGGAAATCTTGTGAACCAGGTGAAAACGAGGAGTGAACTTCGTGTGATCCTCGGGTCTGCATTGGGACGGCCTGGCGATGGCGGGCGATCCGATGGACCCTTCGCTCACGAACTGCGGGAGGTTCGCTCAGGGTCCATCGGATCGCCCGCTCCCGCGCGCCGGTCGGGGCTCGCCCGGCAGAGGGTTCATCCCCGTCAGGGAAAGCTGGGCGGGACGGGCCGTCGCCGGGGTTCCGGTGGGGGCTGTCCCGCGCGGTTGGAAATCCGCGCGTGGCGCGGAAACCAACCGCCGGACCTCACCGATCCGCTTCCCGGTTCGAAATGGTCGCTATGCGACCAAAAGGAACCGCGGAAATGACTCGAGCGCCCCAACGCCCGTCTCGCGGTGTTCGAAACTTCGGGCATGGCGAAGTTTCGAACACCGCGAGCGCGGCGCTCCGCTCCACGGTTGGCAACTTCGCCTATATCGAAGAAACCAACCGCGGAGCGGAGGCGCTGCGTGGTTCGGAATCCAGCCTGGGGGTGGGAAAGGAACCACGGAAGCCGCCGGCGGGCTCGGCCGGGGCCCTGCTGCGCGGATCTAGCTAAGCGGCGCGGAGGGCGGGGGCGCCGTCGTTCGAGGCGGCGGCGCCGTTGGCGAGCAGGTCGAGGATGATGCCCTCGCGGAGGCCGCCCTTGCCGATCTGGAGGGGCTGGCCGAGGAGCTCGGCGATCTTCTCGAGGAGGAGGACGCCGGTGGTGAGGATGCGGACGCGGCGGGGGTCGAGCTCGAAGCGGCGGGCGACGTCGGTCGCCGCTTCGGAGGAGAGGACGCGGATCGCGCGCTCCAGGGTCTCGTACTCGAGCACCGCGCCGACGAGCCGGCGCAGGCTGGTCGCTGAGCCACCGACCGCGACCGCCTGGTCGGGGTGCTCGATCTCGACGCCCTCGAAGAAGTCCTCGATGTGGTCGCGGACGCGGCGGATCTCGGCCGCCGAGGGCGGATCGGAGGTGATCAGGTCGTCGGCGAGGACGCCGGAGCCGATCTGCCAGGAGCGCACCTCGTCGACCCCGTCGGGCACGGTGCCGAGGATGACCTCGGTCGAGCCGCCGCCGACGTCGACGACGCCGATCGAGCCCTCCGCCGGGTGCCCGAGGGCCTTGGTCGCGCCGATGAAGGAGAGCCGCCCCTCCTCCTCCCCGCTGAGGATCTCGACCGGGACCCCCGCCGCCGCGGAGATCGCCGCCGCCACGGCGGGCCCGTTGGAGGCCTCGCGCACCGCCGCGGTCGCCACCGCGCGGATCTCGACCGCGCCGAGCTCGCGCGCCAGCCGCACCTGCGTGGCGACCAGCTCGCCGACCTCACGCACCTTGTCGGGGCAGATCGCGCCGGAATCGTCGACCGCCTTGGAGATGCGCGTGTAGGCGCGCTGCTCCATCACCTTCTTCAGCTGACCGTCCATCGGCTCCGCGACCAGGACGCGGGTGGTGTTCGAACCGATGTCGATAGCTGAGCACAGCATCAGGCTTAGGTACCCATCTTTCCAGGCGGGACGGATCTAAGCGTGCGCGTCGGGATGCGAGGCGTCCTCGAACTCGCGGAAAAGCCCGGTCACGACGAATGCGACCTGCTCGCCGATGTCGACCGCGTTGTCGGCGATCCGCTCGATCGCGCGCGCCGTCAGCAGCATCGTCATCGCCCATTCGCGCTTGTCGGCGTCGTCGCCGATCGCCAGCGCCTGGCGGAAGGCGTCGCGGTTCAACTCGTCGACGACGTCGTCCCTCTGGACCAGGTCACGCGCCATCTCCACGTTGCGCTCGCAGAAGGCGTGCTTGGCCTGGCTGATCAGCGATTTCGTGTGCGCCCCCATGGTCAGGATCAGTTTCACCATCTCCTGGTCGGCGGGCGGCTCGTGCCCCGACATCGGGATCACCTTGCAGATGTTCACGCACTGGTCGCCCATCCGCTCGATGTTCTTCAGCACATGCAGGAGCGCCGAGATCAGCCGCAGGTCGGTCGCCACCGGCGACTGCGTCGCCAGCAGCGTGATCAGCGACTGGTGCACCTCCAGGTAGCGGCCGTCGATGCGGTCGTCGTCGGCGACGACGAGCTGTGCCAGCTCGATGTCCTGGTGCTCGACCGCCTCCAGCGTCCGCGTCAGCGCCGCCGTGACGAGGTCGAGCCCGCCCAGCGCGCTCGCTTCCAGCCCCTGCAGTTCCTCCTGGTATTCGACCCGTATCTCCGGCATGTCCCCGGCCTAACCGAAGCGACCGGAGACGTAGTCCTCGGTCTCTTTCTTCTTCGGTTTGGTGAAGATGTCCTCGGTCGGGCCGATCTCCACCAGGTGTCCCGGCTTGCCCGATTCGTCGAGGTTGAAGAACGCGGTGTTGTCGGATGCGCGCGCCGCCTGCTGCATGTTGTGGGTGACGATCGCGATCGTGTATTCCTTCTTCAGCTCGCCGATCAGGTCCTCGATCGCCAGCGTCGCCACCGGGTCGAGCGCCGAGCAGGGCTCGTCCATCAGCAGGACCTCGGGGCTGACCGCGGTGGCCCGCGCGATGCAGAGCCGCTGCTGCTGCCCGCCGGAGAGGCTGGACCCGGGCCGCCCGAGCCGGTCTTTGACCTCGTCCCAGAGGTGCGCCCCGCGCAGGCTCCGCTCGACGATCTCGTCCTTGTCGGACTTCTTCATCTTGCCCGCGTTGAAGTTGAGCCCGGCGGCGACGTTGTCGTAGATCGACATCGTCGGGAACGGGTTCGGCTGCTGGAAAACCATGCCGATCAGCCGCCGCACCGCGACCGGGTCGACCCCGGCTCCGTAGACGTCCTCCCCGTCGAGCTGGATCGCGCCTTTGACGCTCGCCCCCGGGGTCAGCTCGTGCATCCGGTTCAGCGAGCGCAGGAAGGTGGTCTTGCCGCAGCCCGAGGAGCCGATCAGCGCCGTCACCTTGTTCGGTTCGATCGTCAGGCTGACGTTTTCGACGGCATGGAAGCCGCCGTAGTAGAGGTTGACTTCCTTCGCCTCGAGGGTCTTGGCGCGGCGCGCGGGGGTGGCGGTGCCCTGGGGCACGCTCGAGGTCTCGGCGACTGGACCGGCTGGCGACATCGTGTTGCGGCCCTCCTCGGCCTCGGTTTCGGGCTTCGACTCGGACCCGAACATATCTTTCAGTTTCCTTCCCTCCACGGCAAGCTCCTAACGGATCTCCGTTTTGTAGCGGCGGTACACCAGGCGGGCGATCACGTTGAGGATCATCACGATGACGATCAGCGTCAACGCCGCCGCCCAGGCCCGGTCGTAGGACGCCTGTTTCATGACCCCCGGCGACCGGTATTGGTTGTAGGCGTAGACCGCCAGGTTCTGCATGCGGCCCCCGAACGGGTCCGCGTTCAAGGAGTCGACGACGCCGGTGGTGACCAGCAGCGGGGCGGTCTCGCCGATGATCCGCGCGGTCGCCAGCATCACCCCGGTGACGAGCCCGGCGAAGGCGGTCGGCAGGACCACCTTGACGATCGTCTTCCACTTCGGCGTGCCGAGCGCGTAGGACGCTTCGCGCAGGTGGTTGGGGACGATCTTCAGGATCTCCTCGGCGGAGCGGATGACGATCGGGATCATCAGTACGGAGAGCGCGACCGACCCCATGATCCCCATCTGGATGCCGGGACCGAAGAAGAGCTCGAACAGCGCGTAGGCGAAGAGGCCGGCGACGATCGAGGGGATGCCGGTCATCACGTCGACGAAGAAGGTGAGCGCGCGGCGCAGCGGGCCGCGGCCGTACTCGTTCATGTAGATCGCCGCCATCAGCCCGATCGGGACCGAGATGACGACCGCGCAGGCGGTGATCACGAGGGTGCCGACGATCGCGTGCGCGGCGCCGCCGCCGCTGACCGCGCCGCGGGCGTCGGAGGTGAAGAATTCCCAGCTGATGCCCTGGACACCGCGCTTCACCACTTCGTAGAGGAGCGAGATCAGCGGCGCCATCGAGACGCCGAAGGCGGCGGCGATCCCCATCGTGATCGCGCGGTCCTTGGCCCGGCGGGCGCCCTCGATCGGCCGCGACCAGGCGTAGATCGCGACGATCGCGACCAGCGCGCCGAAGACCAGCATCAGCGCGATCGTGAACCAGCCGAGGACCGCCTCGACCAGCCCGCAGACGATCAGCGCGCCGACGAACGCGGCCCAGGGAGCCCAGCTCGGCAGCGTCCCTTCGCGGTGCCCGTCGCCGGAGAGCAGGGCGCGGGTCGAGCGGGCCGGGAGCGTGGCGGCGTCGGCGGGCGGCGGCGTCATCTACTTCACCTCCGCGCGGGCGATGATCAGCCGGGCCAGGAAGTTGGTGGCCAAGGTGATGGCGAAGAGGACGAGCCCGGTGGCGATCAGCAGGTTGATCGAGATGCCGGAGGACTCGGGGAAGTTCAGGGCGATGTTGGCCGCGATCGTCGAGGGGTTCGCCTGGCTGATCAGGTTGAAGGTGACGCCGCCGGAGACGGAGAGGATGATCGCGACGGCCATCGTCTCGCCGAGCGCGCGGCCGAGGCCGAGCATCGCCCCTGAGATCACCGAGGAGCGGCCGAACGGCAGTACGGTCGTGCGGATCATCTCCCAGCGGGTGGCGCCGAGCGCCTGCGCGCCTTCCTGCAGTTTGCGCGGCGTCTGCCCGAAGACCTCGCGGGCGACGGCGGAGACGATCGGCAGGATCATCACCGCGAGGACCAGGCCGACGACCAGCATGGTGCGGCCGGTGATCGAGGCGGGGCCTTCGAAGATCGGCAGGAAGCCGAGCTTTTCTTCCAGCCATTTCATCACCGGGACGGCGGCCGGGCCGAGCACGAAGATGCCCCAGAGGCCGTAGATGATGCTCGGGATCGCGGCCAGGAGGTCGACCAGGTAGCCGAGGAACGAGGCGATCCGCGGCGGCGCGATGTGGGTGATGAATAGCGCCACGGCGACCGCCAGCGGGACCGCGATGATCATCGCCAGGACGCCGGCCATCGCGGTGCCGAAGGCGAGCGGGGCGACGTAGCTGATGAAGCTTTCGTGACCGGGGAGCTCGGAGGCCGACGCGGTCAGCGCCGGGTAGCCCTCGGTGACGAGGAAGACCGCGACCCCGACCAGCAGCGCCAGGATCGTCACCGCGGCGATCACCGCGGTGTTGCTGAAGATCCGGTCGCCGCGGCGGCGGCGCCCTCCGGACGCCGCCGCCAGCAGCTGGCCGGCATTCGTCGTGGTGTCGAAATGAGCCACGAGAGTGAATTCAGTCGCGCAGCGGTGGACCTATTCGATCGCGCCGACCGCGGCTTCGACTTTTTTGGTCAGCGCCGCCGAGAGGGGCGCCGAGCCGGCCTGTTCTTCGGCCAGCTTCTGGCCTTCCGGGCTGACCGCGTATTCGAAGTACGCCTTGACCAGCGCCCCTTCCGAGGCCGACTTGTATTTGGTGCAGCCGATCAGCGAGGAGACCAGGATGATCGGGTAGACGCCGCTCGCTTCGGTTTTGCGATCGATTTCGAAGGCGATGACGTTTTTCTGGCCTTTCTCCAGTTCCGGGTCTTCTCTGGAGAGATCCAGGACTTTGGCCGCGGCTTCCGCGGACGGTTCCGCCCAGCTGCTGCCGACTTTGATCAGCGCTTTGCCGAGTTCGCCGGCCTGCGAGGCGTCGGCATAGCCGATCGCGCCTTCGCCGGCGGAGACGGCTTCGATCACGCCGGACGTGCCGGAGGCGGCTTCGCCACCCTTCACCGGCCAGTTGCCGCTCACTTCGTGGGTCCACACCTTCGGCGCCACTTTGGAGAGGTAGTCGGTGAAGTTTTCGGTCGTGCCCGACTCGTCGGAGCGGTTGACGGGAACGATCCGCGTTTCCGGCAGTTCGACGCCGGGGTTCTCCTTGGCGATCTTCGGGTCGTTCCAGTTTTCGATTTCCTGGTTGAAGATTTCCGCCAGGGTTTCCGGTTCGAGTTTCAGTTCTTCGACGCCCGGGAGGTTGTAGACGATCGCGATCGGGGAGATGTAGTCCGGGACCTCGACCAGTTCGCCCGGTTCGCAGCGCTTGATCGCCTTGCCGAGCTCACCTTCAGATTCGGAGAGCGGCGTGTCGGAGCCCGCGTAGGCGACCGCGTTCGAGATGAATTTTTCCCGTCCGCCGCCGGAGCCGACGCCGTCGTAGGAGATCGTCGCGCCGCTGTTGGCGTTCTCGAATTCGGCGATCCACGCTTTCTGGGCAGCTTCCTGCGCAGTCGAGCCGGCGCCCGCGATTTCGCCGGAGGCTTCGCTCGAGGGAGCGCCCCCACCGCTTTCGGTTTCGCCGCTTTCCTGGGTCGTGCCGCTGGTGGTGTCACTGCCGCCCCCGCAGGCGGCCAGGCCGAGCACGAGCACGCAGGCGGCCGCGAACACCGCAAGCCACTTAGAGCTGGACATCAGTCTCCTCTTTGAGTTGTTGACGAGAGTGCGACCGCGGGTGACGCGGTCCTCAAGGCGAGCGTGTCAACGTCGCGCACGGAGCTTGTTATCCGGACGTGGCGCCGGTGTGAAAAAAATGTAAAAGCGCGCCACGCCCCTCCGGGGGCTGTTCCTTTTGCGCCTCATAGGCGCAAAAGGAACAGCCGCACGGCTCAGCCGTCGGGGGAGAACCGGTAGCCGATCCCGTTGTGGGTGTAGATCAGCTTCTGCTCCGGGAGAGCGGCGCCGAGCTTGGCCCGCAGGCGGCTCACGTAGACGTCGACGGAGCGGTCGTCACGGCGCGGCGCGATCCCCCAGACCGAGGTGTGGAGCTCCTCGCGGGTGAGGATGCGCTGCGGGTTCGACCAGAGCGTGATGAGGAGCTGCAGCTCACGCACCGTGAGGCTCAGCGGGCGGCCGTCGACGAGCGCCGCGTGCTCCTCCGGACGCACTTCCAGCCTCCCCGTTTTGTCAGACGCGCTACCTACCGCCATCGTGGCGGAGGATGTCGTCGGGCCTGCCTGAACCGGTTACGCCGCGGTGAAGCTTTTGTGAACGACCTGTGAACTTTGGCCGTTCGCGGACGCCTGCGAGGGCGCCGGCGGAGCGTCGGGGACGGCGTCCGCGGAGGGCTCCGGGTCGAACCGATAGCCGACCCCGAAGTGGGTGTGGATGTACTCCCAGTTCGGCGATCGCTTCTCGAGCTTCTGGCGCAGCTTGCGGATGAAGACGTCGACCGAGCGGTCGCCGTGGGCCATCGCGTAGCCCCAGACCCGCTGGTAGATGGTCTCACGCTCGAGCACCTGCCCCTGGGTGCCGGCGAGCAGGTGCAGCAGCTCGAACTCGCGCCGGGTCAGGTCGAGGCTGTCACCCGCGACGAAGGCCTGGAAGCGGTCGGGGCGGATCTCGAGCTCGCCGGCGAGGACGGGCGCGGACTCGGTCTCGTGGCGGCCGCGGCGGTGGCGGCGGGTGACCGCTTCGATCCGCGCGATCGCCTCCTCCGGGTGGGCGGGCTTGGTGATCCAGTCGTCGACCCCGAGCCGCAGGCCACGCACCCGCTGGGCGACGGTCGAGCGCCCGGTGCAGACGACGACGCCGAGGTCCGGCAGCAGGTTGCAGACCCGGTCGAGGTAGCGCCACGCTTCGTCGCCGAGCACGCTCGGGTCGACCAGCAACGCGTTCAGCTTCATCGCGACCAGTTGGTCGGGCGGCACCGCGCCACCGGAGGTGCGCAGGAGCCAGCCTGCCGCCTCGGCGCGCTTTGACAGGACGGTGACGAAGCCGGAATCGGTGTCGATCACCGCGAGACGAGTGGTCGGATCAGGGGCCAACTCAATGGAGATTCTATGCACGCAAACCCGCCTTTTACCCGTGTTTACAGGTTTTTCACAAGTGCAAGAGGCCCAAATTGCGGCCAACTAGACGCTTCGATGGCTTGTTCAAGCCAATTGAAAAAGATCCCCGAGTGTGGCGGGGTGTGACGGGGCCACAGAGGCGCACCTGAGGGCGGGGCCGTGGCGCGTCGGCGATCGGCCTCAGAAGGTCGCCGGGCGCAGGCCGGTCGCGATCACGATCAGGATCGCGATCCCGGCCGCGTACCGGTAGAGCACGAAGGGCCGGTAGGACGTGGTGCGGACGAGCCGCAGCAGGAAGACGATCGCCGCGTAGCCGGAGATCGCCGCGGCGAGCGTCCCCGCCACCATCGGCCCGCCGACCCCGGACGGCAGCCCTTCGTGGACGGCGCTGACGCCTTTGAAGAGCGTCGCCCCGGCGACGATCGGGATCAGCAGGAGGAAGGAGAAGCGGGCGGCGGCGTCGCGGTCGAGGCCGAGGAAGCGCGCCGCGGTGATCGTGATCCCCGAGCGCGAGGTGCCCGGGGCGAGCGCCAGGACCTGGGCGAGGCCGATCCAGCCGCCGTCGCGGAGCTCGGTGCGCTCCAGCGGCCGCCGCTGCGGCCTGCGGTCGGCCCAGTCGAGCAGGGCGCCGAAGACGATCAGCTGGATGGCGATCATCCAGGGCTCGCCGAGGTGCCCGTCGATGAAGTCGGAGGCGAGGGCGCCGGCGATCACGGCCGGGATCGTGCCGATGGCGATCGCCACCGCGAGCCGCTCCTCGCTGGTCTCGATCGCCCGCTTGCGCACCGCCGTCACGAATCCGACGATGAGACGCCACACCTCCATGCGGAAGAAGGCGATCGCCGCGATCAGCGTCCCGGCGTGCAACGCGACGTCGAACGTCTTGTTGAACGATTCGTCTTCGGTCAGGAACGTGTAGTCCTGCAGCCAGGGGACGATGATCAGATGGCCGGAGGACGAGATCGGCAAGAACTCGGTCAGCCCCTGCACCACTCCCAGCAGCAGCGCCTCGAGGTTGGACACCGCGCGATCCTAGTGTCTGCGCTGGCGCCGGCTCGTGCGATAGATTCCCGAACCGTGAAGCGCGCAGCCGCACTTTTCCTGATGGCCGTCACCACGATGCTCGTCGCCGCCCCCATGGCGTTCGCCGAAAACGGCGAGGGTTGGGTCGGCAAGGCCGACGACAAGACCGTCACCTTCTTCTGCTTCGGCGTGATGGCCTTCTTCGTCGTCCTCGTGATCGGCCTCTCCTTGCTCCAGGGCGCCCTGGAGCGCCGCAAGGAGAAACGCCGCTACGACATCGAGCGCCTGGGCTAAGCGCCCCCCCGCTTCCCCTCGCCCGGCCCCGCCCGACGCGCCCGCGGGCCGATCGCCTCCCCCCTCCCGCACGGCCGTATCTCCCGGTCCGGCCGGGCCGTCCACACCACTTCGCGGCGCCGGCGGCTGTCCTGGGCGCCTCATGGGGGTCCTGGCAGGCTGTGACCCCCCATGAGGCGCCCAGGACGTGAGGGGCGCGGGGGAGAGCCGGTACAGGGACGTGAGGCGGTCGGACTTACGTGAGGGTGATGCGCGAGAGATGGCACACCTCCGGCCGACCGGGGGCCATCAGGGGCGGATCCGTGACGAAGATGCCGGGAACGTCACACGCCCGCGCCCCTTCCGTCTCTTTCCGGGCCCGGATCGAGGGTCCCCCGGGGTGCGGTCGTCCTAACCGGCGCTATAGGTCGGTTAGGACGACCGCACCTGCGTGCGTGTTGTGCAACATGGGAGGAAGCGTGGGCTTCCTACGCTCTTCGTGACGACGTCCCACCTCCGTCACGGATGGGCGACGGTCCCGTCGCCCTCCCGTCACCCTCCCGCGAGTGTCCCTCCACACTCCCCTGAGACCCGGCCCTCTCGGCCACGGCCACAGCCTGCCCGGGCCGTGGCCGAGAGGGCCGGGTCCCTCGGCCGTCTCTTGCCGCCCCCCGGCGCCAGCTTGCGAGGGCCGCGTCCCTTGTCCCCCCGGGCGCCAGCTTGAGAGGGCCGGGTCCCTTGTCCCCCCGGGCGCCAGCCTGCGAGGGCCCCGTCCCTTCCCCGGGCGCCCCCCGGCAAAGGCCGCGCAGCCGGCCGCACGGCCCGCGGACAGCGCCGCGGCCCGACCGGCCTACGCCAACCGGAACCCGCTGAGGAGCCGCTTCTCGGTCTCGCCCTCGATCTCGGCGATCACTTCGACCTTGCCCTCGAGCGGGGTGCCGCGGATCTTGGTCGCCAGGAGGTCGTCGACCTGGAAGATGCCCGCCGAGTTGTTGAGCTGGATCTCGATCCGGACCGGGTGGTCCTCGCCGGCGCTGATGCGGACCTCGTCGATGGCGGCGGCGGAGATCGAGTGGATGCCCTCTTGGCCGGTCTCGATCGGGATCCGGGTGCGGCCCTGAGCCATGTCGAGAGCGTCGGCGACGCGGACGACACCTGCCTCGACCGTGTAGGGCTCGCCACGGCGGCGGTGGCCGATGATCGAATGGAGGATCTCGGTTTCGACGACGGTGCGCTCCGGCTGTTTGTAGGCGCCCGTGAGCAGGCGGTCCAGGGCGCTCTGGGCGAGGAAGAGCGAGTACTCCTCGTGATCGGCGCGGTGGATCGACATGCCGACGTCGTGCAGGAGGGCGCCGCCCGCGACCACAACCTCGGCATCGCGGTCGCGCATCCCATGGTCGGCGACCATCGCCGGCTCGACACCCGCGCGGACCAGCAGGCGCAGCAGCCGCAGCGAGATGTTGAGCACGATCTGCATGTGGACCCAGCTGTGGTCCGACATGCAGAGCCGCTCGGCGTTGACCTGCGCCATGTACCACCAGCCGCGGACCTGGTCGTCACCGTTGACCGCGTCGATGAAGCTCTCGAGCCGCCGGTTGCCGCGCGTCGGCGCGCGGACGTGCGCCTCGGCGATCGCCTCGCGCGGCGGCTTGCGACTCGGCCCGCCGGCGTCCGGCGCCGGGACCCCGTCGGTCGATCCTTCCGCCACCTCGGCGGCCTCCTGCGCGGCTTTCGTCTCCTCTGATGTCATGCCCCGGATCGTAGTCCGGGGCACCGCCGTCCCTGTTACTGACCGCAGACGGGCCAGGGGCTGGAGCCGGCCACGGAGTAGAGGAGCGCGGCGCGGTACTCCTGCTCGGCGGCGGACGCTTCGATCGGCGAGCCGGTGCCGCCGACCGATTCCCACGTGCCCTGGTCGAACTGGAACAGGCCCATATAAGTGCCGTCGGGCGATACCGCTTCCGGATTGCCGCCGGACTCGCAGGCGGCGATCGCTTCGAGGGTCCCCATCGAGACGCCGCCGGGCAGCTGCGCGAACTGTTCTTGTTCTTCGCGCGCCTCCTTCGCTTCCTGGCGGGCTTCGCGCTTCTTGCGAGCGTGGGCCTTCTGGCGATGGTCGGTGCGGTGCGTCGTCGTCGCGATCAGCCGGCTGTAACGGTCGACCGGATCGAGCAGCGGGCCGTCGAGGGCGACGGCGTTGCCGATCGCGTTGGTCGCGGCGGGCGAGTCGGCGCCGGCGGGCCGGTCGGCGCCGGCGGGCGCGCTCGGGGCCTGGGCGCGCAGACGAACCCGCGGCGGGAGCTTCTCGTTCTTGGGCTGGGCGGCCGAAGCGGCGGCGGGAGCGGCGAGCGCCGCGACGGCTCCGAGCAGGGCGATATGTTTACGTTCTATGAGCAAGCGGTGAACCGTTACTGAGATCTCCGCTGTCGTGTGTGATGCCCCTCACACTTATCCCTTCCCTGTAGAAGCCGGTTCCGCCTAGCCGGATCCGATTCAAGCTCGCGGGCCGAGCGGTTGACGTTCTAAGTCCCGAAGGTGACGCCCCCAACGCCGGCGAAGGGCTCGATATGGAAGCGCCCGCATTTGGAGAGTGGTTGGCATGGGGGACCGCCAGCGATCACGACCTAACCTCGGGATTGGACTTGAACCAGTCGCGGTCACTGGTTCGAAACCAGCGACCGAGCGCCCTCAAACGGCTCTACAGAGCGGTGGCCCCACGAGATGCATCCCGCCTGCCCATGCGATTGCATCCCGTTTCCGTCCGAATCGCGCTTCAATGTCTTACACGCGCCCCTTGGTGAGAGGCGGACGCGGCGCATCACTCCCAGGCGGAGCTATGCCCGAAAAAGAGCGGACAATCCCAGTGCCCAACCATCGCGACATCTTCAGCCCACGGATGAACGGGGCCACCGTAATCCCCTTTGCTAGAGGGAGTCATGGATCACGGCGACCCCGGACTGGTACGGCCGAGTGGCCGGACGATTCTGCCCACCGGACCGGCGGAACTCTCCGGTCCGGTGGGAGAATCGACTACCTAGGCAGCCTTGACGCCTTCGGTAGTTTCGGGACGACGGACGAACCAAAGAGGCCCGCTGTCGGCGTCGACTCCCAGCAGTGGGAACGACTCGCCCTCATCAACCCATCTGGGAACGCTGATCCCGGTGGGTTCGCCGTAGTGGCAGACGAGGTAGTAGTAACCGGCGATTGCGCAGCGCTCGCCGGGTGCGAAACGAAGAATGGCCATCGGCCATCCCTCCTTATTCGGATTTGACAGATACACCCCCTGGGCCGTTTCGGGTGGCAGCCCTGCGGCTCAGGGGTCCCCTTTCCGACATCAAAAGGGGGCAGTTACGATGGAGCAGGCGTCGGACGTCTCCCCGAAGTCTTCTTTGAGCATTCCAATGGAGAAACGCAACAAAAGCCAGAAGACCGAGAAGGGGCTTGAGATCCCCGTCCCCAGCAAAGGGGACTTCGACTCGGCTATGAGGAAGGTCGCTCCCCCAGCAGGTCGTAAACGCCCTGACGAGAAAGACCGGCCTCCGAAGCAATCTTCGTGATCGGCACCTTCGCCTCGCGCGCCTGACGTACGAACTGGCGCAGGTCGTCGGTCGCCTTCCGTTTCTGCTCGTCGGCGGTCTTCCGGCGGCTCGCCGCGCCCCTGATGCTTTTCAGGAGAAGCGCCTCGCTCATTGCCGCGCCGCCTCCCCGACCAACTCATGGAACATGGAACGGTGGCCCGCGTGCCGGTGGTTGTGCCGCCACGCGAACTCGTACAAGTAGGACTGAAGATCTTTGTCCGAGACGTGCTTGTAGGCGCCGCGCATCCCCGTTTTGAGGTTGCCGAAGAATCCCTCGATGGAGTTCGTATGCGTGTTGCCTTCGACGTAGATGCCGGCGGAGTGGTTGATCGTCGCCCACGCGTACTCGGACCGCAGGGGTTTATAGGCAGGCCAGTCGTCGGTGAGCATGAACGCGGACGGGTTCACGTGCGTCCGCACCGCTCTACTAAGTGGCTCGCCTCGCCGTGACTCGATGACGCGCAGCCGGACCCGACCGCCGCGCTCGATCATGCCTAGGACGGTCGTTCGGTTCTCGCGCCAGCGGGCGCGCTCGCGTGCGTCCTTGATCGGGACCCGCGGCCTGCCGCCCCAGGAGGTCTCGTCTATCTCGACCTCGCCGCGCAGCTGCGGCTCCTCCTCGTCGTTCATCAACTCCGTGCGGATCTTGTTGAACATGCGCCAGGCGGTCTTGTAGTGGACGCCCAACTCGCGCTCAAGCTGTTTGGCGGAGATCCCGCAGCGGGTGCTGGTCATCAGGTACATCGCGTGGAACCAGAGCCGCAGCGAGGTCGATGAGCGGTGGAAGATGGTCCCGGCGGTCGGGTGGACGTGGTGACCGCAGGCGGTGCAGGTCCATGACTGGCGCTGCTGCTTCGTCGCGTAGCGGCGGAAGACGCGCTCGCAGTCGCACTTGGGGCAGTACGCGTGTTCGCCGTCTGCCGCATGCCGGGTGCGCCAGAGGTAGTCGAGGCAGGCGGCATCATCGGGGAAGTCCCGCAGGAACTCGGTGACCGAGTAGTCCGACGACGAGGACTTGGCCCGTCGCGGTTCGTTCCTGTTGGCCGGTGGCATGGTGTAAAGCTACTTGACAACCAATGGAATGTCAAGTCGGTTGACATCTTGATATTCGGTGATTAGTGAATAGGGTTCCGGCAATGTCCTATGAACCCATGCGACCCCCAGCGATCGCAGAGGAATTGAATGAGTTTCTCGGCAACTTCCGCGGTTACATAGACAGGCTGAAAGAGCAGAAGCTCCGTGAAATCGGCGACCCTGGAAAGTTCGAGGACATCGCCGAACGGGCTGAGTTCGAGGCTTCAATCGAAGCAGCCCAAAACTGGTTGGTGGAGCGCTGGGGTCCGCATTATCCGTGCCCGGTCTGCCAGAACGTCGAGTGGACCGTCTCAATAGTCCTGCCGACCCTCAGGCCGGTCGGATTTCTTGGATTTCACGTGACCTGCGCGTTCTGCGGCAACACGATGCAGGTGGTTCCGGGCAAGGCCTTCCTATCGGCCCCCATCAGAGTTGACCCCCAACTTCGCCTTTCCGAGGACGACCAATGAGCGCTCCACCCGGCAAAGAAATGCAGCCGCCGGAACGGAGCAGCTACCGGCCCTTCGGGAAGGAGTATGAAATCCCGCAACCAAAGACGAAGGCATTCATGGTCGAGGACGCACAATGGGAGCGCATCAGAGAGCGCGTGGCCTCCTTGGAAGCGAAGGCTGGCATCGACTGGCTGATCGCGATGGCGACGATGCTCGGTGGCATAGCCGTCTCCGCCTGCCTGGCGCTAATCGCACTGCCCAAGGCAACGACGAAACCCGAGAAATTGGCTCCCTTCGTGAGACCTACTCTGTGGGTCGTCTTTGTCGGCGCTGGACTGCTCGCCATCGTGATGGCAGCACTCTGGAGACACTTTCGCGCAGAAGAGACCGATATCGCCTCAGACATTTGCGACGAGATGAACACGATCCAAGAGGCCTGGAAAGATCAGGCGCTTTCGTCGATGGCCGAAGGCTGAGCGTTTAGCTTCGGAAGGAAAGGCGATGCGGGCCTGGAAAAGCACCCGCACGCCCGTTACGTCGTCTAGCTAAGCCGCTGGGCTACGGAACCGCACCAGCGGCTTCGCTAACGACAACTGTTTGGCTGCACGACCCGTTGCGAAGTGCTCCGACAAGGCATCACCCCCTTCCGTAGATCGGGTTGTTCCGCTCCCCGCCGCGTTAGAGGCGCGCCGGGGGCGGAGCCGCCCACATAGCGGCAATCGACTCAAATTAGGGATCGCAGCGGCCGGAAAATGGCCCTACGCGGCGGTTTCTTGGTGCGCGCCTAGTGGGTCCCAGTCAAGGCTGGGCAGCAATGAGCACGGCGACACGCCGAGCGCCCAAGCGATCTTCACGAACGTTTCGAGGATCGGTATCCCCGACCCTGCTTCGTAGGCGACGAGGACGGTCCAGTGGATGCCTGCGCGGTCCGCAAGCTGGTCTTTGCTCAGCCCGGCCGCCTGACGGGCGCGCCTGATGTTCCGGCCGACGTGGCGGGCGAACATCATGCCTCCTCCGTCAGCACGAAGTGGCCGGGCATGCCGGGCACCCATTTGATCGGCCCCAGCAACTCGGCCGCGTTCAGATCGAGCCCCCCGGCGAGCCGGACGAAGGTCTCCAGTTTGGGTTCGCGCAGCCCCGTCTCGTACAGGGACATCTGCGTGCGATGGATGCCCGCCAGGTCGGCCACGGCTTCCTGGCTGATGCGCCCGTGTTCGAAGCGGGCGACGATCAGCCGGCTGCCGAATGCTTCCTTGAGGGTCATCTCGCCGCCCCCTCGCTGACGGTGTGCGCGTGGCGCCCGGCCGCAGAGGCGATCAGAAAGCCACCTGCCATCGCGTGAGCCAGCCCGCGCCGCCGCAGGACGCCGAGACAGTCCTCGGCATCGTGGCCGAACTCCCGTTCCAACTCGGCCTCCTGCAACGGCCCTGCCTCACAGAGCCTTTGCAGGATCAGCGCTTCCAGTTGCCCCTTGGCCATCTGCACCCGTCCTTTCGTCGCGGCCGGGGATCGCGACCCGGCTCATTCGGCTTGACAGGCGGGAAATCTCCGGTCCGCTCAGGCGGAACGAGCTTCTACATAGAAGGGATAAGCGTGATGCCCCTCACTCAGCTATCCCGCAACTTCCGCCGTTTTGGCTACAGAAAGCGAAATGGTCGCCGAATAGGCATGATCCCCTGATCGCTCCAGATGCCGAAACCACCCGCCTTCTGCTCGCCTGCCCCGATCGGCCGGGGCTGATCGCGACGGTCTCCGGCTTCCTCGCCGAAGCCGGGCTGAACATCGTCGACGTCGACCAGCACTCGACCGAGGCGGGCCGGTTCTTCATGCGCATGGTCTTCGACTCCCCCCGCGCCGGCCAGCGCGGCGCGCTGGAGGAGCGCTTCGCGCGGGAGATCGCGGCGCCGTTCGAGATGGACCACAGCTTCAGCGAGTCGACGACGCGCAAACGGGTCGTGGTGATGGTCTCGCGTGAGGACCACTGCCTCTCCGACCTGCTGTGGCGGCGGCGCAACGACCACCTCGGCGGCGAGATCGTCGCCGTCATCTCCAACCACGAGGACCTGCGCGCCGAGGTCGAGGCGGTCGGCCTCCCCTTCCACCACGTGCCGGTGACCCGCGGGACCAAGGAGGAGGCGGAGCGCCGGGCGCTGGAGCTGATCGGCGACGTCGACCTGCTCGTCCTCGCCCGTTATATGCAGATCCTCTCCTCCGCCTTCCTCGAGGCGTTGGGCGCGCCGGCGATCAACATCCACCACAGCTTCCTGCCCGCGTTCGTCGGCGCCGACCCCTACGCGCGCGCCCACGAGCGCGGGGTCAAGCTGATCGGCGCGACCGCGCATTACGTGACCGCGGAGCTCGACGCCGGGCCGATCATCGACCAGGACGTGGTGCGAGTCGGACACGAGGACGAGGTGCCCGACCTGGTGCGGATCGGCCGCGACGTCGAGCGGCTGGTGCTGGCCCGCGCGGTGACCGCCCACCTCGAGGACCGCGTGCTCCTCGACGGCGGCCGGACCGTCGTCTTCTGAGGAGCGGCGCCTAGGACCGGGCGCGCGGCTGCGCGGCCGGTCCGACTGATCTAGGGTGCCGCGGCCTCCGCCGCGCCCTGGGCCGCCTCCCACTCCGCCAGGAGCTCGTCGACCGCCGCTTTTGCGGCCTCGTGCTTGGCCGTCGCCCGCTCGGTGCGGCTCGGGCTCGACCAGGCGGCCGGGTCGGCGAGCTCCTCCTCGACCGCTTTCAGGTCGGCTTCGGCCTTCGCGATCCGCTCCTCCAGCCGCGCCGCCTTGCGGACCGCCCTTTCGGCCGCCTTGCCGTCGCGCCGCTTCGTCGCCGTCGCACCCGAGGCCTTCTCCTTCTTCGCAGTCTTCGTCGCCGCCGCGTCTGTCTCGGCCTCGCGTTCGTCGCGCCGCCGCTGGTACTCGGCCCAGCCGCTCGGGTGGCTCGTCAGCTTGCCGTCCTCGAGCACGATCGTGCGGCTGCCGACCGCCTCCAGCAGCGCCCGGTCGTGGGAGATCAGGACCACCGAGCCCTCGAACTCGGTCAGCGCGTCCTCGAGCGCCTCGCGGCTCTCGATGTCGAGGTGGTTCGTGGGCTCGTCGAGGATCAGGACGTTGGCGCCCGAGGAGACGAGGATCGCCAGCGACAGCCGCCGCTGCTCGCCGCCGGAGATGTCGGAGAGCTGTTTTTCGACGTCGTTGCCGGAGAAGAGGAAGCCACCGAGGAGGGCGCGCGCCTTCGGGCCGGTGAGGCCGGTCTCGCGCTGTGCGGCGTCGAGGACCGTCCCCGCGCCGGAGGCGGTGTCGGCGTGCTGAGAGAGATAGCCGAGATTGACGTTGTGGCCGGTGCGGACGACCCCGGCGGCGGGCTGGCGCTGCCCGGCGAGCGTCTCGATCATCGTCGTCTTGCCGCTGCCGTTGGCGCCGACGAGCACCACGTGCTCGCCGCGTTCGACCTCCAGCGCGGCGTCCTCGAGCAGCACCCGCCCCGGCACCTCGATCTTCGCGTCGACCATCTTCAGGACGACGCGGCCCGGCCGCTCGGGCGGCTTGAAGGAGAAGCGCAGGTGGCGGTTGTCGCGCTTTTCGGCCAGCGGGCCGTCCTTCTTCTTCTTGTCGATCTGTTTGATCCGCGACTGCGCCTGGCGCGCCTTCGTCGCCTTGTAGCGGAAGCGCTCGACGAAGCGCTCCATCCGCGCGATCTCCGCTTCCTGGCGGTCGATCGCTTTGCCGAGCGCGATCTGGCGGGCGGCCTGCTCCTGGCGCCAGGCGTGCCACGGGCCGGCGAAGAAGCGGGCGCGCCCCGCCTCCAGCTCCAGCACCGAGGTGCCGACCGCCTCGAGGAACCAGCGGTCGTGGGCGACGAGGACGACCGCGGCGTCGAGGTCGACGAGGTAGCGCTCGAGCCACTCGAGCGAGGGGATGTCGAGATGGTTCGTGGGCTCGTCGAGGAGCAGCAGGTCGGGACGCGCGGCAAGGGCGCGGGCCAGCGAGGCGCGGGTCAGCTCGCCGCCGGAGAAGGTCTTCAGCTCGCGGTCGCCGTGCTCGGGACCGAAGCCGAGGCCGCGCAGCACTTCCAGCACTTCGTCGCGCCAGCGATAGCCGCCGCCGGCTTCGAGCCGCGCCTGGGCCGCTGCGTAGGCGTTCATCGTCTCCTCGGAAGCGCCGCCCGCCATCTCCCCCTCCAGGCGGGCCAGCTCGGCCTCGGTCTCCAGCATGTCGTTGCGGCCGGAGAAGACGTAGTCGCCGAGCTTCGCGTCGGAGTCGCGCGGCGGTCGCTGGTCGTGGAGGGCGACGCGGGCGCCGCGCTGGATCGAGACCGAGCCCTCCTCCGGGGTCAGCTCGCCGGAAAGCACACGGAGCAGCGTCGACTTTCCGGCGCCATTGCGCCCGGACAGCGTCATCCGGTCGCCCGGCTCGAGCTTGAAGGAGACGTCGCCGAACAGCAGCTTGCCGCCGACGTAGACGTCCAGTGAGGTCGCGGTCGCGATCGCCATGGACGTTCCAAGGTAAATGACGCCGCCCATCGGCCGCGTCGAGGGCGGCCGCTCAGCCGCAGTACTTGGCGGCGATCTGCTCGATCGTGCCGGCGGTGCGCGTCGTCCCCTTGCCGAGGGCGGCATCGAAGGCCTTGGTGTCGAGCTCGGTTTCCGAGAGGCCGACGGTCGGCAGCCAGTGCAGCTCGCGCCCCTCGATCACCATCAGGTCGCCCGCCGGCGCGATCTTCTCCAGCGCCTTTCCGGCTTTCGCGCTCGGCTTGCGACCGAGGAGCACCACCTGGGGCTTGCCCCGGTTCGCGGCGGCGCGCTCGATCGCGGCCGGGTCGAACGGTTCGCGCGCGGCGATCGCCGCGACCTCCTCGGCGCTCCGCAGGAACACGGCGACGTCGTATCCGAGCCGACGCCCGAGCTCCGCTTCCACCCGGGCCTCCAGCTTCGACTCCGCTTCTCCGGCCGGGTCGACAAAGACGACGTTGCCGCTCGCCCGGAAGGTCGCAACGTCCCCCAGCCCCATCGCCTCGAAGTGGGAGACCAGCTCCGGATTCTTGATCCGGCGCTTGCCGAGGTTCATCCCGCGCAGCAAGGCGACGTAGCGTTCCATCGCCGCACCGTAACCTGAGCGGCGGTGGCGAGGCCGTTGGGACACCTCGGGGAGCTGGCGCGAGCGCAGATGACGCGGCGCACCTCGGCGCGCGCCGACCGCGAAGCGCTGGACGAGCTGGAGGCGCGGCCGCTGTCGCTGCCGCCGGGGCTGGAGGTGGAATGGCTGGGCGTCTCCGGCTACCGGCTCGCCTACGAGGGCCACACGCTCTTCGTCGATCCCTACATCTCCCGCGTCCCGTTCCGCGATCTCCTGCTGCGGCGGCGGGCGCTCCCCGACCCGGCGGCGCTGGAGCGCTTCGTCCGCGCGCCCGGCAAGACCGTCGGCGTCCTCGTCGGCCACACCCACTTCGACCACGCGGTCGACGCCCCCGCGCTGGCCCGCCGCCTCGACTGCAAGGCGTACGGCTCGGCTTCGCTGGTCAACCTGATGGCGCTGCACGGGATGGCCGAGCGGGCGGTCGAGGTCGAGCCCTACCGCGTCTACGAGCTCGGCCCGTTCGAGGTCAGCTTCACTCCCAGCGCGCACTCGAAGCTGCTGCTCGGCCTCGCCGTCCCCTACGACGGGGAACTCACCTGCGAGCACCTCGACTCGCTCTCCCCTGCCGCCTACCGCTGCGGCCAGGTATGGGGCATCTCGATCGCCGTCGCCGGCCTGCGCTTCTACCACCAGGGCAGCGCCAACCTCGTCGACGACGCCGTACGCGAGCCCAGCGTCGACATCTTCCTCGCCGGCGTCGCCGGCCGCTCCTTCACCGATCGCTACTGGCAGCGCATCCTGAGCCGCCTCGAACCCCGCGCCGTCGTCCCCGCCCACTACGACAACTTCTTCCGCCCCCTCGGCCAGGACCTGGAGTTCGTCACCGCCGCCGACCTCGCCCGCCTGCCGGAGGAGATCGCCGCAGTCAGCGCCGAGATCGAATTGGCGGCCCTGCCGCGGGCCGACCAGGCCGCAAAGTGAGTGAGACAGGGGGCGGCCGTCCGCGCTGGGAAGGGACGACACACTTCCGTGACCCAATCCGGCCGGCTGGCCGCCCTGCGTGGATAACCCGTGCCATGGCCCGGGTGATCCACGCAGCGCGAGACCGGCCCTCCCAGAACCCGCACGGAACCGTGGAGAAGGACACCGAAGGCGCACGAGGTCACCCCTCCGTGCGCCTTCCGTCGGCGGTCGGGCCTCCGGCCCGCAACCCATGGACCTTTGTCACCCACAGGGTGACAAAGGTCCATGGGTCGGCCGTGGCGGTCGGGAGACGTCACGGAACCCTCACGCCTCCGTGGAGAAGCCCACGGAGGCGTGACGAACCCCCGGCGTCTCCCGCACGACCTCCCGACCCGGGCGGCTGATCGGGGGTCACAGCCTGCCAGGACCCCCGATCAGCCGCCCCGGGCGCCAGCTTCCCCGGCGCACAGGGCCGGAGGCGCCAGCTTCCCCCGGCGCCGGCCCCCGAGGCGACAGCCGGCCCGAGCCGCCGGCCCCCGAGGCGCCGGCCGGCCGCCGCCGGCCGCCGAGGCGCCAGCTTCCCCGCCCCAAGTCCCACCGCGGCACGAGCCACCCGCCCGGCCTGGGCCGGGCGGGCTGTCGATGGAGGCGCCGAGATTCGAACTCGGATCCGCGGACGCTGGGCGAGGGTCTCTACAGGTTTAGTCAGCGCTTGATTCTCGTCTCCCGGGGTCCGCGCCGACGGGCACTACGGAAGACAAAGCCCCTTGAATTTTCCCGACCGGACGGGGCAAGCCGTTCGGGTAAGCCCGCTTCTGAAGCCGGTGTCCCTCCCCGCGGGCGAAGGAGGACCGACTCTCACATCACTTAGTTTCTAGCTAAGCGGCGAGGGCGAACTCATGGTCCGCACGTATTGGTTTGTGCCGGGGTTTAACGAGGCCTCCGGCAACCTCGACCTGCAACCTTTCGCACGAATCGACCACGTCGAAGCCTGTCGCCCCCGTGCGAGATGCATTTGAAATTGTACGCGGTGCGCCGATGACCGACAAGATCTACGACGCCGTGGTCCTCGGCGCCGGCCCGGCCGGCGAGGTCGTGGCGGGCCGCCTCGCCGACGGTGGCTGGAAGGTCGCGATCGTCGAGAAAGACCTGGTCGGCGGCGAATGCTCCTTCTACGCCTGCATGCCGTCGAAGGCGCTGCTGCGCCCCGCCGACGTGCTGGGCGAGGTGAAGCGGATCCCCGGCGTGCCGGTCGACGACCACGCCGAGCTCGACCCGGCGCCGGTTCTCGCCCGCCGCGACGCGGTCATCCACAAGGAGGACGACTCGGGACAGCTTCCCTGGCTCGAAGAACGCGGAATCGACCTCCACCGCGGTGCCGGGCGCTTCGTCGGCGAGCGCCGGATCGAGGTCGGCGAGGCGACCCTCCTCGCCTCGCGCGCGGTGATCGTCGCCACCGGTACCGGCGCGGCGATGCCGCCGATCGAAGGCCTCGCCTCGGTCCGCACCTGGAACAACCGCGACGCGACCACGGCTGACCACGTGCCCACGAGCATGGTCGTGCTCGGCGGCGGGCCGGTCGGGGTGGAGCTGTCGCAGGCCTGGGCCTCGCTGGGGACGAAGGTGACGCTGATCGACGCGGGCGACCACCTGCTCGGGCGCCAGGAGCCCTTCGCGGGCGAAGAAGTCGCGACGGCCCTGCGTGGGCGCTTCGGCGTCGACGTGCGGCTCGGCGCCGAGGTGGCCTCGGCGAGCCCGGGCGGCGCGGGCGCGATCGTCGAGCTGGTGGGCGGCGGCGCCGTCGAGGCCGAGGAGCTCCTCGTCGCGGTCGGTCGCAAGCCGCACACCGACGGCATCGGCCTCGACGCGATCGGGGTCGAGGCAGACGACGAGGGCTTCCTCGAAGTCGACGACCGACTGCGGATCGGCGGGCGCGACGACCTCTTCGCGATCGGCGACGTCAACGGCCGCGCCCTCCTCACCCACATGGGCAAGTACCAGGCCTGGATCGTCGCCGAGAACCTCCTGGGACGCGAGATCGCCGCGATCGCCGAAGGCCTCGGATCGCCGCGGGTCATCTTCACCGACCCCCAGGTGGCGGCCGTCGGCAAGACGCTCGCCGATGCGAACGAGGCGGGCATCGACGCCCGCGCGATCGAGGTGCCGACCGACGGCTCGGCCGGCGCCAGCTTCCAGGGCAAGGGCACGGGCGGCAGATCGCGTCTCGTCGTCGACCGCGCCTCCGAGACGATCGTCGGCGCCACCTTCACCGGCTTCGAGACCGCCGACTTCCTCCAGGCGGCGACCATCGCGATCGTCGCCGAGGTCCCTCTCGCCCGCCTCCGCCACGCGATCGCCCCCTACCCCACCCGCAGTGAGGTCTGGCTGAAGCTGATCGAGAAGTGGGAAGCCGGGGACGAATGACCCCTCCCGACGCGACGTTCTAGATGACAAGCCCAGGACGGGGACGGGACGCGGCCCTCGCAAGCTGTCGCCCGGGGCGGTAAGGGACGAGGAAAGGGACGGCCGAGGGACGCGGCCCTCTCGGCCACGGCCCGGGCAGGCTGTGGCCGTGGCCGAGAGGGCCGGGTCACAGGGGGAGTGTGGAGGGACCCTCGCGGGAGGGTGACGGATCCGTCACCGATCCGTGAGGGCGACGGATCCGTCACCGATCCGTGACGGAGGTGGGACGTCGTCACGGAGAGCGTGAGAACGCCACGCTTCCTCCCGTGTTGCACAACACGCACGCAGGTGCGGTCGTCCTAACCGGCGCTATAGGTCGGTTAGGACGACCGCATCCCGGGGGACCCTCGATCCGGGCCCGGAAAGAGACGGAAGGCGCCCGGGAGTGTGACGTTCCCGGCATCTTCGTCACCGATCCGCCCCTGACGGCCCCCGGTCGGCCGGAGGTGTGCCTTCTCCCGAACCGGCTCCTCACGTGAGTCCGACCGCCTCACGTCCCTGTACCGGCTCTCCCCCGCACCCCTCACGTCCTGGGCGCCTCATGGGGGTCACAGCCTGCCAGGACCCCCATGAGGCGCCCAGGACAGCCGCCGGCGCCCCGCAGTGGTGTGGACGGCCGGGGCCCCCTACCCCCGCACCCCCGGATGCCGCACGGCCCTCGGATCGGGCAAATAGAGGTCCGTCCCACATCGCGGACAGACCTGGACGTAGAGCTTCACCGGCTTCAGGCATTGGGGGCACTGGCGTTCGGGTTCGTCCTTCTCGCGGCGGTAGAGGACGACGGCGATCAGGCCGAGCAGGGGGAGGACGGCGCCGACGAGGAACCAGATCCAGAACGAGCTGCCCTTTGCCTTGCCGATGATGCCCGTGGCGAGGCCGCAGAAGAAGACGATGACGAGGTACTCGAGTCCCATCGCACTCCATTGTGGCGCTTCGGCGCCGGGCTCAGCCGAGGCGTTTTGGGCGAGTGACCGAGCCGAGCTCGGCGATGTCGCGCTTGAACGGCATGCTGGCGGTCCAGTCGAGCACCGCGTGGGCCTTGCGGGCGTAGCCCGGGATCTGGCTCATGTGGTAGCTGCGGGCGAGGAACCAGGCGGGGAAGCCGCGGAACTTGCGGTCGCCGAGGCGGCCGACGGCCTTGTAGCGGCCGAGGTTCACGAACGAGGCCTCGCTGCGGTAGGCGAAGGGTTCCGCGGTGCCGACGCCGAGCTCGGCGGCGATGTTGCGCGCCGCCACCGGGCCCTGCCGGACGGCGTGCTGGGCCGTCGGCGGGCAGGTGCCGCCGCGGGGGTCGGGGGCGGCGGCGCAATCGCCGATCGCCCAGACCGAGTCGAGGCCCTCCACCCGCAGGTGGTCGTCCACCGGGACCCGGCCGCGCTCGTCGAGCGGCACGTTCAGGTCTTTGAGGATCGGCGCCGGCGCGACACCCGCGGTCCAGACGACGGTCGTCGTCGGCACGACCTCGCCGCTCGAGAGCGTCGCCGAGTTCTTTGTCACCTCTTTGAGCGTGGTCTCCAGCTTGATGTCGATCCCGCGGCCGCGCAGCTCGCGCAGGGCATAGTCGGCGAGGTCCTGGTCGATCTCCGGCAGCACCCGCGGCGCCGCCTCGACCAGGATCCAGCGCATCCCGTGCAGGCGGGCGCGCGGGTAGCTGTCCATCGCGTCGGCGGCGAAGTCCTGGAGCTCCGCCAGCGCCTCGAGCCCGGCATAACCGCCGCCGACGAAGACGAAGGTCAGGAGTTCCTCGCGCCGCTGGTGCTCCTGCGTCGCGTTGGCCTCCTCGAGGTTCTCGATCACCCGGTTGCGCAGGACGATCGCGTCGGCGAGGCCTTTGAAGCCCATCGCGTGCTCGGTCAGCCCGGGAATCGGCAGCACCCGCGACACCGACCCGAGCGCCAGCAGCAGCTGGTCGTAAGGGATCGTCTCGGCGCCCTCGCGGTTCTTCGCCGCCAGCTCGACCGTCTTCGCCTGCGGGTCGTGGCCGACGATCTCCCCGAGCCGAATGTAGGTCCGTTTGAGCACGTCGCGCAGCGGCGTCACCACGTGGCGCGGCTCGAGCGTCCCCGCGGCGGCCTCCGGCAGGAACGGCGAGTAGGTCGAGTAGTTCGTCTCGTTGACGAGCATCAGGCGCGCCGACTGCTTCGGCATGACGCGCTCGAGCTCCCGCGCGGCTTTCAGCCCTCCGAATCCACCACCGGCGATGACGACGTTCCAAGCCATGGCCCCCAAGCTAGCAGCTTGTAACAGCGTGTTACAAAGTGCCGTGCGTCACAGAGGGTGCAGGGAAATCGTGCCTGGTCAGAGGCCGAGCTGCTCGCGGATGAGGCGGTTGACCTCGCCGCCGTCGGCGCGGCCCTTCGTCTCCCGCATCACAGCGCCGACTATCGCCCCGATCGCCTTGCCGTTGCCGGAGCGGATCTGCTCGGCGGCGGCCGGGTCGGCCTCGATCGCGGCGGCGACGATGCCCGCGAGCTCGCCGTCGTCTCCCCCCATCTGGGCGAGCCCCTCGCGCTCGATGATCTCGGCGATGTCGGCATCGCCGTCGGCGACGAGGATCGCCAGGACCTGTTTGCCGCCCGCATGGGAGACCTGCTTGGAGGCGACGGCGCCGATCAGATCGGCCAGGGGCCTCGCTCCCGGGCGTTCGGCGTCGTCGGAGGCGCGCAGCGCGGCGGTCAGGTCGCCGGTCACCCAGTTGGCGACGACGCGCGGCTCGGCGGCCGCGCCGACGGCGGCGACGACGGCCTCGAAGTAGGCGGCCTGGTCGGGGTCGCCCGCCAGGAGGCGCGCCTGCGCCTCGTCCAGCCCCAACTCCGCTTCGTAGCGGGCGGTGCGCTCCGCGGGCAGCTCCGGCAGCGACTCGCGCGCCTCGGCGAGCATCGCCTCGGTCGGCGCGATCGCGACCAGGTCGGGCTCCGGGAAGTAGCGGTAGTCGTGCGCTTCCTCCTTCGAGCGCAGCGAGGTGAGATCGCCGCTCGCCGGGTCGAAGTGGAGCGTCTCCTGTTCGACCGTCCCCCCCGCGCCGATGACCTCGCGCTGGCGCTCGAGCTCGGCTTCGATCCCGCGCTGCAGGAAGCGGAACGAGTTCATGTTCTTCAGCTCGGTCTTGGTGCCGAGCTCGGTCGAGCCGGCCGGGCGCACCGACACGTTCGCGTCGACGCGCAGGCTCCCCTCCTCCATGTTCACGTCGGAGACGCCGAGTTGACGGACCGTCTCGCGCAGCAGGCGCGCCCACTCGGCGGCTTCGGCGGCGCCGCGAAGATCCGGCTCGGTGACGATCTCCACCAGCGGCGTGCCGCCGCGGTTGAAGTCGACGAGCGAGGCGGCGGAGCCGTGGATCCGCCCCGATTCGCCGACGTGGATCGTCTTGGCCGCGTCCTCCTCGAGGTGGGCGCGGGTGATGCGGACGTCGCCGAGCTTCCCTTCGCCGCAGATCGGGATGTCGTACTGGCTGATCTGATAGGCCTTCGGGTTGTCGGGATAGAAGTAGTTCTTGCGGTGGAAGATCGAGCGCGGGGCGATCTCGCAGCCGAGCGCCATCCCGATCTTCAGGGCGTAACGGATCGCTTCCTCGTTGGGGACCGGCAGGACGCCGGGGTGGGCGAGGCAGATCGGGCAGGTGTGGACGTTCGGCTCGTCGCCGAAGGAGAGCTCGCAGCCGCAGAACATCTTGGTGCGGGTCGAGAGCTGCACGTGGATCTCGAGGCCGATGACCGCCTCCAGCTCAGGCACGGGCACCTCCCTTCCAGGGGATCGTCTCGCCCGCGGCGGCCTCGAAGCCGAGCGCGCCCTCGAGCGCGTGCGCAGCCTCCAAGAGCCTCTGCTCGGCGAAGGCCGGGGCGGCGATCTGGAAGCCGACCGGGAGCCGCGACCCACCTTCCTCGACGAACCCACAAGGAATCGAGATCGCGGGAATGCCGGCAAGGCTCATCGGCACCGTGAAGAAGTCGTTCAGATACATCTCGAGCGGATCGTCCGACTTCGCGCCGAGCTCGAACGCCGCCGACGGCGAGGTCGGCGTGACCACGAAGTCGACGTCCTCGAAGGCCGCGTCGAAGTCCCGGGCGATCTTCGTCCGCACCTTCTGCGCCTGCCCGTAGTAGGCGTCGTAATAGCCCGACGACAGCGCGTAGGTGCCGAGCATGATGCGCCGCTTAACCTCGGGCCCGAAGCCCGCCGAGCGAGTCCGCTCGTACATCTCGATCAGGTCCCGGTCCCCGGCCTCGCGCAGTCCGTAGCGAACGCCGTCGAAGCGGGCGAGGTTCGAGGATGCCTCCGCGGGCGCGATCACGTAATAGGCGGAGATGCCGTGCTTCGAGCTCGGCAGGTCGACGTCGACGATCTCACCGCCGAGCGCTTCGATCTTGGCGATCGTCGACTCGAACTGGCCGCGCACGCCGGCGTCCAGACCCGAATCGGCGAGCTCGCGGACCACGCCGAAGCGGAGACCCTTGAGATCCTCTCGACTGGGCAACTCGATCCCACCCTCGATCCCGACCGAGGTCGAGTCGAGCGGGTCCTTGCCCTGCATGACGCCGAGCAGCAGCGCCGCGTCGGTGACGTCGCGGGTGAACGGGCCGCACTGGTCGAGCGAGGAGGCGAAGGCGATCATCCCGAAGCGCGAGATCGCGCCGTAGGTCGGCTTCAGCCCGACGATGCCGCAGAGCGCGGCGGGCTGGCGGATCGAGCCACCGGTGTCGGTGCCGAGCGCCGCCGGGGCGAGGCCGCCCGCGACCGCCGCCGCGGAGCCGCCCGAGGAGCCGCCGGGGACGCGGCCGCGATCCCACGGGTTCAGCACCGGACCGTAGCCCGAGTTCTCGTTCGAGGACCCCATCGCGAACTCGTCCATGTTGGTCTTGCCGAGCACGCGGGCGCCCGCGGCCGTCAGCTTGCGCACGGCGGTGGCCGTGTAGGGCGGGCGGTAGCCCTCGAGGATCCGGGACCCGGCCGTGGTCGGGATGCCCTGCGTGGTGAAGATGTCCTTGATCGCGATCGGGACCCCGGCCAGCGGGCCGGAGTCGGCGGGCGCCGGGGCGTTGGCGCCGTAGGGCGTCGCGTCGCCCTCGCCCGCCGGGGCGCTCTCGCCGTCGCCGTTCCAGTCGGGTTCCAGCGACTCGGCGTGCTCGGCGGTCCAGAGGTAGGCGTTCAGGTCATCCGCCGCGGCGGCCGCACGCCAGGCGGCGGAATACTCGGCCGCCGAGATGGCGCCCGCGGCGATCTTCGCCGCCGCCTCGGCGACGCTCAGGTCGGTCAGCTCGGCCATCAGTCGACGTCGGCCTGCGGCGAGGGGACGCGGAAGGCGCCGTCGAAGGTCTCGGGCGCCGGGGCGAGAGCCACCGTGGGCGGCAAGCTCTCCCACGGCTCGTCGGAGCGCAGCACGTTCTCCAGGTGGACCACGTGCGAGGTCGGCTCGACCCCCTCCAGATCCAGCCCGCGGATCCGGTCGACGTGCTCGAGGATGCCCGACAGCTCGCCCGCCATCGTCTCGACTTCGCCGTCGTCGAGGCGCAGCCGCGCAAGGCGGGCGACGTGGAGGACCTGCTCGCGATCGATCACGGAACCGATTCTAGGGGCCTGTCCCGGCCAGGAGCGTGCGCCCGGGAAGGCCCTAGGTGCGAGGGCTGGATCGGCGCGGCGACTCCAGCTTCTTCCCGATCGCGGCGAAGGAGGTGCCCTCCTCGCCCATCGCCCGCCAGCCGCCATAGGCGATGCCGAGGGCGGCGGCGAGGGCGAGGAAGATCGGGAGCTTCAGGGTCGATTCGTAGGCGAGTTCGGAGAGCGCGCCCTCGGGGCCGGGCGGCGAGATGATCCGGATCAGGATCAGCAGCGAGGCGAGGAGGCCGAGGACGCAGATCGCGGCGGCGGGCGGGATCGCGGGCTTCCAGTCGGTGCCGCTGAGGCGCAGGATCACGGTGCCGACGGTGACGACGATTGCCGGCATCAGGAACAGCGGGATCACTTCCAGCGTGTCCCAGGCACTGCCGCCGCCGGTGCCGGTGACGACGCCGAGCGATTCCGCGGCGGCGGGCGTCTTGGCGCCGTACCAGTCGAAGAACATCAGGACGAAGAGGAGGATCGCCGCGACCAGGGCGATCGCCTCGCCGGCGCGCAGCCGCGGTGGGCGACGCCGGGAGAGACGCGCCTTGGGCGCTGGCGCGGTTTTGCCCCGCGAGCCGGGTCGGCGCCGACCTTTCCGCTCGTCGCCGCCGGGGGTCATCGGCTCGCCATGCGGGTCCGACCGGCCAGCAGCGTGTTGTGGAGGAGCATCGCGATCGTCATCGGGCCGACCCCGCCGGGGACCGGGGTGATCGCCGAGGCGACCTCGGCGGCCGCGTCGAAGTCCACGTCGCCGACCAGTCCCTCCTCGAGGCGGTTGATGCCGACGTCGATCACCGTCGCCCCCGGCTTCACGGCCTCCTTGCCGAGCAGGCGCGGCACGCCGACCGCGGCGACGAGGATGTCGGCCTGCGCGCAGACGGCGTCGAGGTCGCGGGTGCGCGAATGGCACATCGTCACGGTCGCGTTCGCCATCAGGAGGAGGCGCGCGACGGGGACGCCGACCAGCTTCGATCGTCCGACCACCACCGCGTGGGCGCCCTCGACGTCGACCCCCTCGTGGGCGAGCAGTTCCATCACCCCCATCGGCGTGCAGGAGACGAGCCCTGGCGTCCCGTGGGCGAGCAGCCCGGCGTTGGCCGGCGTGAGCCCGTCGACGTCCTTGGCGGGGTCGATCGTCGCCACCACCGCGTCGGGGTCGAGATGGTCGGGCAGCGGCAGCTGGACGAGGATGCCGTCGACCTCCTCGTCGGCGTTCAGCTGCCGGACCAGGTGCTCCAGCTCCTCCTGACGCGTGGCGGCGTCGAGCTCGTGGTGGACCGAGCGGATCCCGACCTCGCCCGACGCTTTGCGCTTGCCGCCGATGTAGACCTGGGACGCCGGGTCCTCCCCGACCAGCACCGTCGCCAACACCGGCGCGCGGCCGAACTCCTCTTCGAAGGCGACCGCGTCCACCTTCACCCGCTCTTTGACCGCCGCCGCGACGGCTCTCCCGTCGATGATTCGCGCCGCCATCTACTTCTTCCTGATCGGTGCGTAGTCGGCCATCAGCTTGCGCTCCTTCCCGTCGGTGAACCGGACCACGATCACGCCGCCCGGCTCGGTCCCGGTCACGACGCCCTCGCCGAAGGAGGCGTGGACGACGTCGTCGCCGGTCCGCATCTCCAGCGCCGGGCCGGGGTCGACCGGCTGCACCGGCGCGAAAGCGTCGCCGCCGGCGTCCCCGAACCCGCCGAAGCCCGAGTCGCCCCCGCCCCCATAGGCGGTCGAGCCCCAGGTCATCCCGGTGCTCGCGACGGTCGAGGTGCGTTCGGTCAGCTCGGCCGGGATCTCGTCGATGAAGCGCGAGGGCAGGTTGCGCTCGGCCCGGCCGAAGAGCCGTCGTTCGCGCGCCCAGGTCAGGTAGAGGCGCCTTTCCGCGCGCGTGATGCCGACGTAGCAGAGGCGGCGCTCCTCCTCTTCGCTGCCTTCCTCCAGCGAGCGCATGTGCGGGAAGGCGCCGTCCTCCATGCCGACGATGAAGACCGTGTCGTACTCGAGGCCCTTCGCGTTGTGCAGGGTCATCAGCGTCACCAGTTCCTGCTCCTCGCCCTGGAGCGCGTCCTGTTCGGTGCGCAGCGCGTTCTGCTGCAGGTACTCCTCCAGCGGGGAGACGTCGCTGTCGCCCTCGATCTCGCGCTCGCGGTCGAACTCGGCGGCGCCCTCGAGCAGAGCTTCCAGGTTTTCCACCCGCCCTTCGGCTTCCACGGTCCGCTCGTTGTTCAGCGCTTCCAGGTAACCGGTCTCGTTCAGCGTCCGCTCCAGGATCGAGTGGATGGAGGAGCCCTCGACGTGGTCTTTCAGGGCGTCCATCGTCTCGAAGAAGCGGCCCACCGACTTGATCGCGGCGCCACTCAGCCCGGGCACGTCCTCCACCCGTTCCAGCACCTCCCAGATCGTCAGGCCCGCGGTGTTCGCGTAGGCGGCGAGCCGCCCCTGCGTCGTGTCGCCGATCCCCCGCCGCGGCGAGTTCACGATCCGCCCGAACGACACCATGTCCGCCGGGTTGACCAGGAAGGTCAGGTAGGCGATCGCGTCTTTGATCTCGGCCCGCTCGTAGAACTTCGTCCCGCCGATCACCTGGTAGTTGACGTCGTAGCGTTTCAGCGTCTCCTCGACCACCCGGCTCATCGCGTTGGTCCGGTAGAAGATCGCGACGCCGGAGCGCTTCACGCCCTCCTCTTCGGCCAGCCGGTCGATCTCGCCCCCGACCCACCGCGCCTCCTCGTGTTCGTCGCCGAGCTCGCGCAGATGCACCGGCTCCCCGCCGACGACCTCCGTCCACAGCTCCTTCGGCCTTCGTTCACGGTTGTGCGACACGACCGCGTTCGCCGCCGAGAGGATCGTCTGCGTCGAGCGGTAGTTCTGCTCGAGCTTGATCATCTCCGCTTCCGGGAAGTCCGCCTCGAAGTCGAGGATGTTGCGGATGTCGGCGTGCCGGAAGCCGTAGACCGACTGGTCCTCGTCGCCTACCACCATCAGGTTGCCGTGCTCTTTCGCCAGCAGCTGCAGCAGGCGGTACTGGGCGTGGTTGGTGTCCTGGTACTCGTCGACGAGGACGTGGCGGAAGGTGCGGCGCCAGCGTTCGCGGACGTCCTCGAAGAGCTCGAGGGCGTTGACGGTGCGGATCAGGAGGTCGTCGAAGTCCATCGCGTTGGCTTCGAGCATCCGCTTCTCGTAGAGGGGGAAGACCTCGGCGACCACTTCCTCGAAGCCGCCGACCATCGCTTCGCTGTAGCCGGAGGGGTCGATCAGCTGGTTCTTGGCGCCGGAGATCTTGCTCTGGACCGCGCGCGGCGGGTAGCGTTTCGGGTCCACGCCGAGCTCGGTCAGACAGCGTTTGATCATCCGCAGCGAGTCGCCCTGGTCGTAGATCGTGAAGCCTTTGGAGTAGCCGAGGCGCTCGGCGTCGACGCGCAGCATCCGGGCGCAGGCGGAGTGGAACGTCGTCACCCACATCGCCCGCACCGAGCGGCCGATCAGGCCGGCGACCCGCTCGCGCATCTCCGCGGCGGCTTTGTTGGTGAAGGTGATCGCGAGGATCTCGCCGGGGCGCGCCTTGCCGGTCGCCAGCAGGTAGGCGATCCGGTGGGTGAGGACGCGCGTCTTGCCCGAGCCCGCCCCCGCCAGCACCAACAGCGGCCCGTCGCCGTGCTCGACCGCTTCGCGCTGCGGTGGGTTGAGGCCGGCGACGAGGCGCTCGACCCGGTCGGCGCCGGCCTCGGTCGGGGCACCGAACGGCGGCCCCTCGCCGCCCAGGAATGACTCTTGGTCGGCCTGAAGACTCACCCGTCGAGCATAGCCAGGGGCTCGGCGGGGGCTCCCGGGGCTGACGAGGTGCCTACGCCCCACCCGTTCAGCTGTTCCTTATGGTCGCCATAGGTCCATAAAGAACAGCGGAAGCCGCGCGGTGGCCGAGGCGGCGCGGGGATCCGTGCGTGTTCTGCGACACCGGACCCGACGCTCGTGCACTTCAGGGTGCCATGGCGCGCCCTCAAGTGCACGAGCGTCGGACGGGCCCCCGCGGCGTCGCCCTAAGCCACGATCCGCCTACGCGCAGCCTTCGGCCAGCTTGATGATCGGCGCCGAGGAGCCGCTGAAGAAGAGTTCTTCGGCCTCCGCCTGGCTCGCCCCGGCGACCTTTTCGGCGACGCAGCTCGCCTGCTGCTTGGTCAGCCCTTCGGGGTTTTCTTCGAACTGCTTTTCGAACGCTTCCCCGAGCGCCTTGCCGTCGTAGTTGGCGAAGCCTTCGACCTGGTCGAGCTTCCAGTCACCTTCTTCTTCGACCAGCGCGACTTCGAGGGCCTGGGAGCCGAGCGAGCCGCCTTCGAATTCGACCTCCGCGGTCGCCTTTCCGTCGTTGACGGAGACGTTGGAGACCTTTGCGCCTTTCGCCTCCTCTTCGCCGGCTTTCGCTTCTTCTTCGCAGGCCTTGGTCGCGGCCTTGCCCTTCCGCTGGGTGTTCTGTTCGTTGAAGCGCTGGGTCTGGAGTTCCGTGCAGTTGCTCGGGTCGCTGGTCGTCGCCGCCTTTTCGATCACTTCGGCGATCTTGTCTTCGTCGCTGCTGCCGCCGCAGGCGGAGAGCGTGAGCGCCGCCACGGCCAACAGTGCGAGCGGGACGAGAATGCGCTTGATCACGGGAAGGTTCCTTTCGGTCCGGGTCTGGGTCTGGAAGCGGCGCGCAGCTTAGAGCGGCGGGCGGCGTTCCGGCCACTCAGCCCCCCGCCGAGGAGCGGCCGGTGCGCGGCTTGATCGCCGGCTGCTCGCGCTTGGCCTGGGCGGCGGTCTCCCCCCCGTCGACCTCGGCGAGGCGCGCTTCCAACTCGGCGATCCGCTCGGAGAGGGCCTTGATCGCATCGGCGATCGGGTCGGGCAGGTGGATCCAGTCGGCGTCGGGGCCTTCGAGCTTGCGCCCTTCGACCCGCACCGGGTGCCCGGGATTGCCGACCACCGTCGCGCCCGGGGGCACGTCCTCGACCACCACCGTGTTGGCGCCGATCTTCGCCCCGTCGCCGACCGCGATCGGCCCCAGCAGCTTCGCCCCCGAGCCGACCGTGACGTTGTCGCCGACGGTCGGGTGACGCTTGCCGCGCTGGAAGCCGGTGCCGCCCAGCGTCACCCCCTGGTAGAGCGTCACGCAGTCGCCGATCTTCGCCGTCTCGCCGATCACCACGCCGGAGCCGTGGTCGATGAAGAAGCGCTTGCCGATCTCCGCCGCCGGGTGGATCTCGACGCCGGTGACGGCGCGGGTCAGGTAGGCGATCGCCCGCGGCAGCAGCGGCACGCCGGCGTCGCGCAGCGCGTGCGCCAGGCGGTGGGCGAGCAGCGCCTGCACGCCCGCCCAGCTGGTGAGGATCTCGAACGAGGAGACGCCCTGGGCAGCCGGGTCGCGGTCGCGCGCCGCCGTGACGTCGGCCCGGATCTCGGCGACAAGCCGCTTCAGCATGGCCCAAGCACCCCCGGACGCGGAGGCGCGGCCGCGAGATCGCCGATCATGATGAGCGCGGCCGCGCCGGAGCGGAGGAGGTGGCGCCGTTGTTCATGGAGCAAAGAATGGCAAGGACATGTAACGCTCGCCGGAATCGCAGACGATCGTCACGACCCGCTTGCCGGCCATCTCCGGCCGCGCGGCCACCTGCAGCGCGGCGCGGATGTTCGCGCCTGCCGAGATCCCGGCGAGCACGCCCTCGGAGCTCGCCGCCCGGCGCGCCATCTCCAGCGCGTCCTCGTCGCCGACCGGGATCACCTCGTCGATGACCGAGCGGTCGAGCACGTCGGGGACGAACCCGGCGCCGATCCCCTGGATTTTGTGCGGACCCGGCTGGCCGCCGGAGAGCACCGGCGAGCTCGCGGGCTCGACCGCGACGACGAGCGCCTCCGGCGCGCGTTCCTTCAGCATCCGCCCCACCCCGGTGATCGTCCCCCCGGTGCCGACGCCGGAGACGAAGGCGCCGATCTCACCGTCGGTGTCGCGCCAGATCTCCTCCGCGGTGGTGCGCCGGTGCGCCTCCGCGTTGGCCGGGTTCGAGAACTGCATCGGCATGAAGGCCTTGCGCTGATCGCGGATCTGCTCGGCGAGCGCGACGGCCTCGTTCATCCCCCCGAGGCTCGGCGTCTCCGACACTTTCGCCCCGTAGGCGCGCAGCAGCTTGCCGCGCTCGCGGCTCATCCCTTCCGGCAGCGTCAGGATCAGCTCGTAGCCCCGCGCCGCGCACACCATCGCCAACGCGATCCCGGTGTTGCCGCTCGTCGGCTCGACCACCAGCGACCGCCCCGGCTTGATCTCCCCCGCCTCTTCGGCGGCGTCGATCATCGCCACCCCGATCCGGTCCTTCACCGACCCGCCGGGATTGAAGTACTCGAGCTTCGCGCACACCTGCCCGAACAGCCCGTTGCCGAGCCGCTCGAGCAACACCATCGGCGTGTTGCCGACGACCGCTGACGCCTCGGGCCCGATCCTCATCGGCCCGAGTCTAGGCGGGGCGCGGACGGGAAGGCACGTGGCGGAAGAGCAGGTGATCGAAGCCCGCGTGGTCGACGTTGCCGGCGCGCTCCAGGCCGATCTTCTCGGCGACGCGCCGGGAGGCGAGGTTGGTGAGCAGGATCATCGCGAAGACCTCGTCGAGCTCGAGATCGGCCGCGAGGTCGAGGGCCGCGGCGGCGGCCTCGGCGGCGAAGCCCTCGCCGTGGCGCTCGGGGACGATCGACCACAGCACCTCGATCCCGGCGCGGTCGCCGATCTCGCTCCAGCGCAGGCCGACCCGGCCGACGTAGGCGCCGCCCGGCCGCTCGACCACCGCCCACGGCCCGAAGCCGAAGCGCTGCCAGTGGCGCACGTCCGAGTCGAGCCAGAGGTCGCCGTCGTCGGGCGCGAAGGGCTCCAGCGGCGGCGGGCGCAGCCATTCGCCGATCGTCGGATGCATCAGCAGGGCGCGGTAGGCGGGCGCGTCGCCGGGGCCGGGAGGGCGCAGCAGCAGTCGCTCGGTGGTCCGCCGGTCGCCGTCGCTCATCGCCGCAGACCGGATGAGCTACAGCGACGGCGGGGGTGTGCGCTGGGCGCCGTCGGGCGAGGGGAAGCCGAGGATGCCGCAGGTGGCGGAGATGCCCTCCTCCCCGTCGCGTTCGAGACGGGCTTCGGCGTCGGCGCGGATCTGTTCGACTTCGCCGAAGGCGGCGGTGAGGGCGGTGGTCATTTCGCTCCATCCCTGCTCGTCGAGGCGCATCGCGATCCAGGTGAGGTGGCGGTTCACCCGCGTGTCGAACGTTTCCGACATCAGGGCGCCTTCGACCCGGGCCATCAGCCCCTGGATCATCGTCTTGCTGAGCCGCACGCGATCCTCGGGGCCGAGCTCATCCCACTGATGGTCGCTGAAGTAGGCGCGGCCGAGGCCGCGGTAGACGTGTTCGACCGAGCCGCGCCGCGGGTTCTGCTCGACGACGGCGAGCGCGCCGTACTCCGCGAGCTCGCGGAAGTGGTAGGCGACGTGGGAGACCTCGAGGTCCGACGGCGCGAATCCCTCTCGGCAGAACTCGACCGGGCTCATGTCGCGCTGGTTCAGGACTTCGAGGATGCGGACCCGCAGCGGGTGCGCCAGGACGGTAGCCGCGGTCGACCGTCCGCGTTCCGCGCGAGTTGGCCGGGTGTTACCCATTGGAGAGGTTTTATCACTCGATTCCATTTATGCAGGCCTCCATTGTGCCCGAAAACGCGCCATCACGGTACCTGAATCGAATTCGGTCGCCGCGGCGCCCCGCATACAAAGGATTCCGCCGGCCGCCCGCGGCCGGGACGTGTGGGAAATACGCCGGGGACCGGGAAAAGGGGGTGACCATGAAGCTCAGCGGCAGCCTGCCGACGACTCCGCGATCGGGGGTCAGCAAGGGCAACTAGGCACGCGCGGGAGGAGGCGGCCTTTCGGGGGCCGCCTCCGCCGCGACCGCGATGAGCACACCGGGGCGCCGGCGGATCACCGGACCGCGACCCAGCACGCCCGGGCGCGACGCTAGATGAAGTACATGCCGCTGCCGGCCTCTTCGGCTTCGCGCCGGGCGACTTCGGCGATCGTCGTCTGGCCGAAGACCTTGCGCAGGGCCCCCACCCCCTCGGCCCAGATGCCGCCGGCCTCTTCGGCTTCGGAGCCGATTTTGCCGTCCAGGGTCTGGACGACCTCGAGGACCGTGATCTCTTCCGGCGGGCGCGAGAGGGTGTAGCCGCCGCGCATGCCGCGATGGCTGGTGAGGAGGCCGGCGCGCCGCAGGGTCGAGAAGAGCTGCTCTAGGAACTGCTCGGGGATGTCGCGTCGTTCGGCGAGCTCTTTGATCGGCACGGGGCGCTCCCCCGATCGGGCGAGCTCGGCGAGTGCAACGACCGCATATCGCGACTTCGAGGTGATCGAGATCACCGGGACTTTCTACCGCACCCGCGGACCTTGGCTAGGATCGACTCACGCCGGGCGCCGCCTTCCACCCGGCGGCCGTCTCGCAATCGATTGATCGGAACCAGTCCTGAGCCAACGCCCACAATGTCTTGTCGTGGACGTCCATCCGCTGGTGCGGCTGGGGGTCCGCGAAGTGCTGGCCAAGGATTTCGAGGTGCAGGAGGCGGCGGGCCGCGAGGAAGGGCTCGACCTCGTGCGCGACATCGGTGACTTCGACGTCGCGATCCTCGACATGGGCTGGCGCACCAACGGCGAGGGCCCCTCGATCAGCGGCACCGAGGCGATCCGCGAGATGCGCCGCGCCGCCCCCGTCCTCGGCATCGTCGCCCACGGCGAGCGGCCCGAGCGCCACCTCGCAAGCGCCGCCCTCGGCGCCGGCGCGACCGCCTACGTCGCCCGCACCGCCGGTCCCGAGCAGCTGCGCAAGGCGACGATCGCGGCCTCCGCCCAGGAGCGCTTCATCGACGACGACGTGCCGCCGAAAGGCTCCCGCGCCCTGATCACCAAGCGCCAGCGCGAGATCCTCCAGCTCCTTGCCGACGGCGAGTCGACGACCGTCGCCGCCAAGCGTCTAGGCCTCTCCGAGGAGACGGTCAAGACCCACATGAAGAACGCGCTGGCGCGACTCGGGGCGAAGAACCGCAGCCACGCCGTGGCGATCGGGCTGCGCGAATCGCTGATCGTCTGAGCGGGGCGCGCCCGGCCGTCCGCACCACCTCGGGCCAGCCGTCCACACCACTGCGGGGCGCCGACGGCTGTCCTGGGCGCCTCATGGGGGTCCTGGCAGGCTGTGACCCCCATGAGGCGCCCAGGACGTGAGGCTTTCGTGGGAGAGGCGGCGGGGGTTCGTCACGAACTCCACGGGTCCGTCACGAACTA
>JBPYFM010000014.1:0-6024 GCA_051986435.1 Solirubrobacterales bacterium | reverse complement strand
GGCGGCCGCGTCAAGGACCTTCCGGGCGTCCGCTACCACATCATCCGCGGCACGCTCGACACGCAAGGCGTCAAGGATCGCCGTCAGCGCCGGTCGAAATACGGCGCCAAGCGTCCGAAGTAGGAGGGCCGAGCGATGTCGCGCCGTAGAGCCGCCGCGAAGCGGGAAGTCCTGCCGGACGCCAAGTTCGGGGACGAGGTGCTCACCAAGTTCATCAATTGCCTCATGTACGAGGGCAAGAAGGCGGCCGCGGAGTCGATCGTCTACGGCGCGTTCGACCGCATCACCAAGCGCGGCGCCCAGGACCCGCTGCGCATCTTCCACGACGCGCTCAACAACGTGCGGCCGGCGGTCGAGGTGCGCTCGCGCCGCGTCGGCGGCGCCACCTACCAGGTTCCGGTCGAGGTTCGCGCCGACCGCAGCCAGGCGCTGGCCATTCGCTGGCTCATCGGGTCCTCGCGGGCCCGCTCGGAAAAGACCATGGAGGAACGCCTGTCGGGCGAGTTGATGGATGCCGCGCAGAATCGCGGCGCCGCGGTGAAGAAGCGGGACGATACGCATCGCATGGCCGAAGCGAACAAGGCCTTCTCGCACTACCGCTGGTAATCGACGCTAGCAGCGCCCGGCCGCGGCCGGCCTCCGGAGTTTCCCATGGCACGCACGACGCCTCTCGATCGCTACCGCAACATCGGCATCATGGCGCATATCGATGCCGGCAAGACGACGACGACCGAGCGCATCCTCTACTACACGGGCCGCACGCACAAAATCGGCGAGGTCCACGAGGGCGCCGCGGTCATGGACTGGATGGAGCAGGAGCAGGAGCGGGGCATCACGATCACCTCGGCCGCGACCGCCTGTGAGTGGAAAGGCCACCGGATCAACATCATCGACACGCCTGGCCACGTCGACTTCACGGTCGAGGTCGAGCGCAGCCTCCGCGTCCTCGACGGCGCGGTGGCCGTCTTCGACGCCGTCGCGGGCGTCGAGCCGCAGTCGGAGACCGTCTGGCGCCAGGCCGACAAGTACCACGTGCCGCGCTTCGCCTACATCAACAAGATGGACCGCACCGGTGCCGACTTCTACAACGCGGTCGAGACGATGAAAGACCGCCTCGGCGCGAACCCGCTGCCGATCCAGCTGCCGATCGGCTCCGAGGCCGACTTCCTCGGCTGCTTCGACCTGGTGCGGATGAAAGCGCTGATCTGGAAGGACGACCTCGGCACCGAATTCGAAGAATCGGACGAGATCCCGGCCGAGCTCGCCGACAAAGTCGAGGAATACCGGACCGCGCTGGTCGAAGCCGCCGCCGACGCCGACGAAGAGATCATGGAAGCGTTCCTCGGTGAAGAAGACATCCCCACCGAGAAGCTGATCAACGCCCTGCGCGAGGCCACCCTGACGACGAAGGTGACGCCGGTCCTCTGTGGCTCCTCCTTCAAGAACAAAGGCGTGCAGCCGCTGCTCGACTCGGTGGTCGAACTGCTGCCGTCGCCGCTCGACGTGCCGCCGGTCACCGGCGAGGAGCCGCCGAAGAAAGGCGAGGAGGAGCCGCACGAGGCCACCCGCCCGGCCGACGACTCCGGCCCGTTCGCGGCGCTCGCGTTCAAGGTCATGTCCGACCCCTACGTCGGCAAGCTCACCTACTTCCGCGTCTACTCCGGCAAATTGCAGGCCGGCGGGCGCGTCCTCAACGTCAAAACCGGCCGCACCGAGCGGATCGGCCGCCTGCTGATGATGCACGCGAACTCCCGCGAGGAGATCGAGGAGGCCTACTCGGGTGACATCTGCGCGGGCGTCGGCCTGAAAGAAACCGGCACCGGCGACACGCTGGCGGCTCCGGACGCGCCGATCGCGTTGGAGTCGATCGAATTCCCGGAGACGGTGATCGCGGTCGCGATCGAGCCGAAAACCAAAGCCGACCAGGAGAAGATGGGCAACGCGCTGGCACGCCTCGGCGAGGAGGACCCGACCTTCCGCATCGAAACCGACGAGGAAACGGGCCAGACGCTGATCCACGGGATGGGCGAGCTTCACCTCGAGGTCATCGTCGATCGCATGCTGCGCGAGTTCAAAGTCGAGGCGAACGTCGGCAAACCGCAGGTCGCCTACCGCGAGACGGTGCGCAAGCGGGTCGAGAAAGTCGTCGCCCGCTTCGTCCGCCAGACCGGAGGTCGCGGCCAGTTCGGCCACGTCGTCATCAACCTCGAGCCGGCTCCCGGCGAAGGCTTCGTCTTCGAGAACAAAATCAAAGGCGGCGTCATCCCGGCCGAATACATCGGCCCGGCCGAACAGGGCATGCGGGAGGCGCTGGAGAACGGCGTCAAGGCCGGCTATCCGATGGTCGACGTCAAAGCGGAACTGGTCGACGGCTCCTACCACGACGTCGACTCCTCGGAGATGGCATTCAAAATCGCCGGCTCGATGGCGATCCAGGAGGCGGCCCGCAAAGCCAACCCCGTGCTTCTCGAGCCGGTGATGGCGGTCGAGGTCGTGACCCCGGAGGACTTCCTCGGCGACGTGATCGGCGACCTCTCGCGGCGACGCGGGAAAGTCCAGGGCCAGGAGCAGCGCGGCAACGCGCTGGCCGTCAAAGCCTTCGTCCCGCTGGGCGAAATGTTCGGCTATGCGACCGATCTGCGATCCTCGACCCAGGGCCGCGCGACGTACACGATGCAGTTCGAGATGTACGAGGAGGTTCCCTCGAACATCGCCGAAGAGATCGTCGCATCCCGCTCTGGAGAGCCTGCGGGGACGGCTGCGTAGAAACACCCGAGGGGCGGAACGCCGCAAAGGACCGGACCTGGCTATATTTCCCAGGTTCGCCCGCAGGCAGGGCCAGTTTGCATGGAAAAGTCGCTGCCAGGCACCGCTCAAACCACTCAAGCACTTAAACCAGACAGAAACACGACCTTCGAAAGGGCAAACGGAAGAGAATGGCCAAGGAGAAATTCGAGCGCGACAAGCCGCATGTGAACGTCGGCACCATCGGTCACATCGACCATGGCAAGACGACGCTGACGGCCGCGATCACCAAAACCCTCTCGACCGTGGGCGGTGCCGAGGCGCAGTCGTTCGAGGAGATCGACAACGCTCCGGAGGAGAAGGAACGCGGCATCACGATCGCGACCTCCCACGTCGAGTACCAGACGGAGAACCGTCACTACGCGCACGTGGACTGCCCGGGCCACGCCGACTACGTCAAGAACATGATCACCGGCGCCGCGCAGATGGACGGCGCGATCCTGGTCGTGTCCGCCGCCGACGGCGTCATGCCGCAGACCCGCGAGCACATCCTGCTCGCCCGTCAGGTGAACGTCCCGTACGTGGTCGTCTTCCTCAACAAAATCGACATGGTCGACGACGAGGAACTCGTCGAGCTCGTCGAAGAGGAGGTCAAGGATCTCCTCAACGAGTACGACTTCCCGGGCGAAGAGACCCCGATCATCAAAGGCTCGGCCCTGAAGGCGCTGGAAGGCGACGAAGAGGCCCAGAAAGCGGTCTTCGAGCTGGCCGCGGCGCTCGACTCCTACATCCCGGAGCCGGTCCGCGAGCTCGACAAACCGTTCCTGATGCCGATCGAGGACATTTTCTCCATCACCGGCCGCGGCACGGTCGCCACCGGCCGTATCGAGCAGGGCGTGGTCAACACCGGCGACGAGGTCGAAATCGTCGGTATCCACCCGGAGACGAGCAAAACCACCGTCACCGGCGTCGAGATGTTCCGCAAGCTCCTCGACCAGGGGCAGGCCGGCGACAACATCGGCGCGCTGCTGCGCGGCACCAAGCGCGAGGAGATCGAGCGTGGCCAGGTCCTCTGCAAACCCGGCTCGATCACCCCGCACACCAAGTTCAAAGCCGAGGTCTACTGCCTGAAGAAGGAGGAGGGCGGTCGTCACACCCCGTTCTTCTCGGGTTACCGTCCTCAGTTCTATTTCCGCACCACCGACGTGACCGGAATCGCCAACCTCCCCGAGGGGACCGAGATGGTGATGCCGGGCGACAACGTCGAGATGACGATCGAGCTGATCCAGCCGATCGCCATGGATCAGGGTCTGCGGTTCGCCATCCGCGAGGGTGGCCGCACCGTCGGCTCGGGGGTCGTCTCCGAGGTCATCGAGTAACGACTCTCTGAAGCATCAGGGGCGGGGTCGTGACGCCCGCCCCGACCGCCCTTCAGGGCGGACAACCGCAAAGACATACGACCGGGGCGGCGCCCCAGAAGCAAGGGGCCCCGCCCTCTTTGCGCCCTAAGACAAGAAGAAGAGAGATTTCCAAGTGGCAGCCATAGCGGCACAGAAAATTCGAATCAGGCTGAAGGCCTACGACCACGACGCGATCGACCGCGCCGCGCGCGAGATCGTCGAGACGGCTGAGCGCACCGGTGCCACCGTGTCCGGTCCCGTGCCCCTGCCCACCGAGAAAAACGTCTACTGCGTGATCCGTTCCCCGTTCAAGGACAAGGACTCGCGCGAGCACTTCGAGATCCGCACCCACAAGCGGCTCATCGACATCCTCCAGCCCTCGCCGAAAACGGTCGACTCGCTGCAGCGCCTCGACTCGTTGCCCGCCGGCGTCGACATCGAGATCCGGCTGTAGGGGAACTGATGGCGGCGATCCTCGGCAAGAAGCTCGGCATGACCCAGGTCTTCCAGGAGGACGGCACTGTGGTGCCGGTCACCGTGATCGAAGCGGGTCCCTGCAAGGTCACCGCGGTGCGCGAGACCGAGCGCGACGGCTACGCCGCCGTGCAGCTCGCCTTCGGCGAGGTGAAGCAGGGCAAGCTCTCGAAGGGCGAGGAAGGCCACCTGAAGAAGGCGGGCGCCCCGCCGCTCCGCCACCTGGTCGAGTTCCGCGACGAGGACCTCGGCGCCGAGGAGGGCCCGAAGATCGGTGACGACGTCACGGTCGAGGGCTTCGCGGCCGGCCAGAAGGTGAAAGTCGCCGGCATCACGATCGGCAAGGGCTTCCAGGGCGGGATCAAGCGCCACAACTTCTCCCGCGGTCCGGTCACCCACGGCTCCCACAACGTGCGTGCCCCGGGCTCGATCGGCGCCAGCGCCTTCCCGGCCCGGGTCTTCAAAGGGATGCGGATGCCGGGCCAGATGGGCAACAAGCGCCGCACCCAACGCGGCCTGGAAATCGCCCAGGTCGACGCCGACCGCAACCTGCTGCTGATCAAAGGCTCCGTCCCCGGCGCCAAGAACTCGATCGTCGAGGTCCGTACCGATGCCTAGGCACAAAGCTCCCGTCCTCGGTGGCTCCGGCAAAGCCGACCTGCCCGACGCGCTCTTCGCCGAGCCGTTCCACCAGTCGCTGGTGCACGAGGCGGCGCGCGCCGATCTCGCTTCGCGGCGTCGCGGCACCGCTTCCACGCTGACCCGCGGCGAGGTGGCGTTCACCACCGCCAAGGCCTGGCGCCAGAAGGGGACCGGCCGTGCCCGCGTCGGTTCGCTCGGCGTGCCGAACCGCTTCGGCGGCGGTGTCGCCTTCGGTCCGAAGCCGCGCCACTACACGGTCAAGGTCAACCGCAAAGCCCGCCGTCGGGCGATGCGCTCGGCCCTCTCGGTGCACGCCGAGCGCGGCTCGGTCGCCGTGCTGAACGCCTCCGACTTCGAGGCGCCATCGACCAAAGCGGCCGCCCAGGCGCTCGCCAAGTGGGGCGCCAAGAGCCCGACCGTCCTCATCCTCACCGCCGAGGAGACCGGCGCGATGAAGAGCTTCCGCAACCTCCAGCGCGTCACCGTGCTCGAGGTCGGCGCGACGGGCGTCGCCGACGTGATCGGCGCCGCCTCGATCGTGATCTCCGAGACGGCGCTGAAGGCCCTCGAGGAGCGCCTCGCCCCGAGCGCGGCGACGAAAGAGGAGGCGGCTGCCTGATGGACGCCCGCACGATCCTCATCCGCCCGGTGATCTCGGAGAAGTCCTACGCGCTGATCGCCGAGGGCAAGTACACCTTCCGCGTCGACGACCGCGCCCACAAGACCCAGATCGCGCAGGCGGTCGAAGAGGTCTTCGGCGTCG
>JBPYFM010000013.1:0-2039 GCA_051986435.1 Solirubrobacterales bacterium | reverse complement strand
GCGATCGGCTGACCATTCGCGGCTGAGGTCCTCGACGGCCTGGTCGAGGCTGTCGGCCACGATGTGGATCGCGGTGCGGTGGCGGGCACGGCTGGCGGCGACGTAGGCCACTGCGCGTCCGCCGCCGCGGCGAAAAGGTCGATCCGGTTGTTCCACGTTTGTTCCATGGCGACAAACCGCCCCGCCGCCGTCCCCAAGCTGCAAGCTCCTGACCTGCGCCTTCGTGAGCGCCGTTCGTGAGCGCCCTCGGCAGGATTCGAACCTGCGACGCACGGTTTAGGAAACCGCTTCAGGCCAGTTTCCGACCTGCGCCATTTTCAGAAAATCAGGGTTGACCTGCGAAAATACATTTCGGTAGGTTTCGACAACTGGGGTCAGTTTTCGTCCTGCTGAGGATCTATTGAGGACTAACCATCCGGTTAACTGACGTGACACGCGGGCGGCCAGGGGGGTTGGCGGGAGGACGGGGAGGTGTGGCGGCGCCTCGTCATCACCTACCCGGACTCCATCGTCGCCGACGCGAGGCAACAGACCTACTGCTTCGACCAGCACGGCCTGATCAGGCGGCTCGATTACACGGTCGGCGTCCTGGGCGGTACCGCAGCGGTCGACCATCCATCGGACTATCGCGCTTCGATGGGATCATGGTGCCGACCCGGCGCCGCGTCTACACCCCCGACACCGACGGGACCCTTGCCCGGGACTCGCCGACCGTGACGATCGACATCGCGGACGCGGCTTTCTTCTGAGGACTCTCCACCCCGCAAGCGACCAGTGAGGGATGAAGCGGTTAGTGAACATTGACAGTCCATGTCCCCGAGAGCGGCTCGGACATCGGCCGGCCCGAAGGGCGTGAGGTCCCGGTTGGTATCCTGCCCGGATCAACACTCCTCCCTCGCCCGGCCCGCCGGCCGCGAGTCAGCCCACACACGTTGTCGGGCGGCGCCTTGAAGGCCGAGTGTTAACGGATCTTCTGGACCACGTCTCCAACGGCCGCAGCGAGGTCCTCGTCATCCGAGGAGAGCCCGGTATCGGCAAGACCACCCTGCTCGACCAGGCGGTCGAGCAGGCGTCAGGATTCCAGGTGGCGCGGGCGACCGGGGTCGAATCGGAGATGGAGCTGCCGTACGCCGGGCTCCACCAGTTGTGCCGGCCGATGCTGGACCGCCTCACGCTGCTGCCGGCGCCGCAACGAGAGGCGGTCGGCATTGCCTTTGGTCTGGCCGGCGGGAGGTCACCCGACCGCTTCCTCGTTGGGCTGGCCGTTCTCAGCCTCCTCGCCGAGGTGTCTGAGCAGGCACCTTTGCTGTGCGTGGTCGACGACGCCCAGTGGCTCGACGGGGCCTCGGCCCAGGTGCTGGCGTTCGTCGCCCGCCGCCTCTTGGCCGAGCGCGTCGGTTTGCTGTTCGCCACCCGCGACCGGAACGAAGACCTGCAGCGGCTGCCCGAGCTGCTCGTCGAGGGGCTTGCCGACGCCGAGGCGCGCGCCCTCCTCGCCTCAGTCCTTCCGCTCCCGCTCGACGAAGGGGTTCGAGAGCGGATCATCGCGGAGGCCCATGGCAACCCCCTGGCCTTGGTGGAGTGGCCGGACTTCATGTCGCCCGTTGAGCTGGCGGGCGGGTTCGGGCTACCGGCCCTCCGGCCGGTGTCGGGCCGGCTCGAGGACGGCTTCCGACGCCGCCTGGCCGACCTCCCCGCCCCCACGCAGCGATTCCTGACGGTGGCGGCGGCCGAGCCCACCGGGGACCCTGCGCTCGTGTGGCGGGCCGCAGGGCGGCTCGGCGCCGGTGCCGAGGACGGCTCGCCTGCGGTCGAAGCCGGGCTGGTCGAACTCTGGCCGATGGTGTCGTTCCGCCATCCCCTGGTCCGGTCGGTCGCGTACCGCGTTGCTTCGATCGATGACCGCCGGGCCGTGCACCGAGCCTTGGCCGAAGCCACCGACGCCGATACCGATCCGGACCATCGAGCCTGGCACCGCGCCCTGGCCGCACCGGGACCGGACGAGGAGGTCGCCGCCGAGTTGGAGCGTTCAGCCGTGC
>JBPYFM010000012.1:0-6721 GCA_051986435.1 Solirubrobacterales bacterium | reverse complement strand
GCGCCTCATGGGGGTCCTGGCAGGCTGTGACCCCCATGAGGCGCCCAGGACGTGAGGCTTTCGTGGGGGAGGCGGCGAGGGTTCGTCACGATGTCCACGGGTCCGCCACGAACTACGGGATCGCGTCAGGGTCTCCCAAGGATCGGTCCCCCGGGACGGCCGCCACGGCGAGCCTGTGGAGCTTTACCGCCTCATTGGGACGGTAAGGCTCCACGGGCGCCTGTGTGGCGCCTTACTCGCGCATGGAGCGAGTTAGGCGCCACGGCAGAGGCCCGGGTGGTGGGAAGCCATGAGGAAGACGGGAGGAAGCGTGGAGTTCCCACGCTCTTCGTGACGACCCCTGAGATCGGTGACGGTTCCCTGAGCCTCCCGTGTGCCTCCCGTCCCACTCCCCCCGCACTCCCGTGACGCCTCCGTCTCGCCTGCCTCCCCCCGCACACCCGGCCCTCTCGGCCACGGCCACAGCCTGCCCGGGCCGTGGCCGAGAGGGCCGCGTCCCTTTGCCGTCCCTTCGCCGTCCCCTGCCCCGTCCCTTGCCCGTCCCCTGCCCGTCCCCTGTCCCCCGGCCGCGGCCCGCGAAGACCACCACATCCCGTCCCCTCCCGCCCTGGCTCATGGCGTTCGGGACGTCCTGGGGTGCGACATCTAGCGCAAGCGCTCGACCAGGCGTTCCGTCTCGCGGGCGGCGTCGTCGACCAAGGCTTCGACCTCGGCGGCAGGCTCGCGGAAGCGGCCCAGGACCCAGGCGGAGACGATCTCGGGGTCGGTGGAGTCGGGGCGGCCGACGCCGATGCGGACGCGCCAGAAGTCGGCGGAGCCGAAGCCTCGTTTCAGGGACTTGAGGCCGTTGTGGCCGGCGAGGCCGCCGCCCTCCCGGACGCGGATCTCGCCGAACGGGATGTCGATCTCGTCGTGGAGGACGATCGTGCGGTCGAGGGGGACCTTGAGGGCGCCGCGGGCGGGGCCGGCCGAGTCGCCGACGGCGTTCATGTAGGTGAGCGGCAGGAGGATCGCGACGCGGGGGCCGCCGGGGCCCGTGCGCCCTTCGAAGAGCTCCCCCCTGTACTTCGAGCGCGGCTTGCCGAGGTCCCAGCGCCGCGCCAGCTCGCGCGCCACGTCGAAGCCGATGTTGTGGCGGTCGCGGGCGTGCTCGGGCCCGGGGTTGCCCAGGCCGACGATCAGGATGCGGTCGCCGTCGTTCTCTCGACGGCTGAAGAGGGCCACGGCGCGGCCCGAACGGGGCTACTCGCCCTCGGAGTCGCCCGAGTCGCCGTCGCCCTCGGCGGCCTCGCCGCCCTCGGCCTCGCCGACCAGCTCGGTCTCCTCCTCGACCTCCGGCGCGGCCTCTTCGACGCGCGGCGGTGCGAGGGTGGCGATCGTGATCTCCTCGGGGTCTTCGGCGATGAAGGTGACGCCGCTCGGCGGGGTGACCGCGGAGAGCTGCAGCGTGTCGTTGATCTCCATCGCGGAGACGTCGACGACGATTTTGTCCGGGATCGCGGTCGGCAGCGCTTCGATCGTGATCTCGCGGGTGACGTGCTCCAGGACGCCGCTCTGTTTGACGCCCGGCGCTTCGTCGGCACCCTCGAGCTCGATCAGGACTTCCGCCTGGATCGCCTCGTCGAGTTTGACCTCCTGGAGGTCGATGTGGCGCAGCGTGCCTTTCACCGGGTGCAGCTGCTGCTCCTTGACCACGACCGGGCGGGCTTTGCCGCCGTCGATCGAGAGGTCGAACAGCGCCGCCCCCTCGGCGATCACGTGCCGCACGTCTCGTTCGGAGACCTGGAAGGCGGTTGCCTCGGCGCCGCCGGAGTAGACGACGCCGGGGACGAGCCCCTCGCGGCGCATACGACGGGCCGACCGCGAGCCGAAATCGGCGCGCGGAGCGACGTTCAGAGTGGTGCGTGCATCAGCCATCGGGTCGGACAGGATAGGGGATCGCCCGCTCCGGGGCGGCTCCGGGGGGCGGCGATGGCCGCGTGTGGCAAGCTCTAGGCGTGGCTGACGAAGCCAAGATCCCCAAGGGACGCTTTCGCCGGTCGGCGAAACTGGGGTCGATCATCGGCGCGCAGGGAGCCCGCTACGCGGGCACGAAGGCGGCCAACGTGGCGCGCTCCGAAGAGGAGGGCAAAGAGCGCCTCGAGCAGCGCCACATGGAAACGGCGATGAAGATGGTCGGCGCGCTCGGCCAGATGAAGGGCGCGGCGATGAAGCTCGGTCAGTTCGCCTCCTTCATCGACACCGAGTTCATCCCCGAGGAGTACCGCGAGATCTACCAGGAGCAGCTCGGCAAACTGCGCAGCGAGGCGCCCGCGATGCCCTGGGAGCAGGTCGTCAAGGTGCTGGAGGAGGAGTACGACGGCGAACCGCTCTCCGAGTACTTCGCCGAGATCGACCACGAGGCGTTCGCCGCCGCCTCGATCGGCCAGGTGCACAAGGCGGAGCTGCTCGACGGCCGGCAGGTGGCGGTGAAGATCCAGTACCCGGGGATCGCCGAGGCGCTGGAGGCGGACCTGCGGAACGCCGGGACGATCGTGCGGCTGGCGCGGGCGATCGCGCCGGGGCTCGACGCCAAGGAGATCGCCGAGGAGCTGCGCGAACGCGTGATGGAGGAGCTCGACTACGAGTACGAGGCGCAGAACCAGCGCACGTTCTCGCGCGCCTACCGTGAACATCCGTTCATCTACGTACCGGAAGTCGTGACGCGGATCTCTCGCCGACGCGTCCTCGTCACCGAGCTGGTCGAGGGGATCGGCTTCGACGCGATCAAGGAGCTCTCCCACGAGGAGCGCAGCCGCTTCGGCGAGATCGTCTTCCGCGGCAGCTTCGGCTCGATCTACCACCTGCAGCAGTTCAACGCCGACCCCCACCCCGGCAACTACATCCTGATGGAGGACGGACGGGTCGCCTTCCTCGACTTCGGCATGACGAAGAAACTCGACCGCGAGCAGATCCTGCTCGAGCAGCGCGCCTTCGACGCCGCCTCGCGCGACGACCCGGACGCGTTCCGGGAGGCGCTCCACGACCTCGGCTTCGTCAAAAACCCGTCGAAGCTCGACGCCGAACGGCTGCTCGAGCACATGCACGCGATCGGCGGCTGGTACGTCGAAGACCGCGAGGTGGAAATCGACGCGCGGATCGTGATGAAGATCATCGAGTCGACCAACGACCCGCGCTCGGAGTACTTCGACCTGATGCGGCGCGAGTCGATCCCCGCCGACGAGCTGATGGGGCGGCGGATGGAGATCGGCGTCGTCGCCGTGCTCGGCCAGCTGCGGGCGAAGCGCAACTGGCACCGGATCCTGCGCGAGTGGGTCTACGCCGACGCCCCGTCGACCGAGCTTGGTCGCGAGGAGTGGGAGTACTTCGAGGAGCGCGGACTAAAGCGCACGCCGGGTCTCGCCGACACTCCTTGACATGAAACGCATCCGCCGCGGCTGGGCGCTCACGAAGAAGAGCTGGGCGCTCCTGAACTCGCACCGTGACCTCGTCCGCTTCCCGCTCTACGGCGGGATCGCGACCATCATTCTCGGGCTCGTCTTCCTCGGCCCCGGCGCCTTCGCCCTCGACCAACACACCTACGGCGTGGGCGTGCCGTTGGTCGTGATCGGGATCTACGTGTTGTCCGTCGTCGGCATCTACTTCAGCGTCGGGCTGGCGGCGTGCGCGGACCGGATCTTCCGCGGCGAGAGCGCGACCGTCGCCGACGGCATCGCGGTCGCCAATTCCCGCTTCGGCGCGATCTGCGGCTGGGCGGCGCTCTCCACCGCGATCGCGGTGGTCGTCGGCGCGCTGGAGAATCAGGGCGGCGCCATCGGCGACATCGCCGGGCGGCTGGTCGGCGCGGCCTGGTCGCTGGTCACCTTCCTCGCGGTCCCGGTGATCGCGATCGAGGGCACCGGGCCGTTCGAGACCCTGAAGCGCTCCGCCTCGCTTTTCCGCGAACGCTGGGGCCAGCAGATCACCGGCAACATCGCGATCGGCGGCGTCGTCTTCCTGCTCGGCTTCCTGCCGGGGATCGCGCTGGTCGTCGTCGGCGTCGTGATCTGGCCCTCGGTCGGCTTCCTCGGGGCGCTGCTGGTCGTGATCGGCGCGCTGACGATCTGCGTTGCGCTCCTCGTCTCGAAGGCGCTCAGCGGCATCTTCGGCATCGCCCTCTACCGCTACGCGCTCGACGGCGAGGTCAGCGGCGGCTTCACCCAGGAAGACCTGGAGAGCGCGATCCGCCCGAAGCGCGGCGCGAAGCTCCCGGGCGCCACCCCCGGCACGGTCTGATGGCCCGCACGGCGATCCTCGAGTCGCCGGCCGGCGCCGCCACCGCGGTGCTCGGCGCGATGCGGGCGGTGGCACTGGAGCACGGCGGCCCCGGGCTGACCGCGATGGACCGCGAAACGATCGGCTCGGCGGCGCTGATCGTCCTCGGGCTCGGGGAGATCGACGTCGATGCGGTCGAGCCGGTCGACCCGGGCGGGCTCGCCGCGGCGGTAGGCGACGCCGAGGAGGCGTGGCGGGCGGTGCGGATGCTGGCGGTGATGTCGCTCGCCGACGGCGAGGTCGATGCCGCCAAGACGGCGCTGGTCCGCGCCTACGCGGACGCGCTCGGCGTCGAGGCCGACTACCTCGACATCCTCGCCGAGGCGGCCGCCGCCGAGATCGCCCAGGCGAGCGCCTGCATGGTGCGCAAGAACGCCGAGAGCTTCCCCCACCTCGACGCCTCGCGGCTCAGCGTCAGCGCGATCGCCCCGTTCTTCCCCTACCGCGACGCGCCCGACCCGGAGCTGGAGGCGCGCTACGAGGCCCTCGGTGAGCTGCCGACCGACACCTTCGGCCACGCCTTCTTCGACCACTTCCGCCGCAACGCCTTCCAGTTCCCCGGCAACCCGAACGGGCTCGCCGAGGGATTCACCACCCCGCACGACAGCTCCCACGTCCTCAGCGGCTACTCGACCTCCGAAGCGGGCGAGATCTGCGTCTCCACCTTCATCGGCGCGATGCATCCGGACCACCCGATGGCCGCCGAGGTCCTCCCGGTGATCTTCAGCTGGCACCTCGGGGTGAAGCTGAACGACATCGCCGACAGCACCACCGGCGTCTTCGAGCCGCGCCACTTCTGGACCGCCTGGGAGCGCGGCGCCGCGACCACCGTGGACGTCGTCGCCGCCGACTGGGATTTCTGGGGCGCGACGACGGCGCCGCTGGAGGAGCTCCGCGCCGCCTACGGCGTGCCGCCGGCGGATCCGGCGATGCTCGCGTAGAGCCGCGGGTCGTTCGACACGAGCCCGTCGACGCCCATCGCGACCAGCTTGCGCATGCGGGGGGCGTCGTCGACGGTCCAGGCGATCAGCTCGACACCGCAGCGCTCGCAGATGCCGGCCAGCCGCGGGCTGACCAGCGGGTGGTAGACCCACATCGCGAAGACGCCGAACTGCGGCAGTTTCTCGGCGGCGAGGCCGGGCAGCTGCAGGCGCATCCCGGCCAGGGCGGCGCGCAGGGCCGGGCGCGCCCAGCGGCGCCGGGTCCAGTCGCGGCTGGTTTTGGGGAAGGTCCACCCCCGGCGCAGCTTCGGTTCCACTTCGAGCACACGTTTCAGCGTGTGCATCTCCATCGTCGAGATCATCGCCCGGTCGATCAGATCGCGCTCGCGCAGCGCCTCGACGAACTCCTCCTCCCTCCCCGGCAGCTTGATGTCGAGGTCGATCTCCACCCGGTCGAGCGGCGGCTCGAGGAAGGCGTCGAGCGCATCGGTAAGCCGCAGCGGCTCCCGGCTCGCCGCGTCGTCCCAGTCATGCGCCACGGTCAGCGGCGCCCGCTCCTCCAGCGGCAGGTGTCCGTCGGGCAGCCAGATGACGTCGAGCTCGATCGTGTCGACGCCGGCCTCGACCGCCGCCTTGAAGCTCTCCAGCGTGTTGCCGGGCGCGATCAGGTCGGCCCCCTTGTGGCCCACCAGCCTCAGCTTGCGCCCGGTCCCTTGGTGCAGCTCCATTCCGGCATTCATTCATATGTCCGAGGCTGGGGGCGGGGGCGGGGCGTCCGCACCACTGCGGCCCCGGCCGTCCGCACCGCTCGGGGCGGGCTGTCCGCACGGCTTCGGGACGGGCGTCCGCTCCGCACTCACTGCGGGCCGGGCCGTCTGTACCGCACCCACTGCGGGCCGAGCCGTCCGCACCGCACCACTCCCGGGCCGGGCCGTCCGCACCGCGCCCACTTCGGGCCGAGCCGTCCACACCGCACCACTCCCGGGCCGGGCCGTCCGCACCGCACCCACTCCGGGGCCGGGCCGTCCACACCACTTCGCGGCGCCGGCGGCTGTCCTGGGCGCCTCATGGGGGTCCTGGCAGGCTGTGACCCCCATGAGGCGCCCAGGACGTGAGGGGTGCGGGAGAGAGCCGGTACAGGGACGTGAGGCGGTCGGACTTCCGTGAGGGTGAGGTGCGGGAGAAGGCACACCTCCGGCCGATCGGGGGTCGTCAGGGGCCGATCCGTGACGAAGACGCCGGGAACGTCACACGCCCGGGCGCCTTCCGTCCCTTTCCGGGCCGGGAAAGAGCGGTCCTCAGGACGCGGGTCGACTTTTGGTCGCTCAGCGACCAAAAGTCCACACGGAGATCCTTGACCATTGACGAACACGGGAGGAAGCGTGGCGTTCTCACGCTCTCCGTGACGACGTCCCACCTCCGTCACGGATCGGTGACGGTCCCGTCGCCCTCCCGTGACCCTCCCG
>JBPYFM010000011.1:0-4788 GCA_051986435.1 Solirubrobacterales bacterium | reverse complement strand
GGCCGTCCGAGGGAGGTCCTGGGCGCCTCATGGGGGTCCTGGCAGGCTGTGACCCCCATGAGGCGCCCAGGACGTGAGGCGGGTGCCGGGTTCGTGAAAAAGCCGGCACAGGGACGTGACGAAGTCGGACTTACGTGACGACTCCGTGCAGGAGATGCCACACCTCGCCCCGATCCGTGACGAAGATGCCGGGAACGTCACCCTTCCCGCAGCCTTTCTCCTCTTTCCGGGCCCGATCCGAGGGCCTGGAAACGCGCTGCGTGTTTTCACCGTGCTATGGCACGGTCAATCCACGCAGCGCGTCCGTGCGTGTTGCACAACACGGGAGGAAGCGTGGAGTTCCCGGCATCTCCGTGACGACGCCCGGGATCGGTGACCCTTCCGTGCCCCTTCCTTGGGCGTTCCGCCCCTCCCGCAGGCGCCCCGCGCCCCCGCCTCCCCGCTCCCCGCAGCCCGGCCCCCTCACCACGGCCACAGCCTGCCCGGGCCGTGGTGAGAGGGCCGCGTCCCTTGCCCGTCCCCTGCCTGCCCCGCCGACCGGGCCGGGTCCCTTGCCCGTCCCTTGCCTGCCCCGCCGTCGGCCGCACCGGGCCGCGTCCCTTGCCCGTCCCCAGCCTGCCCCGCCGTCGGCCGCACCGGGCCGCGCCCCTTTCCCGTCCCTCCCCGAACCCGCCGGACTGTCGGGAGGCGCGTTGCAAGCGTTTATCTGTATACGTATGCAGGTCAACCAGAAGTCGGACGGAGGAACGAACTTGGCCACCTATCTGAAGACCCCGAAGGACGCCGAAGAGGTGCACCGCGAGGTCGTCGAGACGGTCGGCAGGATGCTTGCCGAGATCCGTGCCGGGGGCGAGGAGGCGGTGCGCCGCTACTCGCGCGAGCTCGATGACTGGGACCCCGAGAGCTTCGTCCTCGCGCGCGCCGAGATCGACGCCGCGGCGGCCGCCGTCCCGGCGGCGACCCGCGCCTCGATCGAGGCCGCGCTGGCCAACGTCCAGGACTTCGCCCGGGCCCAGCGCGAGACCCTGGTCGACCTCGAGATCGAACCGCGGCCGGGTGTCAGGCTCGGTCACCGGCACGTGCCGATCGACCGGGTCGGTGCCTACGTGCCCGGCGGCCGCTACAAGATGCTGGCCTCCGCCTTCATGACGATCGGCGTGGCCAGGGTGGCCGGGGTCGGCCAGGTCGTCGCCTGCACGCCGCCCGAACGGGGCGTCGGCATGACGCCGCTGATGGTCCACTCGATCGACATCTCCGGCGCCGACACGATCCTCGCCCTGGGCGGGGTCCAGGCGCTCGCCACGCTCGCCTTCGGCCTCTTCGGGATCGAGCCGGTCAGCATGCTGGTCGGGGCCGGCAACGCCTACGTCGCCGAGGCGAAGCGCCAGCTCTACGGCGAGGTCGGGATCGACCTGCTCGCCGGCCCGACCGAGATCCTGGCGATCGCCGACGAGACCGCCGACCCGGAGCTGCTGGCGATCGACCTGCTGAGCCAGGCCGAGCACGGGCCGACCTCGCCCGCCGTCCTCCTGAGCACCAGCGAGGAGGTGGCGCGGGAGACGATCGCGGCGGTCGACCGGCTGCTGGCGGGGGACTGGCCGACGGCCGAGGTCGCCGGCGCCGCCTGGCGCGACTATGGCGCCGTGATCGTCGTCGCCGACCACGACGAGGCGCTTGCCGTCGCCGACGACATCGCCTCCGAGCACGTCGAGGTGCAGGTCGCCGACGATCGCCTCGATTTCTACGAAGAGGGCCTCGTCAACTACGGCTCGCTGTTCGTCGGCCCGCAGGCGACCGTTTCCTACGGGGACAAGGGGATCGGCACCAACCACGTGCTGCCGACGCGCCGCGCCGCCCGCTACACCGGCGGCCTCTGGGTAGGGCGCTTCCTGAAGACGCTGACCCAGCAGCGGCTGACGCCGGAGGGCGCCGCGGCGATCGGCCCCGACGTGGTGGCCGTCGCCGAGGCCGAGGCGATGCACGGCCACGCGCGCGCCGTCGCCGAGCGCCTGCGCCGCAACGCGATCGCGGCGGCGCCGTGACCGCCGCCTCCGGCCCCGACCTCGCCGGCCGCCACATCCTCGTCACCGGGGCCGGACGGGGGCTGGGACGCGCCGCGGCGGAGCGCTTCGCCGCGCTCGGGGCGACGGTGACGCTGGTCGCGCGCGACGCGACCGCGCTGGCGGAGGTGGAGGCGACGATCGCCGCCGCGGGCGGCGTCGCGACCGCCCATCCCGCCGACGCGACCGACGCCGGCGCGGTCACCGCCGCGGTCGCCGCGGCCGAGGAGCGGGCGCCGCTCTGGGGCGCCCTCCACGCGGTCGGCGCCAACCGTCCCGGGCCGGCACTCGACTACGACGTCGCCGACCTCGACTTCCTGCTCGCGGCGAACGTGCGCTCGACCTTCCTCGTCCTGCGCGCGGTGGCGGCGCGCCTGCTCGGGCGCGACGCCGGCGGCCGGCTCTGCGTGCTCAGCTCGCAGATGGGGTCGGTGGGCTATCCGGGCCGCTTCGCCTACTGCGCCGCCAAGCATGCCGTGAACGGGATGGTGAAGTCGCTGGCGGTCGAGTGGGCGCCGCGGGGCGTCACCGTCAACGTGCTCGCCCCGACCTTCGTCGAGACGCCGATGACCCGGCCGATGTTGGCCGACCCCGAGTTCAAGGCCGAGGTGCTGCGCCGGATCCCGGCCGGACGCCTCGCCACCGCCGCGGAGGTCGCCGCCGCGGCCGCCTTCCTGCTCGGCCCCGAGGCCGGGATGGTGCAGGGTGCGGTGGTGCCGGTCGACGGGGGCTGGACCGCCTGGTGAGCCACCGGCTTGCCGCAACCACATGAGAGGAGCGCTGTGAGGAACGAGAAGCTTTACCGTCGCGTCGTCAGCTGGGACGAGCTGCCGCGGGAAGACGTCCGCCCTGGCGTCAGTCGGAGCGGCTATGCCACCGACGAGGTGATGCTGATGTGGAACGTCGTCGACGCGGAGATGGAAACCAGGCCGCACTCGCACGAGGACTTCGACCAGCTCGTCTGCATCTTCGCCGGCACGTGCAAGTACTACGTCGAAGGCGTGGCCCACGAGATGGGGCCGCGGTCGGTGATGCTGGTGCCGGCCGGGGCCGAGCACTACATCGAACCGATCGAGGGGCCGGTCGCCAATCTCGACATCTTCGTGCCGCCGCGCGAGGACTACGGCGAGTCGCTCGCCTGGATCGCCGACCTGGCGCCGATCGGCCCGGCGCGCTGAGTCAGGCCGGCGGTGGGCCGGCGGTGCGACGGTTCACCATCTCGACCGGGTAGGAGAGCACCCGGCCCGGGCCTTCGTGGCGGCCCTCGAGGCGGTCGACGAGGAACTCGGCGCTGCCGCGGGCCATCTCGCCGAGCGGCTGGCGGACCGTGGTCAGGCCGATCGCGCGCCAAGCGCCGACCGGGATGTCGTCGAAGCCGATCACCGTGAGGTCGCGGGGGATTTCGAGGCCGGCGCTGACCGCGGCGTCCCAGGCCCCGAGGGCGATCACGTCGTTGCCGCAGAAGATGGCGGTCGGCGGCGGGTCGGTGGTGAGCAGGGAGCGGCAGCCGTCGAAGCCGGTCTCGTGCGTGTAGGGGCCATGGCGGCGATAGCGGCGGTCGAGCTTGGCGCCGAGCTGCTTGAGGGCCGCGACGAAGCCGGCGTCGCGGTCGCGCGCGGTCGAGGTCTGTGGAGGACCGGAGATCTGGGCGATCCGGGTGTGGCCGAGCCCGACCAGCAGCTCGCCTGCCAGCCTGCCGCCCGCGACGTTGTCGGAGACGACCCGGTCGAAGCGGTCGTCGTCGATGTGGCGGTTGAGGAAGACGGTCGGCGCGGTCGCCGCGGCGAGGCGGTCGGCGAGCGGGAAGTCGAGCCGGGCGGAGGTGAAGACCAGACCGTCGATGGTGCTGCCGAGGAAGTGGTCGAGCTGGTCCTGGTCGGCGCGGGCCGAGCTCTCGCTGAACAGGATGATGTCGTAGCCGAGCGCGCCGAACTCGCGCTCGAGCCCCTCGACCAGCTCCGGGTAGAAGGGGTTGGTGAGGCCGGAGAGGAAGATGCCGACCCGGTTGGCGCGCCGGGTGATCAGGCTGCGTGCCATCACGTTCGGCGAGTAGTTCAGCCGCCGCGCCGCCTCGACCACCTGCTCCCGGGTCCTCTCGGAGATGTTTCGGTCGCCGCTCAGCGCTCGCGATACCGTCGACTGCGCGACCCCCGCCAGCTCCGCCACGTCGTGGCTGGTCGGCGCGCGCCGGGAATTGGCGGGGCGTCTGGCCGGCGCCATCGAGCGAGTCAACCTATGCCAGGACCGCCAGCATACGTATGTCGATCTATCACAAACCGAGGCGCGATCGGCGTGCGGCGCGCGCCGATTCGGCGCTCCGAGATCGAGGCTCCCCACTACGAGCTGAATGTCGAGCCCAGGGAGGGGCCGAACGCGGGGCCCGTGGGGCGGCGTCCGCTCCGCACCCACTTCGGGGCGGGCGTCCGCACCACTTCGGGCCGGGCCGTCCACACCACTTCGCGGCGCCGGTGGCTGTCCTGGGCGCCTCATGGGGGTCCTGGCAGGCTGTGACCCCCATGAGGCGCCCAGGACATGAGGGGTGCGGGGGAGAGCCGGTACAGGGACGTGAGGAAGTCGGACTCACGTGATCGTGATGCGCGAGAGAAGGCACACCTCCGGCCGATCGGGGGCCGTCAGGGGCCGATCGGTGACGAAGATGCCGGGAACGTCACACGCCCGGGCGCCTTCCGTCCCTTTCCGGGCCCGGATCGAGGGTCCCCCGGGGTGC
>JBPYFM010000010.1:0-9343 GCA_051986435.1 Solirubrobacterales bacterium | reverse complement strand
ATCTCCTTTGGGTCGAGCGGCCATCCTCCGAGCCACCTCGGATGCCTCGTCGGGGCTTCGCCCCTCCTCGGCATCCGAGCGATCTCAGCTCAGGTGGGTGTCAACACGGGGACAGGGTCCAGGCCAGATCCTTCCCGCCCCTCGCACACCCTGGGCCCCAGCCCGCCCGAACCCTCTCCTCAGCCCTCTGGCGCCGGCCTCACGGCCATCGTCATCTTCGCCAGCGCACAAAGCCGCTCGGCGTCGTCGAGGATCTCGACCGTCCAGATCCAGGTGGTGCGGCCGCGGTGGCGGGCGACGGCGCGGACTTCGGCGTGGCCGGAGGTGACGGGGCGCATGAAGCTGACCTCGATCGACTGGCCGACGGCGATGTTGCCGTCCTCGTAGACGGCCGCCGCGGTGGCGTAGGAGCAGAGGCTCTCGACCAGCGTGGAGTAGACGCCGCCGTGCATGAGGCCGTAGGGCTGGCGGAGCTCGTCGCGCAGCTCGATCCGCGCCCGGGCGTCGCTCGGATCGAGCTGTATCCACTCGGTACCGATGTAGTCGTCGAAGTTCGACGCTTTCTTAATCGTTTCCTCGCTCCCCATGGCCGGGCACCCTATTAGGGTTCCGCGCGGTGGCGCTGAGCGACGAGCAGAATGCGATGCTGCGCCTGCTGGCCCAGGGCGAGCAGGGATATGCCGACATCGCGGCCCTGATGGGCCTGAGCGAGGACGAGGTACGGGCCAAGGTCGTCGGCGCACTCGCGCAGCTGCAGGCCGAAGGCAAGCCCGCCCCCGACGTCCCGCCGCCGATCCCCGGCGGCGCCCACCCGGCGGCGGAAGTGACGGCACCGGAGCCCGAACCCCCGGCGGCGACCGAGGAACCGGCGGAGCCCGCGATCGCCGATGTGGTGGCGCCGAGCCGCGAGCCGGAGGCCAAACCGCAGAGCGGTGGCAGCGCCGACGCGAAACGTCCGAAAGACGATGGCGGGCACACGCCTCAGGCCGCGCCGACCGCCGAATCCGCCCCCACGGCGGGACCCGCCTCCACTCCTCCTCCGAAAGCTTCAGGCGGGCGGACCATCACCCTTCCCTCCGGACGGAGCGCCTGGCTGCTCGGCGGCGGGGTCGTCGCGGCTCTCGTGGTGATCTTCGTCATAATCCTCCTGGTCTCCGGCGGTGGCGGCGGCGGCGGATCGACCACCGCTGCCACCGAAGGCAACACCACCGCTGCCGAAGGCGGCAGAGGCGAAACGAACGCGGGCGCCAAACCGGCGACCGAAGCCAAGCTGAAACCGGTGAACGGCTCGAAAGCCGAAGGCTTCGCCTCCTTCGGCCGGGTGAAGAACAAACTGGCGCTGCAGGTCGAAGCGACCGGCCTCGAACCGACCGAAGAAGGCGTCGACTCCTACGCCATCTGGCTCGCGCAGAACCCGCAGAAAATGATCCCGCTCGCTTCGACCGCGGTGAAAGGAAGCGGCAAAGCCGCGGGTGTGATCGCGGCCCAGTTCGAAGTGCCGGTCGAAATTCTGGGCTACCTGGCGAGCGGGACCTTCGACCAGATCGCGATCACGAAGGTCGACGACAAACGCTTCGAAACCGCGATCGCGGTGGCGACGAAACGGAAAAAAACGCCGACCTACCTCGGCGAGGAAGTGCTGCGGGGGACGATCACCGGCCCGATCGTCGGCCTCGCCGTCCGCGAAGAAGAAGAAAAGAAGGCCGAAGAAGAAGGCAAATAGGGCGCGGTCCCGAGGGGCCGGCCCATGCGCCCTGATGGTCGCGCCGTCAGGCCCCGCCGGGCCGCCCCGTGCGCCCTGATCGCGCCCTCCGTTCCCTCCGGGCCGTCCCGTGCGCCCTGATCGCGCCGTCAGGTCCCGCCGGGCCGCCCCGTGCGCCCTGATCGCGCCGTCAGGCCCCGCCGGGCCGCCCCGTGCGCCCTGATGGTCGCGCCGTCAGGGCAGCAGCTTTCCCGGGTTCATGATCCCCGTTGGATCGAGGCGCTCCTTCACGGCGCGCAGCACCTCCAGGCCCGTCTCCCCCACCTCGGCCTCCATGTAGGGCGCGTGATCGCGGCCGATCGCGTGGTGGTGCGTGATCGTCGCGCCGTTGGCGACGATCGCCTCGCTCGCCGCCTTCTTCACCGCCGCCCACTGCTCCAGCTCGGCGCCGCGTCGCGCCCGCGAGATGAAGGTGAAGTAGAGCGAGGCGCCGTCGGCGTAGGCGTGCGAGAGGTGGCAGAAGACGAGCCCCGGCGTGCCTTGGCCGTCGAGGGCGCCCGCGATGGCGGCGCCGACCGCGCGGTGGAGCCCGCCGAGGCGGGTCCAGGCGTGCGAGGTCTCGAGCGTCTCGACCATCGCGCCCATCTCCATCAGCAGGTCGCGCTGGTAGGGGCCGCCATACCGACCGTGCTCCCAGGAGCGCCCGCCGGCCCGGCCGAGATAGACGGCGCCGCCGGCCCGCAGCGCCCGCACGGTCAGCGCCCGGCGTCGGGTCAGCGCTTCCTCGGTCCCCTCGTAGCCGAGGATCATCAGCGAGCCGGACGCGCGGCGGCGCGCCGTGAGATACGCCGCGAATGCCTTGCCGGCCGCGCCACGGGGCCCCGAGAGCGCCAGGGAGCCCATCGTCTCCTCCTCGTCGGAGACGCGGATCACGGTCGGCAGCCCCGGCCCCTGGGCGAGGACGCGGACGATCTCGCAACCCGCCTCGAAACTCTCCGCCATCCAGGCCTCATAGCGGCGCTGTGGCGGGGCCGGGCGCACCCGCACGGTCACGTCCGGAATCACGCCGAGCGTGCCCTCGGAGCCGATCGCGAGCTCGCGCAGCGCCGGCCCGGCGGCGGTGTGCGGGGTTTCCAGCGTCCGCAGGTTCCCGGCCGGGGCCAGCAGCCGCACCGAGCTGACCAGCGAGTCGAAGCGCCCATAGCCGCTCGAGGCCTGGCCGGCCGAGCGCGTCGCCGCGAAGCCCCCGATCGTCGCGTACTCGAACGACTGCGGGAAGTGGCCGAGCGTGAGTCCCTGGGCACCGAGGGCCGCCTCGGCCTCCGGCCCGCGCAGTCCGGCGCCGAGGCGCGCGGTCAGCGAGGTCTCGTCGACGGTGACTTCGCGCAGCGCCGTGAGGTCGAGGCTGATCAGCGCCTCGTGCGGCCCGCGCAGCGGCTCGACCCCGCCGACCACGCTCGTGCCGCCGCCGAAAGGCACCACGGCGACGCCGTGGGCGGCGCAGGCGTCGATCAGCCGCCCGACCGCGGCCGCGTCGCCGGGCACCAGCACCGCGTCCGGCGCATTCTCCAGCCGCCCGGAGCGCATCCGCGCCAGGTCGACGTAACCGCTGCCGCGCGCGTGCCGCAGGCGGTCCTCCTTCGAGTCGAAGACCGCCTCGGCGCCGACCGCGTCGACCACAGCCCGCGGCAGCGCCCGCGCCTCCGGCAGCTCGAAGTCCTCGATGCGCGCGGCGAGCGGCCACGGCTCCAGCTCGCCGATCCGCTCGCGCAGCACGCCCAACGCGGTCCCGTCGAGCTCCGCGCGCCGCATCGGGTCGCCCCATCCCCACCAGTTGGTGTCGCGCCGCGGCTCGGTCATGGCGCCGCTCACGCCAATGCCTCCTCGATCCCGTCGAGCGCCGCGTCGAGGATGTCGCGCTGGCCGCGGCGCATCATCCAGCCGCCGAGTCGTGACATCCCGCGCATGGTCTGGGACGAGGTGAGGACGACCCGCGTCTCGCCCTCCCCCGCCGCGTGCAGGTCGACCTCGACCCGCGAGTCCTTCAGGTGTTTGGCGAACGGCGAGCCCTCCAGCTGCTGCTCCCAGACGTAGCGCTCCGGCTCCGCCGAGGACACGCAGCGATAGTCGGCGCGCACGCCGCGCCCGTGCTGGGTCTCCAGCACCTTCGTCCACTGGCTGCGGCGCCCGCCCTGGCGCGCGTCCACGTCCTCCACCCGCGAGACCCGCGGCCACCAGCGCGGCAGCGCGTAGGGGTCGGAGACGAGCTTCCAGACATCGGCGACGGGCGCCGCCACGGTCCGCCTGCGGGTCACCCGCGGCATCGTGCGGCGCTCGACTCAGTCGCCGGCGAGGCGGCGCAGGTCGCGGACCAGCAGCAGGTGCTTCAGGTGACTGACGGTCGCGGCGAGGCTTTCCAGGCTCTGCAGCGCCTCTTTGCGCCGCTCCGGGTTGCGGGAGCGCAGCGACGGTCCCAGCAGCGCTTCCAGCAGCTGCGACTCACGGTCGGCGGAGGAACGGAAGATGCGCAAGTTGCGCGCCCCGACACCGACCCGTGACAGTTCGTTGGCTGCGCGGACGATCTCGCGGTCGGTCTCGTCGTAGACGATCCGGCCCTCACGTTTCTCCGGCTGGACGATGCCGAAGCCTTCCAGCTCGGAGACGAGCTCCTCGCGGGCGCCGGTCTCCTCGAGGATCTCTTCCAGGATCAGGTAGGTGCGCGAGGTGTCGACCAGGATCGCCCGCCGCACCGCGCCGGAGGTCGGCTTGCGCTCGCCGTCCCCGCCACCGCCGCCGGCGAAGCCGATGTCGTTGCCGGCGGCGAGCTCCTGGCGGATCACCCGCAGCGGCAGGAACTCGTCGCGCTGCAGGCGCAGGATCGTGCGCAGGCGCTCGACGTCGGACTGGCTGTAGAGGCGGTAGCCGCCCGAGGTCCGCCGCGGGCTCAGCAGCTTCTGGTCCTCCAGATAGCGGATCTTCGAGATCGAGACGTCGTCGAATTCGCTCTGCAGGATCTTGCAGACGGCGCCGATCGTCAGCGCCTTGCGAGGACGGGAGGCGGAGTCCGGCGTGCGCCGGGCGGAGTCCGGGACGGAGGCCATCAGCGCTCCAGGTAGGAAAGCTTGTACTTGCCGACCTGGATCTCGTCGCCGTCGGCGAGCCGGTGGGACTCGATCCGGCGCCGGTTCACGTAGGTGCCGTTGAGGGAGCCCAGGTCGTCGATATAGAGGCCGTCGCGGCGCCGCACCAGCAGCGCGTGGTTGCGCGAGACCGTCACGTCGTCGAGGAAGACGCCCGCGTCGGGGCTGCGGCCGATCGAGGTGCGGTCATCGTCGATCGAAAAGCTCTCGCCCGCCCGCCCGCCGCCGGCCCGGATGACCAGCGCCGCGCCCGACTCCTCCACCACCTCGTCGATGTCGACCGGCTGCATGTCGCCGGTCTCGTCGACGCGGTAGGTCATCGTCGTCGGGTCGTCTTTGCTCTCCGCCGGGCCGCCCAGGTAGGCGCCGCATTTCTGGCAGTAGTTCGCGCCCTCGGGGTTCGCGAAACCACACTCGGGGCAGTGCACGGCGGACATCGCTGGACCTCCCGCTAGGCGGCCGGGTCCTCGCCCTGGGCCTTGCCCGCGAGGATGTTGGTCAGTTGCTCGACATCGTCGCCCGAGATGAGCGAATCGCCGCGCTCGCGTTTCTGGCGCAGGCGGTTGACCAGCTCGGCGCGCAGGATGTCGATTTTCCCGTGCAGGACCCGCCGCTTGTAGGAGATCTCGTTCTCCTCGGCAGTGAGGTTGTCGATCAGGTCCTTCAGCTCCTTGTCGCTGAGCGAACCGAGATCCGGAAAGGTGTCCTCCATCGTGCTCCTTGTCGAGAGTGGGACGGCCCCGCCGCCAGAATGCCGCGGGAGGGCAGTATAGATCGGCCGACCAAAACGTTCAACCGCAGGTTGAAGGTTTTTCGAGGCCAGGCGACGCCTCGGGGCGCGAGCCGCGCCTCAACCCTCATGCTCGACCGAGCGTTGCATCCGCACCCCGCGGATGCCGTCGCGCGCGTAGAGGACGGTCGCGAACAGCGCCATCGCCAGGCCGAAGAAGAAGAACGCGACCGGGACCCAGCCGGCGAAGACCATCGCGAAGAAGATCCCGGCCATGATCCAGAAGACGCCGATCCGGCCCGGCCAGTTGATCTGGATGTCGACGCCATGGCGCAGTCCGTACTCGCCGAGGCAGAGCATCGCGATCTCGCGCAGGGCGAGGACGAGCAGCGCCCACCGCGGCAGCAGCTCGAAGCTCCAGCAGACGACGGCGCCGGAGATCACGGTGAGGCGGTCGATGAAGGGGTCCATCAGCGCGCCCATCCGGCTGTACTGGCCGGTCGCCCGGGCGAGGAACCCGTCGACATAGTCGCCCGCGGCGATCAGCCAGAAGACGGTCGCGGCGGCGGCCGAGCGCCCGTCGCCCGAGGTGTAGGCGAGGATCAGGAAGATCGGGATCCCGGCCAGGCGCAGGTAGCCGATGAAGTTCGGGATCGTCCAGGGATGCAGCGGCTCCCCGGTCCGGGTCTGCCGCGGTTTCGGGCCGCTGCGGTCGAGCCCGAAGAGGCGACGGACCCGCCCGCGCCCGAACGGATCGACATCAGTCATGGCCAAGCCCTCGGCGAGTCACGCCGAAAACTTAACCTGCGGAGGTCGGCTTACGCGCGGGTGAAGCGGCGCCCCGCCGTCGGGGACGCCTCCTCGTCGAGGAGAACCTTGTCGGACTCGCCTTTTTCGACGGCTTCCTTCTCCATCGCGGCGATCTTCTCCGGCGTCAGGTCGCCGGCGTTCTCCTCCTCGATCTTGGCCAGCCAGGCGGCGCCCTCGCGCGCCTCGGCCTCGTCGACCTCGACCGTGCCGCGGTCGAGCGACTTGTCGATCTCCTCGAAGAGCGTGTCGACCAGCTTCGCCTGCGGGACCTTGCGCAGCGGCTTGCCGCCGGCGAAGATCAGCCCCTCGTTCTTGGCCCCGGCGATGCCGAAGTCGGCGTGGCTCGCCTCACCGATCCCGTTCACCGCGCAGCCGAGCACGGCGACCTCGACCGGCTCCTCGTAGCCTTCCAGCCGCTGCTCGATTTCGGCGACGACCGAGTCCATGTCGAACTGCAGGCGGCCGCAGGTCGGGCAGGCGATCAGCACCGGGCCGCGCTCCCGCAGCCCGAGCGCCTTGAGGATCTCCCAGGCGACCTTGACCTCCTCCTCGGCGTGGAAGGTCGAGAGGCTGACCCGGATCGTGTCCCCCACCCCGTCGGCCAGCAGCGTCCCCAGCCCGACCGCCGATTTCAGCGCGCCGGACCATTTCGTCCCCGCCTCGGTGATCCCCAGGTGCAGCGGATAGGGGATCTTCTCCGCCAGCTGCCGGTTGGCGGCGATCGTGTACGGGACGTTGGTCGACTTGATCGAGACTTTGAAGTTCGTGAAGTCGAGGTTCTCCATCAGTTCGACGAACTCGACCGCGGCGGCGACCAGCGCCTCGACCGGCGCCTCGCGCTCCAGCTCGTGAAGGTGCTTCGGCAGCGAGCCGGAGTTCACCCCGATCCGCATCGGCACGCGCTTCTTGTTCGCCAGCTCGGCGACCTCGGCGACTTTCTCCCGCCCACCGATGTTCCCGGGGTTCAGCCGGATCGCGTGCGCCCCGGCTTCGATCGCTTTCAGCGCCAGCGTGTGGTTGAAGTGGATGTCGGCGATCACCGGGATCGGCGACTCGGCGACGATCGTCCGCAGCGCCTCCGCGTCCTGCTCCCGTGGCACCGCGCACCGCACCACGTCCGCCCCCGCGTCGGCGACCTTCCGGATCTGATCGAGCGTCGCGGTCAGATTCGCGGTCTCGGTCTTGGTCATCGTCTGCACCACCACCGGCGCCCCCCCGCCGATGGGCACGCTGCCGACGAATATCTGGCGTTTGGAGGCCATACCGGAAGGTTATCCAGCGGGACCGCCGGGCCTCTATTTCGAGACGTTGAAGCCTTCGCCGGTGATCCGGCCGATGTCGTTCGAGACGCCGATCACCATCAGCATCAGGACCAGGGCGAAGCCGATGATCGTGGCGCGCTCCATCACCCGGATCGGGACCGGCTTGCCCCGGCGCAGTTTCTCGACGATCGCCCAGAAGATGTGGCCGCCGTCGAGGGGCAGGATCGGGACGAGGTTGATCAGGCCGAGCGAAAGGCTGACCAGGGCCAGGAGCAGGAAGGACTCGCGCCAGCCTTTGTTCACCGCTTCATGACCGACGTCGCTGATCCCCACCACGCTGGAGATTTCTTCGCGCTGCTTGGATTCGAAGATGTGGGTGAAGACGGACCCCGTGCGGCTGATCACTTCGCCCATCACGCTGGTCGACTTGTCGACGGCTTCGGCGGTGCTGATCGGGGCGAATTCACCGCCGTACGAGAAGCCGATCAAGGGACGCTTAGCTTCGGCGTTGTAGCGCGGCTTCACCGAGATCGTCTGCAGATGGCCGTCCCGGCGAATCGTCAGTTCGACCGGGGTTTCGGCGACGCACCCGTTTCGCTCCTTACCCGCGCACGTGTGTGCCGTCACCAATTTCCCGAAACGTTCGATCTTCTTTTCGGGCGGAAGGCCGGCGAAGCGTTGGCCTTCGATCGCGACGATTTCGTCCCCGGGCTGCAGCACCCTGGCGGCGGGGGTCTTCGGCTCGACTTCGCCGACCTGAGGCTTGATCTGTTCCAGGCCGCCGATCGCGAAGACGAAATAGAGGATCACGAAGGCGAGGACGATGTTGACCGCGGGCCCCGCCGCGGCGACGACGATCCGCTTCCAGACCTTCTGGCGGTGGTAGGCGCGGTGCTCTTCGCCCGGAGGCATCTCTTCCTCCGGGTTCATGCCGTTGATCTTCACGTAGCCGCCGAGCGGGATCGACTTGATCCCGTACTCGGTCTCGCCGCGCTTGAACGACCAGAGCGTCGGGCCGAAGAAGAGGTAGAAGCCTTCGACCCGCATCCCGGTCGCCTTGGCGGCGACGAAGTGGCCCGCCTCGTGCAGGAGGATGAGGACGCAGAAGCCGAGGAAGACGTAGAGCCAGCTCATGCGGGGGTCAGCTCCTTGGCGAGCGCGGCGGCGCGGCGGCGCGCCTCGGCGTCGGCGGCGAAGAGATCGTCGAAGTGGGTGACCGGTTGGCCGGGCACCTCCTCGAGCGTGCGCTCGATCACCGCGGCGATCCCGGTGAACGGGATCTCACCGGCGAGGAAGGCGGCGACGGCGACCTCGTCCGCGGCGTTGAGGACGGTCGGGGCGGTGCCGCCGGCGCGGCCCGCCTCGAGCGCCAGGCGCAGGCAGGCGAAGGTGTCGGGATCGGGCTGCTCGAAGGTCAGCGCGCCGACCGCGGCGAGGTCCAGCCGCGGCACGTCGACCGGCGCCCGGTCGGGGAAGTGCAGGGCGTAGGAGATCGGCACCCGCATGTCGGGATAGCCGAGGTGGGCGAGCGTCGAGCCGTCGATGAGCTGGATCAGCGAGTGGACCAGCGATTGCGGGTGGACGACGACCTCGATCCGTTCGAAGGGGACGCCGAAGAGGTGGTGCGCCTCGATCACCTCGAAGCCCTTGTTCATCAGCGTCGCCGAGTCGACCGTGATCCGGCCGCCCATCTTCCAGG
>JBPYFM010000009.1:0-4778 GCA_051986435.1 Solirubrobacterales bacterium | reverse complement strand
CGGGAACGTCACACGCCCGGGCGCCTTCCGTCCCTTTCCGGGCCCGGATCGAGGGTCCCCCGGGGTGCGGTCGTCCTAACCGGCGCTATAGGTCGGTTAGGACGACCGCACCCCCGTGCGTGTCGTGAAACACGGGAGGAAGCGTGGCGTTCTCACGCTCTTCGTGACGACGTCCCACCTCCGTCACGGATCGGTGACGGATCCGTGGGACTCCCGTCGCCCTCCCGTGACGCCCCCGCGTCCCTTCCTCCGCTCATCGAAGACCCGGCCCTCTCCTCGTCCCGTGCCAGCCCCCGGGCGCCAGTTTGCGAGGGCCGCGTCCCTTGTCCCCCCCCGGGGCGCCAGCTTGAGAGGGCCGCGTCCCTTCCCCGCCCCCCTCCGGTCCCTTTTCCCGTCCCTTTCACACCCGGCGCGACCCCGCGCCGGCCCGTCCTACCCTCCGACGACCGCCAGCGTGAAGCCGTCGTACCCCTTTGCGCCGACGGTCTGAATGGTCGTCGCCGTCACCCGCGGCTCTTCCGCCAGGTATTCGTGGAAGAGCCTCTGGGCCTCGGCTGCCTCGCCGCCTTCGGGGTCGACGATCGAGCCGCCGCGGATCACGTTGTCGGCGAAGATCAGGCCGCCGGGGCGGGTGTGGTCGAGGGACCAGGCGAAGTAGGCGGGGGTGTTGACCTTGTCGGCGTCGATGAAGACGAAGTCGAAGTTGCCGGCGCCCTCGGAGGCGAGAAGGGGGAGGGTCTCGAGGGCGGCGCCGACGCGCAGGTCGACCATGTCGGCGAGGCCGGCGCGTTCGATGTTGTCCCACGCGACCTCGGCGTGGTCGGGGTCGTACTCGAGGGTGGTGAGGAGGCCGTCGGGAGGGAGGGTGCGGGCCATCGCGATCGTCGAGTAGCCGCCGAGGGTGCCGAACTCGAGGATCCGGCGGGCGTTGACCGAACGGCAGAGGATCTCCAGGAGGCGCGCCTGGGGTGGCGTGACCTGGATCTCCGGCAGCCCCGTGGCGCTGGAGGAGGCGAGGGCCGCGTCGAGGGCCTCGTCGGGCGCGGTGAAGAGCGTCTCCTCGACGAAGGCGTCGACGGCGCTGTAGGTATCCTGTGCGGGCCGCTTCGGCACGGGCCCATCCTGTCACGGCGGCCATCGCGGGGCGGTCGCGGCTGAGTTCCGTCCCTGCTATCTTTCTTGGTCGGCCCAGTGGGCCGTGGTCGTACCCTGCCGTCCGATTCATGGGGCGGGCGGGGATCCTGTAGTCCAGAGAGAAACCGGAGCGATGAAGGTTCGAGCGTCCGTCAAGCCGATGTGCGAGAAGTGCAAGGTGATCCGCCGCAATGGCGCGGTCCTCGTCATCTGCCAGAACCCGCGACACAAGCAGCGTCAGGGCTGAGCAATGGCACGTATCGCCGGCGTCAACATTCCAGACAACAAGCGGATCGAGATCGGCCTCACCTACATCTTCGGGATCGGTCACTCGACCGCTCTCAAAATCCTCGAGGAGACCGGGATCGACCCCGGGATCCAGGGCAAAGACCTGACCGAGGACGAGACCATCAAGCTTCGCGACGCGGTCGAGAGCCGTGAGGTCGAGGGCGACCTCCGGCGCGAGCGCTCGCAGAACGTCAAACGGCTGATGGAGATCGGCTCCTACCGCGGCCTGCGTCATCGTCGCGGCCTGCCGGTCCGCGGCCAGCGCACCAAGACCAATGCGCGTGGCCGCAAGGGCCCGCGGCGCCTCAGCATCGCCGGCAAGAAGAAACCCAGGTAGGAGAGATGGCCGAGAAAAAATCCGCCAAAGGGCGTGGGGGTCGTCGCCGCGTCAAAAAGAACGTCGCCTACGGGCAGGCGCACATCAAGACTTCCTTCAACAACACGATCGTCACGCTCACCGACACCGACGGCAACGTGATCGCCTGGGAGTCGGCCGGCTCCGCCGGGTTCAAAGGGTCGCGTAAGTCGACCCCGTTCGCCGCGCAGGTGACCGCCGACGCGGCCGCCAAAAAAGGCATGGAACACGGGCTCGAAAGGGTCGAAGTGTTCGCCAAGGGCGCCGGGTCCGGCCGTGAGACCGCGATCCGCTCGTTGCAGGCCGCCGGCCTCGACGTCACCACCGTGAAGGACGTCAGCCCGCAGGCCCACAACGGCTGCCGGCCGAAGAAGCGGAGGCGCGTCTAGTGGCCCGCGACACTTCCCCGCAGTGCAAGCAGTGCCGGCGCGAGGGCCAGAAGCTCTTCCTCAAGGGCGAGCGCTGCTTCACCGACAAGTGCGGCGTCGAGCGTCGCTCCTACCCGCCCGGCGAGCACGGCCGCGGCCGTCTGCGGCAGAGCGAGTACCGCCTGCAGCTGCGCGAGAAGCAGAAGGCGCGTCGCTACTACCAGGTGCTGGAGAAGCAGTTCCGCTCCTACTACGAACACGCCTCGCGCCAGGACGGCGTCACCGGCGAGAACCTGCTGCGGCTGCTCGAGTCCCGCTTCGACAACGTGCTGGTGCGCCTCGGCTTCGCTGCCTCGCGCCGCCAGGCACGCCAGCTGATCAACCACGGCCACTGGCTGATCAACGGCCGCCGTGTCGACATCCCTTCGTACCAGGTGCGTCCTGAGGACATCATCTCGATCAAGCCCGACTCCGGCGCGACCGACACGGTCCGTCGCGCGACGGAACTGGTTTCGACCGTGCCGGCCTGGCTGCAGGCCGACCATGACGCCCTGACCGCCAAGGTCCTGCGCTACCCCGAGCGCTCAGAGATCTCGGCGCCGGTCCAGGAGCAGCTGATCGTCGAGCTGTACTCCAAGTAGTCCGGACCAGACGCAATTCAGAAAAGAAGCAACGTAAGGAACTCATGACCACTGATTTCCAGGTCCCCAGAATCACCGCCGAGAAAGTCGACGACCGTCGCGGCACCTTCACGATCGAGCCGCTCGACAAGGGCTTCGGCTACACCTTCGGCAACAGCCTCCGTCGCGTGCTGCTCTCCTCCCTGGGCGGCGCCGCGATCACGAGCGTCCGCATCGAGGGGGTCGCGCACGAGTTCTCGACCGTCCCCGGCGTCAAAGAGGACGTCACCGACATCGTCCTGAACCTGAAGGACCTCGTCGTCCGCATGCACACCGACGCCGACGAGGTCGAGGCGCCGCTTGTTGCGACCGGCCCCGGCGAGGTGAAGGCCAAGGACATCGACCTGCCCTCCGGTGTCGAGATCCTCAACCCCGAGGCGCCGATCGCGACGCTCGAGAAAAAAACCAAACTCGAGGTCTACCTGACGATCGGCCGCGGCCGCGGCTACTCGCCCGCCGAAGAGAACAAGTCGGACGAGCAGCCGATCGGCGTGATCCCGATCGACTCGATCTTCTCGCCTATCCGCCGCGCGTCCTACGCCGTCTCCGGTGCCCGCGTCGGGCAGCGGACCGACTTCGACAAACTCGAGCTCGACCTCGAGACCGACGGCTCGATCGAGCCGGGCGCCGCGCTCCGCGAGGCTTCCGAGATCCTGATCAAGAGCCTGGCGATCTTCACCGACGCCGACCGGGTCGAGGAACTTACCGCGCGTGAGCCGGTCGCGGCCCTGCCGGCGGACGGCCTCGCCTCGAACGGCGCGGCCGGCGACGGCGCCGCCGCCAACGGCCTCGACGAGATCCTGATCGAGGAGCTCGAACTGGGCGTCCGCTCGTACAACTGCCTGAAGCGGGCGGGGGTGCAGACGGTCGGCGACCTCGTGCGCAAGTCGCGCGCGGAACTGAACGCGATCCCCAACTTCGGCTCGAAGTCGATCGAGGAAGTGATCGAGACGCTGCACGCCCGCGGCCTCGATCTCCAGCAGGACTGATTCGGACTAACCTAGGACCCGGTACGAGAGCGGCGGAGGAGAAACGGTGCGGCACAACAAGAAGCGCAACAAGCTGAGTCGTGACTCCGCCGAACGGAAAGCGCTGCTCTCGAACCTGTCCAAGCAGCTGATCGAGCACGAGCGGATCGAAACCAGCCAGGCCAAGGCCAAGGCGGTCAAGCCCGATGTCGAGAAGCTGATCACGCTCGCCAAACGGGGCGACCTGCACGCCCGTCGTCAGGCCCTCGCGGCCCTGCACAACGACAAGTTCATCGTCCACAAGCTGTTCGACGAGGTCGCGCCCCGCTACTCGGAGCGCCCCGGCGGCTACACCCGCATCGTCAAGCTCGGTCCGCGTCGCTCGGACTCGACCGAGATGGTGTACCTCGAGCTGGTCTAGCAGCTGATCCCGGTCGTCGGACCGGGGAAGGGGCCGGCAACACGGGGCCGGCAACACGGGACGGCGAAGGGACGCGACCCTCTCGGCCACGGCCCGGGCAGGCTGTGGCCGTGGCCGAGAGGGCCGGGTGTGCGGGGGGAGGCAGGCGGGACGGAGGCGTCACGGGAGTGCGGGGGGAGTGGGACGGGAGGCACACGGGAGACTCACGGAGCCGTCACCGAACTCAGGCCTCGTCACGGAGAGCGTGGGAACTCCACGCCTCCTCCCGTCTTCCTCATGCCTTCCCACCACCCAGGCCTCTGCCGTGGCGCCTTACTCGCCCTATACGCGAGTTAGGCGCCACAGGCGCCCGTGGAGCCTTTCTGTCGCCATACGACAGAAAGGCTCCACGGGCATGACCTCGCGCGGTCCCGGGGGACCGATCCTTGAGAGACCGCGACGCGATCCCGTAGTTCGTGGCGGACCCGTGGACATCGTGACGAACCCTCGCCGCCTCCCCCACGAAAGCCTCACGTCCTGGGCGCCTCATGGGGGTCACAGCCTGCCAGGACCCCCATGAGGCGC
>JBPYFM010000008.1:0-2053 GCA_051986435.1 Solirubrobacterales bacterium | reverse complement strand
CGAGAGGGCCGGGTCCCTTTCCTCGTCCCTTTCCTCGTCCCTTTCCTCGTCCCTTTCCTCGTCCCTTTCCTCGTCCCTTTCCTCGTCCCTTTCCTCGTCCCTTTCCTCGTCCCTTTCCCCGTCCCTTGCCCGTCCCTTCCTGCCCCCGGGCGCCGGCTTCCGGGGCGCCGTCCCTTTCCACTGGCCAGCCGGCCAAGGCGATGTTAGGTTCGTCTCTCGGCCACGATCCGAGGGAGGAACGATGGAGGCGCAAGAGGCGGCCGGGATCCGGTCGCGCACGCAGCGCGCGGACTATCAGGCGACCGCCGACCCGGCGCTGAACGAGGCGGCGGACCGCACCGCCGACATCAAGCTGCTGGGCTACGGGGAGCTGTACGACCTCTGGGAGCGCCAGCAGTGGCAGACCCAGGAGCTCGACTTCAGCCAGGACCGGGAGGACTGGCACGAGCGGATCCCCGAGGAGGAGCGGTTCCAGCGCATGTACGGGCTCTCGTCGTTCTTCATCGGCGAGCAGAAGGTCGCCGAGGAGCTGGGGCCGATCATGCGGGCGGCGCCGACCGAGGAGCAGAAAGTCTTCCTCTGCACGCAGATCGCCGACGAGGCCCGCCACGTCCGTTTCTTCGAGCGCTTCTACCGCGAGGTGGGTGTGCTCGAGTCCGACGGGCTCTCCGAGATGCTGGCCGAGACCTCCTCGCATCTGAACCAGAACTTCGGCGAACTCTTCGACGGGATGCTGGGCGCGCGGACCGAGCGGCTGTCCCGGGAGCCCGAGGACACCGAGGCCCTGGTCGAGGCGGTGACGCTCTACCACATGGTCATCGAGGGGATGCTGGCCCTCACCGGGCAGCACTTCATCATGGAGTTCAACGAACGGGAAAGCACGCTGCCGGGGTTCGTCGAGGGCTTCGGCAACGTCGCCCGCGACGAGCACCGCCACGTCGCCTTCGGCTCGGTCTTCCTGCGCGAGAAGGCGCACGAGGACGAGCGCTACAAGGCCGCGATCCAGCGGACTCTGGAAGAGGCGCTGCCGATCGCCGACGGCGTCTTCTCGCCGCCGTGGGCGGAGGGCGGGGATGACTTCGAGCTCTTCGGCTACTCGCTCGGCGAAACCCGCCAGTTCGCGGCGACCTGCCTGATGCGGCGCCTCAAAGTGATCGGCCTCGGCTGAGGCCCGGGCGGGGCGCCCGAGCCGGGCGCCTGAGCCGTGGGCGCCGCGCGGTCGGCGGCGTGGGCGCTACGGGGTTTCTTCGGTGACCGGCGGCGTTTCGACCGCCGGTTCGGCGGCGGCCGGGGCTTCCGCTTCTTCGGCCGGCGGCGGAGTCGACTCGGCCGGCGGCGGAGTGGTGGCCGGCGGCGGAGTGGTGGCAGGCGGCGGAGTGGTGGGCGCCGGCGGGGTCGAGGTCGCCGGCGGAGTGGTAGTCGCCGGGGGGGTCGAGGTCGCCGGCGGGGTCGCGGGCGGCGTTTCCGGGGCGACCGTGACGGTCACCGTCGGCTTGCCGCCGTGGGCGCCGGCCGTGGTGGACGGACTCGCCGCGGTGGCGCCTTCGACTTCGACGCCGCCGGTGATGGCCGGCGTTTCGACCTCGGAGGCGCCCGCCTCGGCTTCTTCGGCGACCATCGCGTCGGCGGGCGGCGCCGTTTCTTCCGCGGCCGGCGGAGCGGTTCCTTCGGCCGGCGGCGTCGCAGCTTTTTCTTCGGCTTCTTCGGCTTTGCTCGGCGCGACCGCGACCGCGTTGCCGGCGATCGCCGATTTATTGCTGCTTTCGGCGACCACCGTGGCCGGGGTGATCGAAGCTTCCACCCCGCCGCTCGTCGGCGTCGTCATCGACGGGGGCGTCGGCTCGGGCCGTTCTTCGACGACGTGAGCCACGGGTGGCGTCGAGTGATGTTCCTTCGGCAACTCGACCGCGGCGCCCGCGGTGATCACGGCAGCGGTGACGACGCCGGCGACCGCCTTGGTGCCGATCGCGCCGCCGATCGCGCCGCCCAGGCCACCGAGGCCGCCCGCCGCGCCAGACCCGCCGAGCGCCGCGCCGATGCTGCTCGCCGCGCC
>JBPYFM010000007.1:0-3010 GCA_051986435.1 Solirubrobacterales bacterium | reverse complement strand
CGCCGTGAAGAAGCGGGCCGCCGGTGTAGACCGGGTAACCGGGATCGGAGGCGAGTGCCACGTCGCCGGGGTCGAGGAAGGCGTTGCAGAGGTTGTAGATGCACTCCTTGGCGCCGATCGCCGGGATGACCTCGTTCCCCGGGTCGATCTCGACGCCGAAGCGGCGGTCGTAGAAGTCGGCGAAGGCCTGGCGGAAGTCCTCGCGGCCGCGGTTGGAGGGGTACTGATGGGTGGCCGGATCGGCCACCGCCTTCTGCATCGCCTCGACGATGTAGTCGTAGGTCGGCATGTCCGGATCGCCGATCCCGAGGCTGATCACGTCGATCCCGGCGGCCTTCTTCTCCGCGATCCGGCGCTCCAGTTCCTGGAACATGTAGGGCGGGATCTGCTGGAGGCGCTTGGAGGGCTCGGCGATGGGCATGGCGCGGAAAGCTAACGAAAGGCCGGGCGGGAGGACCGGCGGGTCAGTCCTGCTCGGCGAGGGCGGCGAGGAGCTCCGGAGTGGCCTCGCCCGCGTAGACCGGCTCGGCCCAGCCGTCGAGCCGCACGGACAGGTCCTCGCCGATCGCGACGGTCAGCTCGCCGCCGTCGAGCTCGACCGTGAGCGGGCTCGGCGCCCCGCGCAGGAAGGCGGTGACGGCGGCGCCGGAGGCGCCGGTGCCGGAGGAGAGCGTCTCCCCCACGCCGCGCTCGAAGATGCGCGCGCGCACGTGCGAGCCGTCGATCGCCAGGAAGCTGACGTTGGTGCGGTTCGGGAAGAGCGTCGAGCCTTCGATCTCCGGCCCGACCAGGTCCAGGTCGAGGTCGGCCAGCTCGACCGGGTCGACGACGATCGCGCACTGCGGGTTGCCGATCGAGACGTGCTGGAACTCCCACTCCCGGCCCGCCGAGCGGACCGTGCCGCGGCCGTCGGGACCGCCTGACGGGAAGTCCTTGGAGGTCGTCGATGCCTTGCCCATGTCGACCGAGCAGGTCAGCTCGCCGGTGATCGTCGGCCGGATCGGTCCGGCGACGGTCGAGATCGCGAACTCCTCGGCGTCGGTCCAGCCGTGGCGGCGCAGGTAGAGGATCGCCTCGCGGGCGCCGTTGCCGGACAGCTCGGCCTCCGAGCCGTCGGGGTTGAAGATCCGCAGGTTGGCGACGAACTCCGGGTCGTCGCTACGCGAGAGGAGGAGCACGCCGTCGGCGCCGATCCCGAAGTGCTGGTCGCAGAGCCACTCGACCCGCGCCTCGGTCAGGTCCAACGGGAGGCTCGCCTCCTCGAGGATCAGATAGTCGTTGCCGAGCGCTTGCCACTTCTCGAATTTCACGCCGCCGAACCCTACCGACGATGTTGATGGGCCGAAAACCTTGCCTATACGTCTAGTTTTCGGCCCATCAACATGGCGGTTTCGGCGTTGGTGAGGTCGGTGCGGTCGATCGTCATCAGGTTCGGGATTTTGCGCATCCAGGTCAGTTGGCGGCGGGCGTAGTTGCGGGAGCGGCGCTTCATCGTCTCCAGGTCCCCGGCGAGGATTTCGTTCAGGCCGAGCGCTTTGCGCGCGGTGCGGCCGGGACCGAGGGCATCGGCGCGGCGGGCCTCCTCCGCCCCGCCGTTCGCGACGATCGCGTCCACGCGGGCGTTGATCCGGTCGTAGAGCTTGGCCCGGTCCATGTCGAGGCCGAAGATCCGGGTCGGGTGGCGGGTCTCCCCGGACCACAGCTCCGACTCCTGGGAGAAGGCGGGCACCTTGCGCAGGGAGAGGTCGGCCAGGGCCGCGCGCAGGTACAGGCCGGTGCCGCCTACCACGATCGGCGTCCGCCGCGAGGCGAGCGCCGCGTCGATCGCCGCGTGAGCGAGCGGCATGTACTCGTGGATCGAGAAGTCCTCGGTCACCGGGACGATGCCGAGCAGCTCGTGCGGGAGCACCTCCCGCTCCGCCGCGCTCGCCGCCCCGGTCAGCACGTCCAGCCCGTCGTAGACCTGCAGGGCGTCGCAGTTGATCGCCACCGGCTCCCCCCCGCGCTCCCGCAGCAGGCGGGCCAGCTCGACGGCCACCCCGGTCTTGCCCACGCCGGTGGGTCCGAAGATGGCGAGAACCATCGGCGGCTAGAGGAGCGGCGAGAGCGGGCGCGCGGCGACGCCGGAGAGGGTCTGGGAGGTCGCCGACTCGATCTCGACATCGACCATCTCCCCCGCCGCGGCGACGCCTTCGAAGTTCACCGCCTTGTTGTGCCGGGTGCGCCCGCGCAGGCGGGTCGGGTCGGTGCGGCTCGGCCCCTCGACCAGCACCTCCATCGTCCGGCCGACGAAGCGCTGGGCGCGCTCGGCGGCGCGGCGCTGAACCACCTCCACCAGGCGTTCCATCCGCTCCACCTTGACCGGATGCGGCAGCTGCCCGTCCATCGTCGCCGCCTCGGTTTCGCGGCGGGGGCTGAAGATGAAGGTGAAGGCGCCGTCGTAGCCGACCTCCTCTGCGACCTCCAAGGTTTCCTCGAAGTCCCGCTCGGTCTCGCCGGGGAAGCCGACGATGATGTCGGTGGTGATCGCGCAGTCGGGGACGTGCTCGCGGATCAGCGCGACGCGGTCCATGTAGCGCTCGCGGTCGTAGGTGCGGCGCATCCGTTTCAGCACCGCGCTCGAGCCCGACTGCAGCGGTAGGTGGATCTGCTCGCAGAGCGAGGGCAGCTCCGCGTGGGCGCGGATCACGTCCTCCTTCATGTCCTTCGGGTGCGGGCTGGTGTAGCGGATCCGATCGATGCCGGCGACCGCGTCCACCCGGGCGAGCAGCTCGGCGAAGGTGATGCGGCTCTCATGCGGCAGGCCGCGCCCGTAGCTGTTGACGTTCTGCCCCAGCAGCGTCACCTCCCGCACGCCGTCGGCGGCGAGCGCCTCGGCCTCGGCGATCAGCTCGGCGGCGTCGCGGCTGACCTCGCGCCCGCGGGTCGAGGGCACGATGCAGTACGAGCAGACGCAATTACAGCCCTGGGAGATCTGCAGCCAGCCCTGGAACTCGCGCTCGCGGCGGGT
>JBPYFM010000006.1:0-6293 GCA_051986435.1 Solirubrobacterales bacterium | reverse complement strand
CGGTCGACGACGACGAATGGTGGTACCGGCACGTGGTCCGCCGCCAGGCCCGCCGCCGCGGCGACGTCACCGCGAGCGACGTCCCCGGGCTGCTCCTGCTGGAGATCGACGGGCTCGCCCACGACGTGCTGGAGCGGGCGATCCGCGACGGCAACGCGCCGACGATGGCGCGCTGGCTGCGCTCCGGCAGCCACCACCTGGAGCGCTGGGAAACCGACTGGTCCTCGCAGACCGGCGCCTGCCAGGCGGGCATCCTGCACGGCTCCAACGAGGACATGCCGGCCTTCCGCTGGTGGGAGAAGGAGCGCGGCCGGGCGATCGTCACCAACCACCCGCGCGACGCCGAAGAGCTGGAGCGTCGCCACTCCGACGGCAACGGCCTGTTGCACGCCGACGGGGCCAGCCGCGCCAACATCCTCTCCGGCGACGCCCCGCACTCGATGCTGACGATGAGCACCGCGCTCAGCCGCCGCCGCCCGCTCGGCCGCGACTACAGCGCCTACTTCGCCCGCCCCTACGCGGTCGCGCGCACGATCGTCCTCGCCCTCGCCGACATCGGCCGCGAGCGCCGCGCCGCCCGCGCCCAGGTCCGCGACGACGTGCGCCCGCGGATCGCCCGCGGGCGCTCCTACGCGCTGATGCGCGCCTGGGCGACGGTCGTCCAGCGCGACCTCCAGGTGGCGACGGTGATCGGCGACGTCCTCGCCGGGCGCCCGGCGGTCTACACGACCTTCCTCGCCTACGACGAGGTCGCCCACCACTCGGGGATCGAACGCCCCGACGCGCTCGCCGTCCTCCACGACCTCGACCGCCAGATCGCCCGCATCGCCACCGCCTGCGCGGAGGCGCCGCGCCCCTACCGGCTCGTCGTCCTCTCCGACCACGGCCAGTCCCAGGGGGAAACGTTCAAGGACCGCTTCGGGCATTCGCTGGAGGACCTGGTGCGGGAGAGCTGCGACACCGGCCGCGTCTTCGCCGCGATCGGTGGCGACGACGACGCGCTCTCCTACCTAAGCGCCGGGCTCACCGAGGTCGCCCGCGACGACACGGTCGCCGGCCGCGCCGTGCGCACCGCCACCCGCGGGCAGGTCGCCGACGGCGCCGTGATCCTCGACGAGCGGGGCAGACAGGAGACCGCCCCGGGCGACGACGGCCCGCCGGAGCTCTCGGTGATGGCCTCCGGCTGCCTCGGCCTGGTCAGCTTCCCGCGCCTGCCCGGGCGGGTCACGCTGGAGCGGATCGACGAGCTCTACCCGGCGCTGATCGCGGCGCTCCGCGAGCACCCCGGCATCGGCTTCGTCCTGGTGCGCTCGGAGGCGGACGGCGCCCTCGCGATCGGCGCCCGCGGCGTCCACCACCTCGGCAGCGGGCGGATCGACGGCGAGGACCCGCTCGCCCCCTTCGGCCCCAACGCCGCCCGCCATCTGCGCCGTACCGACGCCTTCCCGCACTGCGCCGACCTGATGATCAACAGCGCCTACTGGCCGCGGTTCGACGAGGTGGCCGCCTTCGAGGAGCTGGTCGGCTCGCACGGCGGCCTCGGCGGCACCCAGTCCTTCCCGTTCGTCCTCCACCCGGCCGACCTCGAATGGCCGGAGGGCGAGGTCGTCGGCGCGGAGAGCATCCACCGCATCCTGCGCGGCTGGCTCGGCTGATCAAGCCGCCGAGCGCGAGCGCCTGCGCCGCCGGCTCTCCCGCATCTCGCGGCTTTTCGCCTTGGCATCGACGTAGGAGGACTCGACCAGCTCCTTGCCGCCGCTCCAGCCGAAGACCCAGGAGACCATGACCACGGCGAAGATCACGTTCCAGGCCGAGGTGACCAGCTGCTGGCTGATCGAGTAGGCGGTCGCGGTCGCCGCGTCGGTCGAGCCGGAGAGGGCGACCGAGTTCATCGCCTGGGTGACGCCGACGCCGCCGGGCGTCGCCGAGACCGTGTTGGAGATCGAGTTCGACGCGGTCACCGTGGCGACGTTGTGGAAGGTCGCCGGGATGCCGTAGGCGGCGAGGAAGACGGCGACGATCGCCAGTCGCGCCACGTAGCTGCCGACGGTGGGGGCGCAGACGTCGATCAGGAAGCGGCGCGGCCGGCGCAGCACCGCGCCGCCGTCCAGCACCTGCTCGCGCAGCCCCTCCAGTCGCCTGCGGAAGATCCGCGCGAGGAAGATGAGCAGGACGACGCCGCCGACGAGGATCGCGACGACCAGCCCGGTGTGGTCGGCGAGGAAGCCGAGCTTGACCGAGAACGAGCCCGCCACCGAGAGGAAGAGGTAGAGGTAGAGGGCGACGTTCAGGACCGTGAAGGGGATCTTCTGCACGACGATCCCGGAGACCATCATCGGGAAGGTGGCGCCGGCGAAGAGCGCGGTGAACATCAGCAGCATCACCCAGGTGCCGATGTTCGCGGGCAGGAAGCTGTTCAGCGCCACCGCGGTGGCGTAGGAGGCGAGGACGATCCGGAAGCTCACCCCGCCGAGCGGCGAGGCGCGCAGGATGCCGAACCAGGCGAGCGCCGCCAGCGCCGTGTTGGCGCTCTGCAGGAGGACCCCGGCGACGATCGCCCAGGTCGGGATCTGCCCGAGCTTGTCGAAGAGCTCCGCGATCCAGTCGTCGACCGGGATGCCGAGCAGGTCGAGGACGAAGATCGCGAGCGCCGAGCCGCCGACCCAGAGGGCGACGCGGACGAGACGCCTGGAGCGAGCCCCCTGCATCTGCCGATACTCCTCGATTCGACGCTAGGCGTGGGGCGCGGGCTCCGAGAGCACCTGCCGGCGCCAGAGCTCGGTGCCGACGGCGAAGAGGATGAGGAAGACGAGGGCCCCGAGCGGCTTGTGGAAGGCGGCGATCGGCGCCCAGGCGATCAGGGCAAGGAAGATCAGCAGGGCGACGCCGTAGATCGTCGCCGGGCCGCGCTCCGCGTAGGGCCGGGCGAGGCGGCGCAGGGCGACGGCAGGGCGCGTCGCGCCCGCCGCCCAGGCGGCGACGAGGAGGATCACGCCGAAGGCGATCGCCCCGACCGCAACCGTCACCAGCAGCGAGGTGGCGATTTCCCAGACGGCTTCCACCGCCGGTTCGGCGCTCGACACCTGGGTCAGCGAGTCGACCACCATGTTGCCGGCGAAGCCGCGCAGCGCCAGCACCAGGAGGCCCGCGGCGGCGAAGGCGATGCCGACCGAACGGAGCGCCTCGCGGCGGCGCGGCCCGGCGAGGAAGATCGCCCCGGCGAAGCAGGCGAGCGCCAGCAGCGTGAGGACGATCGGCAGCCGGCGCACCGCCTTGGCGATGTCCTGTGCGGTCTTCAGTTCGCCCCCTTCGAGGATCGTGATGTTCCCCGCGTCGGGCGGGATCCGTTCGCCGGTGAGTCCGATCCCGAACCGTTCCCCGAGCCGCTTCACCGCCGGCCGCAGTTCGAGCACCACCTTGTCGGCCTGGGCGCTCACCGGGCCGGTTTCCCCGTTCAGGATCCGCAGCAGCGCTTCGTGGGCGGCGCGGTTCGACGCTTCCCAGATCGCCTGGAAGGGCGCGCTCGCGAGGATCCGTTCCGCCGCCCGCGGCGCCGCCCCTTCGAGCGCGCCCGCCGCCGGCCCGGCCAGCGGCGCCAGCCGCGGCGGCAGCGCGCCCTGCAGCTCTTCCTTCAGGTCCACTTTCGCGAAGAGCGCTTCGGCGAGGAATTCCGACAGCCTCGCGCGCACGTCTTCGTTTGCCAGCAGCCGGTCGCTGGTGTTGACCCAGTTGTCGGTGTTGAGCGCCTGGCGGTTGATCCAGATCGAGAAGATCGCGGCGAAGGTCAGGACCCCGCCGAGGACGACCAGCGTCAGCGCCCAGCGCGGGTGGCCGCCGCGCGGCTCGGACGAGGGAATCGACGCCATGCCCCACCCTAAACCGGCTCGCGTGCCCTGACATCACACCGATCGGGTGAGGCGCACGGGTCGGTTGCCGGGGTACGGTCGGGCCGGTTAGGGTCGGTCATGGGTTCACGGGCAAAGTCCGAGAGCGGTTCCTCGCCGGTCCGCCGGGCGCTGCGACCTGGGGTCGGCTGATGCGCCGCCTCGCCGCCGTCGGCTCGTTGGCCTTCGCGGCCGCCGCCGTGGCGCTTGCCGCCGTGCTGGCGGTCGAACGCTTCCCGCGCGGGATCGCCGTGCTCGCCTGCCTGGTCGTCGCGCTGGTCGCCGGTTGGCTCGCCCTCCGCCGGCAAGGCGGGCGGCAGATGCTCGCCGTCGGCATCGGCGCGCTGGCGCTGGTCGGCGCGGCGGTCCTGCTGGTCGACCTCGGCGACCTCCTGGCCGACCTCGCGGTGGTCGTCGCCTTCGTGCTCGCGGTCGGGCTGGCCCGGATGGCTTTCCAGGTCCACGTCGACCTGCCCGCGGCGCCGACGCCGGCCCGGCCGGTCCTCTTCTTCAACCCGCGCTCCGGCGGCGGCAAGGCGAGCCGCTTCCACCTCGCCGAAGAGGCGCGCCGGCGCGGCATCCTGCCGATCGAACTGGGGACCGGGGAAGACCTGCGGGAGCTGGTCGAGGGCGCGATCGAGGACGGGGCCGACGCGCTCGCGATGGCGGGCGGCGACGGCTCGCAGGCGGTCGTCGCCGAGATCGCGGCCCGGGAGCGATTGCCCTACGCCTGCGTCCCGGCGGGCACGCGCAACCACTTCGCGCTGGACCTGGGGGTCGACCGCGACGACGTCGTCGGCAGCCTCGATGCCTTCGTCGACGGCGGCGAGCGCCGCGTCGACCTCGCCGAGGTGAACGGGCGGGTCTTCGTCAACAACGTCTCGATCGGGGCCTACGCGGAGGCGGTGCAGCGTCCCGGGTACCGCGACGCGAAGCTCCGCACGCTGCTCGAGGTGGCGCCGGAGACGCTTCGCGCCGACAGCTCCGGGACGCCCCTGCGCTGGCGCGCTCCCGACGGGGAGGAGGGCGGCGACGCGGTGGCGCTGCTGGTGTCCAACAACGTCTACCGCCTCGGCGCGACCCTCGGCTCCGGGACCCGGCCGCGCCTCGACGAAGGCGTGCTCGGCATCGCCGCCGCGGAGGCAGGCACGGCGCGGCGCGGCGCACCGGCGGGCCTGACCCTGCGCCAGTGGCAAAGCCCCGATTTCACCGTCCAGGCCGCCGACGAGGTCCCGCTGGGGATCGACGGCGAGGCGGTGAAGCTGGCGCCGCCGCTGGAGTTCGCCTCGCTGCCGGGCGCGCTGGCGGTTCGGATCGCGCCCGGGCACCCGGGCGCCTCGCCCTCGACCGCGGTGCCGCGCGGGCTCCTGCCGGCGGCGGCCAAGCTTGTCCGCATCGCGATCGGCGGCGATCGCGATGCGGTGGATGGAGAGTCAAACGCTGGAAAGGAGAGCTCCGATGAGCGCTTTCGAGGTCGAGAAACGGGAGACCATCAGCCGCGCTGAGGCGGCGACCCGGCTGCGGCGGATCGCCAACCTGCTGTCGGGGGAGGACGAGGAGGTCAGCTTCGAGCGGGGCGAGATGAAGTTCAAGCTCACGGTCCCCGATGAGGTCGAATGGAAGGTCGAGCTGGAGCTGGACGACGACGAGAACGAGCTGGAGATCGAGCTGAAGTGGTGAGCGGCGGGCGCGCCTGGGTCGAGGAGATCGAGCGGCTCGACCTCGCCTGTTACGCGGCGATCGCCTCGACCCCGACGCCCCGCCTCGACCGGGCGATGGCGCGGCTGTCCCGGGCCGCCGATTACTCGCGGCTGTCGCTGACGGCGGCCGCCGGGCTGGCGCTGTTCGGCGGTCGCCCGGGGCGCCGTGCCGCGGTCGCCGGGCTGACCTCGATCGCGGTCACCGCGACCGTCGTCAACGTCTCGGTGAAGCCGATCGCCCGGCGCCGCCGGCCCGACCGGCTCGCCCACGAGGTGCCGATCGCGCGCCACGTGCCGATGCCCTCCTCGCGCTCGTTCCCGTCCGGCCACTCGGCCGCCGCCTTCGCCTTCGCCGGCGGTGCCGGGGACGTCCTCCCGGCCGTGTCCCTGCCGCTGCACGCGCTCGCCACCGCGGTCGCCTACTCGCGCGTCCACACCGGCGTCCACTACCCCCTCGACGCGATCGCCGGCTCGGTCCTCGGCGCCGCCCTCGGCGACGTGACGCGACGCCTCATCCCGCTGCCCCCCGGGCGGCCGCGGTAGGGGCTGGTTCGTCCGCACCACTTCGCGGCGCCGGCGGGGCGTCCTGGGCGCCTCATGGGGGTCCTGGCAGGCTGTGACCCCCATGAGGCGCCCAGGACGTGAGGGGTGCGGGGGAGAGCCGGTACAGGGACGTGAGGCGGTCGGACTCACGTGATCGTGATGCGCG
>JBPYFM010000005.1:0-9412 GCA_051986435.1 Solirubrobacterales bacterium | reverse complement strand
CACGATCACGGAAGTCCGACCGCCTCACGTCCCTGTACCGGCTCTCCCCCGCACCCCTCACGTCCTGGGCGCCTCATGGGGGTCACAGCCTGCCAGGACCCCCATGAGGCGCCCAGGACACCCGGCGGCAATCCGAAGTGGTGTGGACGGCCGGGGGCCGCAGTGGCGCGGACGGCCCGGGCCGCAGCGACCCGCCGCGCGGGCTTCCAGCCCGCGAGCACGGCTTCCGCCATGCACCCCTGGCCACCGTCCCCCGCTCACCCCAAAGTCCTGAAAAACGGCACAAAAAAAGCCCGCCGGGACAGTGTCTGGGGAGAATCCCGGCGGGCTAGTGTCTCGTCCATGGGCAAATCTAGGACCGGGAACTAAAGCCGGGCTAAAAGATTGAGGATGAATGCTTTTTGGCGGCGGGCTCGGCGTCGGCGATCGGGATGCGGGCGCGGAAGAGGGCGCCGCCGGAGGGCGATTCCGTAGCTTCGACGCTGCCGCCGTGCGAGGCGGCGACGGCGCTGACGATCGCCAGGCCGAGGCCGGTGCCGGTGCCGCGGGCGGTGTCGGCAGGGCCCTCGCCGCGCACGAAGCGGTCGAAGATCTGGGTCCGCATCGCCGGCGGGATCCCGGGGCCGTCGTCGGCGACTTCGACCACCGCGTCCTCGCCTTGCTCGGAGAGCTTCAGTTCGATGGTCGCCCCGTCCGGGGTGTGGCGGGCGGCGTTGTCGAGCAGGTTGAGGATCATCCGGTGGAGCTCGTCGGCGCTGCCGTCGACCCGCAGCGGCCGGTCGTTCTCGATGACGAACTCGCGGCCGCCCATCAGCGGCGCGGCCTCGAGCGCCGCGTCGCCGGCAATTTCGGCGAGGTCGACGCGCTTGTGGGCGGCGAGGCGCCCCGCGTCGGCCCGCGCCAACAGGAGGAGATCGGAGACCAGGCGGCTCATCCGCCGCGAGGAGCGCAGGGCCGAGTCGACCACCTCGCGGTCCTCGGCCTGGCCCGGCCCGCCGAGCGCGGCCTGCAGCAGCTCGAGGTTGGCGAGCACGCTGGTCAGCGGCGTCCGCAGCTCGTGCGAAGCGTCGGCGACGAACTCGCGCTGCTGTTGCATCGCCTGCTCGCGCTCCGCGCGCGCGGCGTCCAGCGAGCGCAGCATCTGCTCGAGCGTCTCGGCCAATTCCCCGACCTCGTCTTCGACCGGTGGGCGGGGCATGTGATGGGAGGGGTCACGGGTCTCGGAGACTTCCCTGGCGCTCGCGGTGAGCTGGGCGATCGGCCGCATCGCGCGCGACGCGATCGCCACGCCCGCGAGCGAGGCGAGGGCCGTCCCACCGAGGATCCCGGCGACGATCAGCAGCCAGATCCGGTCGATCGTGTCATTCACGTGTGCGGTGCTGCGGCCGTACTGGACGTAGCCGGTGGCGACTTCTTCCTTGGACAGCACCGCGGTGACCACGCGCATGCCGTTTTCTTCTTTGATCCCGGGTTCCGGTTCGCCGAGCCGCTGGAAGCCCTTCGAGTGCAGGAGTTCGGCGCCGCCGCGGTCGAAGATGCGGACGGTGGCGTCGTCCGGAAGGACGTAGGGGCCGACGTTCGGCCCGCGCACCTGCGGTCCGCCGACCAACGGGTATTCGACCCGGAATTCGCTGGCGAGGATTTCCACCGCGTTGTTCACCTCGCCGTTGAAGTCGTCACGGATCCTCGTGGTCGCGATCTGGCCGATGACGCCGCCGAAGATCATCAGGATCACCAGGGTCAGGCCGGAGGAGACGGCGGCGATGCGCCAGCGGACCGGCCAGGCGCGAGGGTGCACGACTCGCCGCAGCCAGGCCGCGGTACCGCTGCGTGCCGCGGCGACCATCAGTCTTTGAGGACGTATCCCGCGCCGCGTTTGGTGTGGAGGAGGCGGGGCTCCCCGCCCGCCTCGAGCTTGCGCCGCAGGTTGGAGATGAAGACGTCGATGGTGTTCGTCGCCGCCATCGGGTCGTAGCCCCAGACTTCGTCGAGCAGGCGCTCGCGGGAGACGACGAGGCGCTCGTTGCGCATCAGGAACTCGAGCAGCTCGAACTCGCGGTTGGTGAGCTCGACTTCGCGATCGCCGCGGTGGACCTCCCGCGTGTCGGGATTCAGCTGCAAATCGCCCACTTCCAGGGAGGCGGCGCCGCGCGGCGGGCGGCGCCGCAGGAGGGCGCGGATCCGCGCCAGCAGCTCTTTGCGCTCGAAGGGCTTGACGAGATAGTCGTCAGCGCCCGAGTCGAGCCCGGTGACCCGGTCCTCGGTCTCCGCCCGGGCGGTCAGCATCAGGATCGGCACGTCGCCCTCCTGGCGCAGGCGCCGGCAGACCTCGATCCCGTCCAGGCCCGGCAGGCCGAGGTCGAGCACGACAAGGTCGGGGACGAATCCGACCGCCACGTCGAGCGCCTCGACGCCGTCGGCAGAGGTCCGCACCTCGTACCCCTCGTTCCGCAAGGAGCGGCGCAGGACGTCGGCGATGTCGGCGTCGTCCTCGACGATGAGGACGCGACCGCCTTGCTGGACCTCGAGATCGGTGCTGAGCATGCCGTCGATGTTAAACCGGTTTCAGCGCGGTTTGCGCGGCTTTTAAGGCGAATTTAGTGCGGGGTCGCGGACCTGGACGGGAAGGCCGCAGGGGTTGGCCGGGCGGCGTCGAAATCGGACCCGTGTTCGAACGACAGAAGCGCGCCCCTGCCCGTAAAGCTCCCGCCCGGAAACCGAAAGGCAAAGCCAAACGCGGCAAAGCCGCCAGATCGCGCGGCGGATTCGGCCTCTTCGACGGCCTCGAGCAGCGCCATCTCGACCTGATCGGACTGTTCCTCGTCGCCGCCGGGATCTACCTGCTCTTCGTGCTCTTCTTCGGCTGGGAAGGGGGCAAGGTCGGTTACGGGATCGAAACCGCGCTCGTCTACCTGTTCGGCTCGGTCGGCGCGCGGATCTTCACCTTGCTGATGCTGGTCGCCGGCGGGATGATCCTCACCGGCACCTCGATCTCGGCGCTGGCGCGCGGGATCGGCCGCGGCCTGCGGGCGATCTTCGTCGGCGGGGCCAGGGGCGGCGAGGCGACCGCGCGCACGGTCCGCCAGGGCTCAGAGGAATGGCGCAAGCGGCGCGGGAAGGGCGACGAGCGCACCGCCGCGACGACGGCGGCCAAGACCGACGTGATGAGCGACTACCCGGACGAGGACGACGAGAGCTTCGCCCCGACCGTGGCCCTGGCCGAGGACAAGGACGACGACATCTTCGCCCCGGGCCTCTTCAACTTCGACGAGGAGGCGGACACGGACGACACCCAGGTCGTGCGGGAGGACCGACAACCGGAAGCCGAGCCCGAGTTCGGCCCGGGCACGCCCGGACGCGAAGCGGGGGACGTGCCGGTTGATGGCGAAGCACCTCAGTCGGAACCCGATCCCGATCACAGCCTGATTCCCTCCGGACCGGGTTCGGACCGGCGTGCCGGGACCGACGGAGCGGACGAGGAGGCCCCCAAGCCGACCCCGATGGGCAACCTCCGCGGGGTCACCACCTCCGAGGAGATCGACTATCGGATGCCGTCCCCGCGCGTGCTCGAGCGCGGCAAAGGCGACAAAGGCCCCGATCCGCGCGATCAGCAGGCAACCGGCCGCAAACTGATCGAGACGCTCGGTCACTTCGGGGTCGACGCGAAGATCGTCGGCGTCGTCAGCGGCCCGCACGTCTCCCTCTACGAACTGCGCCTCGCACCCGGCATCAAAGTCAAGAAAGTCACCGAGCTCGCCAACGACCTCGCCTACGCGCTCGCCTCGACCGACATCCGCATCCTGGCGCCGATCCCCGGCAAACAGGCGGTCGGGGTCGAGGTGCCGAACGCGAAGCGCCGCATGGTCCGCCTCGGCGACATCTACCAGGGGCGCCCGCCGAAGGCCTCGCCGCTGGTCGCCTGGCTCGGCAAGGGGATCGACGGAAACGCGGTCTGGACCGACATCGCGAAGATGCCGCACGTGCTCGTCGCCGGCACCACCGGCTCGGGCAAGAGCGCCTGCGTCAACGCGATGCTCTCCTCGATCCTGATGGCGTCCTCGCCGAACGAAGTGCGCCTGGTGCTGGTCGACCCCAAGCAGGTCGAGCTCAACCACTACGAGCACGTCCCGCATCTGCTGACCCCGGTGGTGACCTCGCCGCGGCTCGCCGCCAACGTCCTCGCCAACCTGATCACCGAGATGGAGACGCGCTACGGCGTGATGTCGCAGGCGCGCGCCCGCAACCTCGAGGAGCTGAACCGGATCCGGCGCAAGGCCGGCGAGGCGCCGCTGCCGCACATCCTCTGCGTGATCGACGAGCTCGCGGACCTGATGATGGTCGCCCCCGCCGAAGTCGAGGACTCGATCATCCGCCTGGCGCAGAAGTCGCGCGCCACCGGGATCCACCTGGTCCTGGCGACCCAGCGCCCCTCGACCGACATCATCACCGGCACGATCAAGGTGAACATCCCGAGCCGGATCGCCTTCGCGGTGTCCTCGCAGACGGACTCGCGGGTGATCCTCGACCAGGGCGGGGCGGAGTCGCTGCTCGGGCAGGGCGACATGCTCTTCCGCGGCGCCGGGACCTCGAAACTGGCGCGCGTCCAGGGGGCCTTCATCACCGAGGAGGAGATCGCGGCCATAACCGACCACTGGGCGGGACAGGCCGAACCGGAATTCGAGGAGGAGCTGCTGGAGACGCCGGAGGGCGCCGATGACGGCGGCAGCCGCGGCGAGGACGACTTCGATCCGGACTCCGACGACCTGCTGGACGAGGCGATCCGCCTGGTCGTGCAGACGGAAACCGCGTCGGTGTCGATGATCCAGCGGCGCCTGCGGGTCGGTTACACGCGGGCCGGGCGGCTGATCGACATGCTCGAGCGGCGCGGCGTCATCTCCGGCTACGAGGGCTCCAAACCGCGCCAGGTGCTGATCACGCAGGCCGATCTGGCCCGGGTGGTCGGCGGGCCGGCGTCCGGGGGCGGCGGCGGGAGCGCCGAGCCTTCCCCGGTCGGGGCCGAAGTCGACGGCGACGCTTCCTGAGCACGCCGGTCCGGTAGGTTCGCCCTCGTGAAAGAGGGGGTCGTCCGAGCGGGGATCGTGGTCACCGGGACCGAGGTGATCACCGGCCGCATCGCCGACGCCAACGGTCCCTGGGTGAGCGAACGCCTGGCCGAGCTGGGGGTCGAGGTCGCCCACATCATCGTCGTCGCCGACCGGCCCGACGACCTGAAGCACGCGCTAGAGTTCCTGGCGGCCGAGGGGATGGATCTGATCGTGACCAGCGGCGGGCTCGGGCCCACCGCGGACGACCTGACCGCGGAGATGGTCGCGGAGTTCGCCGGCCGGCCGCTGCGCCTGGATGTCGAGATGGAGGCGAAGATCCGCGAGATCCTGCGGCGTTTCGCCCGCAACCGCAGCTTCAAATTTGACGAAGAGGCCGTGATGGAGGCCAATCGCAAGCAGGCGATGGTGCCGGAGGGCGCGGTGGCGCTCGATCCGATCGGGACCGCGCCGGGGCTGGTCGTGCCGGCCGGGGAGCGGGTCGTGATCGTCATGCCGGGCCCGCCGCGCGAGCTGCAGCCGATGTGGCCGCGGGCGCTGGAGACCGAGCCGGTGCGGGCGGTCCTGGCGCGCGCCACGCCGCTGCACGGGCTGACGATGCGGATGTTCGGCGTGCCAGAGTCGGAAATCGCGAAAAGCCTGCGGGAGATCGAGCACGACGACGGGGTGGACGTCGACGCGGTCGAGGTGACGACGTGTCTGCGGCGCGGTGAGATCGAGGTCGACGTGCGCTGGCGCGACGAGACCGAGGCGACCGCGATGGCGGTGCGCGACGGGCTGCGGCGGCGGCACGAGCGGGAGACCTTCAGCCTCGACGGCGAGACGATCGACGAGCAGGTGGCGAAGCTGCTGCGCGGGCACCGGCTGGGGCTGGCGGAGTCGTGCAGCGGCGGGCTGCTGGCGGCGCGGATCACGAACGTGCCGGGGGCGTCGGACTATTTCGCCGGAAGCGCCGTCACCTACTCCTACGAGGCCAAAGAAGAGCTGCTGGGCGTGCCGAAGGCGATGCTGGAGGAGTTCGGCGCGGTGTCGCCGCAGGTGGCCGAGGCGATGGCGAAGGGGGCGCTGGAGCGCTTCGGGGCCGACGTCGCGGTCTCGATCACCGGGATCGCCGGGCCGGGGGGCGGGACCGAGGAGAAGCCGGTCGGGTACGTCTGCTTCAACGCGCGCCTCGCGGACGGGACCGAGATCGCGATCGACCGGGTGATCCCGGGCGATCGGGCGGACATCCGCGAGCGCTCAGGGTTGGTGGCGATGCACCTGCTGCGGCGGCTGCTGGGCGGCGGCGAAGAGGTCTGAGGCCGCTCCTGCGCCTTCTGCGCGTCTAAATTCACGGAGTTGTTGCGAAGCGGTGTTGAGCCGCGCGCATTTCCGTCCTAGCTTGGCCCCATGGCAAGTCGAGAGGGAAAGCCGAGGCGACAGCGGCTCTTCGTGGCGGTGGATCTTCCGGACGAGATCCGCGGCGGACTGGCGGCGTGGGGGAAGGCCGAGCTGGTCGATACGGCCCTGCGGCCGGTGCCGCCGGAGTCGCTGCACGTGACGCTCGTCTTCCTCGGCTACCGCGAGGCGGACGAGGCGGAGGCGATCGGGTCGGTAGTGCGCGGGCTGAGCGCGCCGCAGGCGCTGATGAAGCTGGAGGACCCGGTCACGCTGCCGCGGCGCGGGCGGGCGTCGCTCTTCGCCCTCCCGGCGCCCTCCCCGGCGATCAGCGAGCTCCATCACCGGTTGGTGGAGAAGTTGGTCGCAGCGGGCCTGCACGAGCCCGAGGAACGCGATTTCTGGCCCCATGTGACGGTCGCCAGGGTGCGTTCGGAGGGGCGTGGCACGCGCCGTCCGGCGGTGGTCACGAGGCGGCCGGGAGACCTCCCGGAGCGGCTCAAGGAGCCGTTCTATGCCGTCCGATTGACGCTCTACCGTTCTGTACTCCAGCCGGGGGGCGCCCGATACGTCCCGCTGGCCCAAGTCGAGCTGTCCTAAGAGGGGGCAGCGGAAGGTGATGATCTGAGATGGCGGAGAAAACTGTGAACCTGAAGGACGCCTCGGCGAAGGAGGCCAAAGCGAAGGACGCGGCGCTCCAGGCGACCGTCACCGGGATCAAAAAAGAGTTCGGCGAGGGCGCCCTGATGCGTCTCGGCGACAAAGGGACGATCAAGGTCGACTCGATCCCGACCGGCTCGTTGGCGCTCGACCTGGCGCTGGGGATCGGCGGCGTGCCGCGCGGTCGGATCGTCGAGATCTACGGCCCCGAGTCCTCGGGTAAGACGACGCTGGTCAGCCACATCATCGCCGAGGCCCAGGCCCGCGGCGGCGTCTGCGCCTTCATCGACACCGAGCACGCGATCGACCCGGTCTACGCGCGGGCGATCGGCGTCGACACCGATGAGCTCCTCGTCTCGCAGCCGGACTTCGGCGAGCAGGCGCTGCAGATCGCCGACCGGCTGATCGCCTCGGCGGCGGTCGACGTGGTGGCGATCGACTCGGTCGCGGCGCTGACCCCGAAGGCCGAGCTCGACGGGCAGATCGGCGACACCACCGTCGGCCTGCAGGCACGGCTGATGTCGCAGGCGCTGCGGAAACTGGCGGGCAGCCTCAACCGGACCAACACGGTCTGCATCTTCACCAACCAGATCCGCGAAAAAGTCGGCGTCCAGTTCGGCTCGCCGGAGACCCAGCCGGGCGGCCGGGCGCTGAAGTTCTACTCGTCGCAGAGGCTCGACATCCGCCGCATCGAGACCCTCAAGGAAGGGACCGAGGCGGTCGGCAACCGGGTGCGCGTGAAAGTCGTCAAGAACAAGGTCGCGGCGCCGTTCCGCCAGGCCGAGTTCGACATCGAGTACGGGGTCGGCATCTCCCGCGAGGGCGGCCTCCTCGACTTCGGCATGGAACAGGACCTGGTGCAGAAATCCGGCTCCTTCTTCTCCTACGGCGAGACCCGCCTCGGGCAGGGCCGCAACAACGCCAAGCAGTTCCTGAAAGACAATCCGGAGCTGTCCCTGGAGATCGAAACCAAGGTGCGTACGGCGCTCGGAATCGGCGCTACGGCGCCCGATGAGGCCGCTGCAGGCGCCGAGCCGATGGCGGAGGCCCAGGCCGCCTAGGGCGGTCTGGTTCTGCCTGCAACGCACCGGTCTCGCCGCACCAATAGGATTCGCGCCGCGCGATGCACGAAACGCTCTTTTTCATCTGTGGTGGCGTCCTGGCCGCCTCGGCCGTCCTTGTCAGCCTGTTCGGGCTGAAAAACAACGACTTCCCGGGCAAATGGATGCCTCTGGTCGTCGTCTGGTTCGCCATCTTCGCGATCGGTGCCGGCACCTTCGCCGTCCTTCACGGTAAGGACGAGTCGAAGGATCACGACGCCGAGTACGCCAAAGCCAGCGAAGAAATCACGAAAGCCGAGACGACCGGCCCGTTCGAAAAAGCGCAGGCCGAAGAAGCCGAAAAAGCCCAGGAAGAAGCGCCCGAAGCCGAAGAAGGCGAAGAAGGCGAAGGCGCTGAAGAAGGGGAAGAAACCGGCGAAGAACAGGAAGGCGGCGGAGAAACCGGCGCCGGCAACGCTGAAGCGGGCGCGGCCGTCTTCTCGGAAAACTGCTCGACCTGCCACGGTGCCACCGGTCACGGCGGCAACGGCGGCCCGGACCTGACGACGATGCCGCTGGCGCAGACCGAAGAAGGCGCGATCCAGCAGGTCACCAACGGCGGTGGCGGCATGCCCCCCTTCGGCGGCGTCCTGTCGGAAGAAGAAATCAAAAACGTGGCGGCCTACGTCGTCCACGAAATCGTCGGCAAGTAGTCCCTCAGGCGCGACGGCGCCAGCCCGTCGATTTGCCGCCCCGCCGCCGTGCGGGAAGGGCCGGTCCGCCTTCGGCCGGCGCCCGGAGGGGAAGGGACGCGGCCTCCTCAAGCTGGCGCCCGGGGAAAGGGACGGCAAAGGACGCGTCCCTCTGAAGCTGGCGCGGGGGGCGGGGGACGGCAAAGGGACGCGGCCCTCTGAAGCTGGCGCCGGGGGAAAGGGACGGCAAAGGACGCGGCCCTCTGAAGCTGGCGCCGGGGGCGGGGGACGGCAAAGGGACGCGCGGCCTCTGAAGCTGGCGCCCCGGGAAAGGGACCCGGCCCTCTCGGCCACGGCCCGGGCATTCGATGAGTGGAGGAAGGGACGCGGGGGCGTCACGGAAGAGCGACGGGGGTCCCACGGATCCGTCACCGATCCGTGACGGAGGTGGGACGTCGTCACGGAGAGCGTGGGATCTCCACGCTTCCTCCCGTGTCGTCCAACACGCACGGGGGTGCGGTCGTCCTAACCGGCGCTATAGGTCGGTTAGGACGACCGCACCCCGGGGGACCCTCGATCC
>JBPYFM010000004.1:0-22493 GCA_051986435.1 Solirubrobacterales bacterium | reverse complement strand
CCCGCCTCGTCCCGCCCGGCGACGTCGAGGCGCTCGCCGCCGCGCTCTCGGAGCTGGTCGGCGACGAGACCGCCCGGGCCGAGCTGGCCGCCACCGCCCGCGCCGCCGCAGCAGGGCCGTTCTCCTGGGACGAGGCGGCCCGCCTCACCCTCGATCTCTACCGCGAACTGATCGCCAAGCTGGGCTCGTGACCACCCTCGCCGCAATCGTCTTCTGGCTCTGCGCCGCCGCGATCATCTGGACCCACCTCGGCTACCCGCTGGGGTTGTGGCTGCTGGTCAGGGTGCGGGGGATGCGGACGAGCCGCAAGCCGGCGCTGCCGCTGGCGCCGGAGCTGCCGAAGGTCTCGCTGATCATCCCCGCCTACGACGAGGAGGAGGTGATCGCCGACAAGGTCGCCAACGCGCTCGCCCTCGACTACCCGCGCGAGCTGCTGCAGGTGATCGTCGCCTCCGACGGCTCCGCCGATGCGACCGTCGAGCGCGCCCGCGCCGCCGGCGCCGGGCTAGTCCTGGAGCTGCCGCCGGGCGGCAAGGTCGCCGCCCTCAATGCCGCCGCCGAGCAGGCCGCCGGCGACGTCCTCGCCTTCTCCGACGCCAACAGCGTCTGGGCCAAGGACGCGCTGCGCCGCCTCGTCGCGCCGTTCGCCGACCCGGGTGTCGGCTACGTCTGTGGCCAGGTCCGCTTCCTCGACCCCGCCGGCGACAACCTCGAGGGCGCCTACTGGCGCTACGAGATGGCGGTGCGCGAAATGGAGTCGGAGCTGGCCGGGGTCACCGCCGGCAACGGCGGTATCTACGCCGTGCGACGCGACGCCTACATCCCGCTCGCCGCCTCCGGCAGCCACGACCTCAGCTTCCCGTTCCTGCTCGCCAAGCGCCGCCTGCGCTCGCTCTACGCGTCCGGGGCCCGCGCCGAGGAGAAGATGGTCCCCAGCCTCGAGGGCGAGTTCGCCCGCAAACGGCGGATGATGCTCGGCCTCTGGGACATCGTCGTCGGCGAAGGGATGATTTCGCCGCGCGGCTACCCGTCGCTGTTCTGGTTCGAGATCGTCTCGCACCGGCTGCTGCGCTACCTCAGCCCCTTCCTCCACGTGCTCGCCTTCCTCGCCAACCTGGTGCTGCTCGGCAGCGGCTGGTTCTACTGGCTCACTCTCCTCGTCCAGTTGGCGGTGCTGGCGGGCGCCCTGCTCGCCCCCCAGTTCGAGAGCGCACCGCTGCGCTTCGCCCGCTACTACGTGATGACGACCGCCTCGATCGCCGCCGGCCTCTGGGACCGCTGGCGCCGCAAGCAGCCGACCGGCCGCTGGGAGAAGGCCGAGGGGACCCGCTGATGCCGCGCGCCGCCGACCTCCTGATCGCCACCCTCGCCTTGGTCGTCCTCTCGCCCTTCCTGCTGGTCGCGGCGATCGCGATCAAGCTCGGCAGCCGCGGCCCTGTCTTCTACCGCCAGCGCCGCGTCGGCCGCGACGATCGCGAGTTCGAGATGCTGAAGCTGCGGACCATGGTCCAGGGGTCGGACCCGGTCGGCGTCGGTACCGCGGTCGGTCGCGGCGACGCCCGCGTCACCAGGCCGGGCGAGCTGATGCGCCGCACCTCGATCGACGAGATCCCGAACCTCGTCAACGTGCTGCGCGGCGAGATGGCGCTGGTCGGCCCGCGCCCGGCCCTGCCCGCCCACCTCGATTACTTCGACATACATGGTCACCCTCGCTTCGACGTGCTGCCCGGGATCACCGGCTGGGCGCAGGTGTGGGGCCGCGCCGACATCGGCTGGCCCGAACGGGTGGAGCTCGACGACTGGTATGTCGCCCACCGCAGCCTCCGCCTCGACCTCCGCATCCTCGCGATGACGATCCTCCCCGTCCTCACGGGCCGCGGCGTCTCCCCCGACTGATGTTGATGGGCCGAAAACCCACGATATGGCGCACTTTTCGGCCCATCGACATGACGGGTAGGGTTCCGCGCGTGGCTGATCGACCCAAAGTGTCATTGCGGCGGTTCGAGGAAGGCGACGCGCCCGCCGTCCACCGCTGGTTCAACAATCCCGAGGCGACGAAATCGTTGATGGAGCAGCGCGGCAGCTTCTCGCTCGAGGAAGCCGAAGCGTGGACCCGGCGGGCGATGGACGACTCCGGCGAGGACCGCAAGTACGCGATCGTGGTCGAGGGCTACGACGAGCCGGTCGGCTTCACCGCCCTCTACGGGCTCTTCCGCCAGACCGCGCCGGAGCTCGGCGCGCTGATCGGCGACGACGTCCGCGGCAAGGGCGTCGGGCGGCGCGCCGAGGCGCTGACGATCAAGAAGGCCTTTGACGAGTTCGGCGCCCACCGCGTGTACGGGCGCATCCCGGCGCGCAACGAGATCGCCAAGAAGACCGTCGCCAGCCAGGGCTGGAAGTACGAGGGGACGTTGCGCGCCCACCTCGCGCGCGTGGGCGAGCCGCCCGACGACTGCGAGGTCTGGGGCGTCCTCCCGGACGAGTTCCGCGCCGCCACCGCGGACCTGTTCGGTGGCTAGGCCCTTCGCGCAGCTCATCGAGGACGGCGGCGCCTCGGCCGTCGGCGGCGTCGGCGGCCGCCCGGCCGAGTTCTTCCGCGGCACCCGCTTCCTCGCCGCCGAGGGGGCCACCCACACGCTGCGGATCGAGGCGGGTGACGCCGAGCTGCTGGCGCCGCTGGTCGTACGCGAGATCGACGACGGCCCGGAGCGCGACGCGGTCTCCCCGTACGGCTACCCGGGGTTCAGCGTCGTCGGCGACGGCGTGGGGGACGGGGAGATCGACCCGCGGGCGATCGACTTCCACCGCACCGGCCTGGTCTCGGTCTTCATCCGCCACCGACTCGACCTGGTGCCGCTCGCCGGCGCGACCGAGCGCAACGTGGTCCAGATCCACGACCCGGCGACGGCGCCGAAGAGCCGGCCGAGCGACCGCCGCCAGGTCCGTCGCAACCTCGAGGCCGGCTACGCGGTCGAGCTGATCCCGGGGACCGAGACGAGCGCCGCCCAGCGCGCCGCCTTCCTCGACCTCTACGAGCAGACCATGCGCCGCACGGAAGCGGCGGACCACTACTTCTTCGGCGCCGTCTACTTCGCGGAGATCTTCGGCGCCGAACGCACCTGGCTGGCGCTGGCGACCGACCCCGAGGGCGCCCCGGCGGCCGCCTCGCTCGCCTGCGTCTCGGACGGCTACCTGCACTACTACCTGAGCGGCAGCGCCGACGCACGCCTCGCCGACTCGCCGATGAAGAACGTCGTCGCCCGCCTGGTCCAGCAGGCGAACGAGCTCGACCTGCCGCTCAACCTCGGCGGCGGCATCGCCGCCGGCGACGCGCTGGAGGAGTTCAAGCGCGGCTTCGCCAACCGCACGCTCACCTGGCGCACCTCGGAGATCGTCTGCGACCCGGAGCGCTACGACGCGCTCACGGGAGACCGTGAGCCGAGCGGATTCTTCCCCGCCTACCGGGCGCCGGCCTAGTCGGCGGAGGCGGCGAGCGACGCCGCGTCGGCGGCCCGCTCCCAGGGCCGCGCCGAGCGCAGCGCGCCAAGCACCGCCCGCGTCGCCGGCGCTTTGTTCAGCGCGATGAAGTGGATCCCGGGCGCGCCCGCGATCAACAGCTCGGTGCACTGCTGCGCCGCGTAGGCCACGCCGAGCTCGAACTCCCGCTCGGGATCCTCCCCGGCGGCGGCGAAACCGCGCTCGAGCGACTCCGGGATGCTCGCGTCGCAGAGGTCGCAGATGCGCCTGGTGTGGGCGAAGCTCTGCACCGGGATCACGCCCGGGATGATCGGCACGTCGATCCCCTTCGCCCGCGCCGCCCGGACGAAGTCGAAGTAGATCTGGTTGTCGAAGAAGAGCTGCGTGATCAGGAACCGGACGCCCGAGTCGACCTTCTGCTTCAGGTAGTCGAGGTCGGTCTCGAGATCCGGCGCCTCCGGGTGCACCTCGGGGAAGCAGGCGCCACCGACGCAGAAGTCCCAGTCGGCGTTGATGAAGCGAGCGAGGTCCGCGGCGCTGCCCAGCCCGCCCTCCGGCTGGACGAAGTTCTCCTCCCCCCGGGGCGGGTCGCCGCGCAGGGCGAAGACGTTGTCGATGCCGACCTCGTCGATCTGGTCGATCGTTTCCGCCAGGCCCTCGGTGGTCTCGCCGACGCAGCTGAGGTGGGCCATCGTCTCCAGCCCGTAGTCCTCCTGCAGCCGCCGGGTGATCTCGACGGTGCCCTGGCGGGTCGAGCCGCCCGCGCCGTAGGTGACGGAGACGAAGTCGGGCTCCAGCGGCGCCAGGGCCGCCGCCGTCGCAAACAGCTGCTCCTTGGCCTCGTCGCTTTTCGGCGGGAAGAACTCGATCGAGAAGGTCGGTCCACGGCTCGTAAGGATCTCGTCGATACGCATCGCACAAGCGTACCGAGGCGGGATCAGCCGACCGGCTCGATCGGCCGCGGCGGCAGCGGCGCCGGGGCCTTCGCCGCCGCCCGCGCTTCGAACTCGGCCTCGATCTCCTCCAGCGGCTTGCCCTTCGTCTCCGGCACGTACCGCCGGCAGAACCACAGCGTCAGCACGCCGATCGCGGCGTAGAACCAGAAGGCCCCCGCCCGCCCGAGCGCTTCGATCAGCAGCAGGAAGGTCAGCGAGACGATGAAGTTGAAGGTCCAGTTCGCCATCGTCCCCAGCCCTGCCGCCTTGGAGCGCACGCCGAGCGGGTAGATCTCCGCGTTCAGCAGCCAGAAGATCGGGCCGAGGCTGATCGCGAAGGAGGCGACGAAGGTCATCAGGCTGAGGATCGCGACGACCGAGGCGAGGGTCGAGCCGCCTCCGCCGACGAAGGCGCCGCCGAGCGCCACCAGCGAGATCACCATCCCGGAGACCCCGACCATCAGCAGCGTGCGCCGCCCCGCTTTGTCGAGCAGGCGGATCGCGACCACGGTCATCGCGACGTTGATGATCCCGACGCCGACCGCGGCGAGGATCGACCCCGCCGAGGAGTTGACGCCGGTGAATTCGATGATCGTCGGCGCGTAATAGATGACCGTGTTGATCCCGGTCACCTGCTGCAGGATCGCGAGGCCGATGCCGACCACCAGCGCCGCTTTCACGGCCGGCCGCAGGAGGTCCGACCAAGCGCCGGGCTTGGCGTCGCTGCGCACCGAGTCCTCGATCTCCTCGAGCTCGCGGTCGATCGTGTCGGGGTCGTCGACGCGGATCTTCGCCAGCACCGCGCGGGCCGCGAAGTCGTCGCCCTGCATCACCAGCCAGCGCGGGCTCTGCGGCATCCGCCACATCCCGAAGGCGAGCCCGAGCGCCGGCACGCAACCGAGGCCGAGCATCCAGCGCCAGCCTTCGATCCCGTCGAAGGCGAGCCCGACCAGGTAGGCGACGAGGATCCCGATCGTCACCGCGAGCTGGAAGAAGCTGACGAGGCGCCCGCGGCTCTCCGGCGGCGCGACCTCGGAGATGTAGACGGGGGCGGCCGCCGAGGCGATGCCGATCGCGACGCCGATCACCACGCGGGCGACGACGAGCACGCCAAGCCCGGGCGCGGCGGCGCTGCCGAGCGCGCCGACGATGAAGACGAGGGCGGAGAGCAGGATCATCAGCCGCCGGCCGTACTTGTCGGCGGCGGGCCCGGCGATCGCCGCCCCGCCGACCGCGCCGATCGGCACCGCGGCGACGACCAGCCCCTGGGCGAAGCTGCCGAGGGCGAAGTCGCCCTTGATGAACAGCAGGGCGCCGGCGATGATCCCGGTGTCGTAGCCGAAGAGCAGCCCGCCCAGCCCGGCGATCGCCGCCGTCAGGACCACGTTGCGCCGCGCCCGCCGCGCGGACGCCTCCGACCCCCCGTTCATTCCGCCGGGCAGCCTATTCGCGGCCCGCGCCAAAGGGAAGGGGGCGGGGGCGCCCTGGGCCAAGACGGCCAATGCGTCCGCCGCGGTCCCTAGCTTTGGCCGCGGTCGTGGGGACCCTGCCCCTCCCGCGACCGGCGACCGGGGCGCACCTCAATTGCGGGAGCCGGGCGTCGCGCGCATCCCCCGCGAGTCATGCCGCGACTAGCCCGCCCGATCCCGCACCGCCGGCCGAGCGGCGCTCGCCGTCCACTCCCCGCGCCCCTTTCCCGGCGCCGCGTCCCTTCCCCCCGCTGTGGGACCATCCACCCGTGGGGGAGGAGGTTCGCTACGAGCGCGTCGGCGCCGCCGCGGTGCTGACGATCGACCGGCCGGAGCGGCGCAACGCCGTCGACGCGCCGACCGCGCGGGCGCTGCGCGCGGGACTTGAGCGCTTCGAGGCCGACGCGGGCGCGCGCGTCCTCGTCCTCACCGGGGCCGGGGGAGAGGCCTTCTGCGCGGGCGCCGACCTGAAGGCGATGGACCTCGACGTCGACGACCCCGCCGGGCCGATGGGCTTCAGCCGCCTGGCCGCGTCGAAGCCGACGATCGCGGCGATCGACGGCTGGTGCCTGGCGGGCGGGCTCGAGCTGGCGCTCTGGTGCGACCTGCGCCTGGCGACGCCGGGGTCGACGTTCGGCTGCTTCGAGCGCCGCTGGGGGGTGCCGCTGGTCGACGGCGGCACGCAACGGCTGCCGCGCGTGGTCGGGCTCGGGCGGGCTCTCGACCTGATCCTCAGCGGCCGTGCCGTCGACGCCGCGGAGGCCGAGCGGATCGGCCTCGTCACCGCGCTCACCGCTCCGGGCGCGCACCTCGAGCGCGCGCTGGAGCTCGCCGAGACGCTCGCCGCCTTCGCCCAGGACACGATGCTCGCCGACCGGCGCGCCGCGATCGAGGGACTCGGCCTGCCGCTCGCCGACGGCCTCGCGCTCGAGCACCGGCTCGGCCGCCAGACCCTCGCCACCGCCGCGCGCGGGGCCACCCGCTTCGCCGCCGGCGAGGGCCGGCACGGTGCCCCGGCGCCTCCCGATCCGGAGCGTTCCGGAACCCCTGACGGGGGTACCGATCCGGCGACATAGTCGAGTGTAGGACCCGGTTCCTGCGCTCAAGAAAGCCCAAGTTGAAGTTGGATCAGTTCCGGTACCGTGCTGTTCGTGGCTCAACGTTCACCGATGCGACCGCCCCCCGGCCGCCAACGCCTCTCCCGCGAGTTCATCGCCCGCCATCAGCGGGCGCGGATCGTCAACGCGCTCGCCGAGGAGACCATGGACCGCGGCTACCGTGCGGTCACCGTCGCCGACATCGTGCGTCGCGCCGGGATCGCCCGCAACACCTTCTACGACAACTTCGCCTCGAAGGAAGACTGCTTCCTCGCGACCCAGGACTACGCGGTCGAGGAGGCGCTCTCGCGGATCGTCGAGGCCGCCGCGCCGCTCGAGGGCTGGGAGGACCGCCTCGCCGCGGGCCTCGACGCCTTCCTCAAGTACGTCGCGAGCGAACCCGCCCTCGCCCGCACCTGCATCGTCGAGGCGCTCTCCGCCGGCGAGGCCGCGCAGGAGCGCTACGAGCAGTCGCTGCAGGCGTTCGTGCCGCTGCTGCGGCTGGGCCGCGAGTCCTCGCCGCACGGGGAGGATCTGCCCGACACACTGGAGGAGACGATCGCCGGCGGCATCTTCTGGGTCATCTACCAGCGGATCGTCCTCGGTGAGACCGAGCAGATCGAGTCGCTGCTCCCCGACCTCGTCGACTTTGCCCTGACCCCCTACATCGGTGCCGAGTCCGCCCAGCGGGCGACGGCTCGGTTGTAAACGACAGGTATCGTCGTCCCGTGGCTCTCGATCCAGCCGACGCTGCCGAGTACCCCCCGGAGCTCTCGCGCCTGCCTCCGGGCCGGCACGGGCTGCCGCGCGACTTCGTCGTCCACAACCAGCGCGAGCGGCTGATCGCGGGCCTCGCCGAGGCGGTCGCCGAAAAAGGCTACGGCGGCACCACGATCGCCGACATCACCCGCCACGCGGCGGTCTCGCGGCGCACCTTCTATGAGCACTTCGACGGCAAGGACGAGTGCTTCGTCGCGGCTTTCGACACGGTCACCGAGCAGATGCGGGAGCGCGTCGGCGAGGCGTTCAAATCCGAGGACGACTGGCCCACCGCGACCCGCGCCGGGATCGAGGCGATGCTCAGCTTCCTCGCCGCCGAACCGAACCTGGCGCGCCTGGCGATGGTCGAGGCGCTGGTCGCCGGCCCGGTGGTGGTCGAGCGCTACGACGCCGCCATCCAGACCTTCCTCCCCTACATCGCCGAAGGCCGCAAAGGAGCGTCGAAAGCGGTGCTGAAGCACCTCTCCGACTCGACCGAGGAAGCCCTCGTCGGCGGCATGGTCTCGCTGGTCTCCCGCCGCATCGTCGCCGGCCAGACCGACGAGCTCGAGTCGCTCCTTCCCGACCTCACCGAGTTCACCCTCACCCCCTTCATCGGCAGCGACGAGGCCGCCCGCATAGCCCAGGGCTAAGGAACTCCCTTGTGTCTCGGTAACCGGTATTGACTGTATAGGTACCGTGCCAGTACTGTCGTTCCCGGGCCATCCGGACCGGCAGTGAGTTATCGCTCCACTGGTTGTCCTCGCAGCCGTCTTCAATCCCTGTGGTGGCTGCGGCAGCTCGGGCACGGGCGTGATCACCGGCTCCCGGTGGTTCGTCCGGCCCGAGCCGCATATCTCGGGTCGGCCGGGGGCGACTGCAACTGCTGCAGTGCGCATTCGATCCCTCACCACCTACCCTCGCCTCCCGAAGCTGTGCCCGCTGGGGGCGACGGCGCGCAGCTCGGCGACCGCGTGCTCGCGCAGCTGGCGGATGCGGCGGCGGGGGGAGGGGTCGCGGCTGGAGCCGATCGGGGGTTCGTGGCGGGTGGGGCGCGCGGGGGAGGGGACCTTCGCGGTTCGCTCCAGCGCCGCGACGTGGTTGACCACCACGTTGGTGGTGCCTTCGCGGCGCTCGAGCTTTCCCTTCGCCCGCAGCAGCGGCGCGGCGCGGACCAGGGGGCGGTGGCGATCGTAGACCGGCGGCGGCACGATCAGGTTGACGGTGCCGCGCTCGTCCTCGAGCAGCATGAAGACGATGCCGTTGGCGGTCTCCGGCCGCTGGCGGGCGACCACCATCCCGGCCACCTCGACGATCCGGCCGTCGGGGGTCTTCGCCAGGTCCGAGGAGCGGAGGATCCTCGGGTCGAGGCCCGGCCGCAGCATCTCCAGCGGGTGGCGTCCCAGCGTGAGGCCGGTCGAGCGGTAGTCGGCGATCAGCCTGCCCCACTCGCCGAGCGGCTCCAGCTCCGGCGGCGACGGCGGCTCGATCGGCAGCGCCAGCTGCGTCGCCCCGCCGCGGGTCCGTCCCGCCCCGGTCACCCCGACGCGCCAGAGCGCGCCGCGCCGCTCGCCGTCGCCGCCGGCGGGGATGCCGTCGAGCGCCCCCGCCCAGGCCAGCTTTTCGAGGCTCGGCAGGCCCGCCCCGGCGCGCGAGGCGAGTTCGGCGATCCCCCGGTAGGGCCCGCCCCGCTCGCGCTCGGCGACGAGCGCCTCCATCTCGTCGGAGCGCACCCCCTTCACGTAGCCGAGGCCGATCCGCACCTGGAGGCCGCCGCGCAGCTCGGGGTCCTGCCGCGGCGACTCGACGTGGCAGAGCACGCGGCTGCGGTTGGCGTCCGGCGGCGCCACGCGGATCCCGCGCCGCTGCGCCTCGTGGACCAGCGAGTCGGGCGGGTAGAAGCCCATCGGCTGCTCGTTCAAGAGCGAGCAGAGGAACTCGGGAGCTTTGTGGACCCGCAGCCAGGCCGACTGGTAGGCGAGCAGGCCGAACGCCGCCGAGTGCGCCTTGGGGAAGCCGAAGCCGGAGAAGCCCTGGATCTGCCCCCAGACCCGCTCGGCGATCTCCGGCGCGACGCCGCGCGCTTCCGCCCCTTCGACGAAGCGCCGGTGGTGCTCCTCGATCGCCTGCAGGGAGCGCTTCTTGCTCATCGCCCGGCGCAGTCCCTCGGCCTCCGAGGAGGAGAACCCCGACAGCGCCATCGCCACCTCGATCACCTGCTCCTGGTAGACGATCGTCCCCAGCGTCTCCGCCAGCACCGGGCGCAGCAGCGGGTGCTCGTAGGGGACCTCGTAGGTCGGGTCCTCGCGCAGGCGCTTGCGCCGCTCGATGTAGGGGTGGACGGCGCCGCCCTGGATCGGCCCAGGACGAACCAGTGCCACCTGGACGGTGAGGTCGTCGAGGTTCCGCGGCCGGGTGCGCGGCAGCATCTGCATCTGGGCGCGGCTCTCGATCTGGAAGACGCCGGTGGTGTCGGCGGCGCGGATCGATTCGTAGGTCTGCTCGTCGTCGAGCGGGATGCGCGAGAGGTCGAGCTGCTCGTCGCGGCTGCGGGCCAGCTCCTCGACCGTGCGCTCGACCGCCGAGAGCATCCCCAGCCCCAGCAGGTCGATCTTCAGGAAGCCCGCGTCGCCGCAGGAGTCCTTGTCCCACTGGACGATCTGGCGCCCCTTCATCGCCGTCGGGACCACCGGGCAGACGTCGATCAGCGGCCGGGTCGAGATCACCATCCCGCCCGGATGCTGGGAGGGGTTGCGGGGGAGGCCCATGATCTCCGGCGCCAGCTCCAGCAGCACCCGCCAGCGCGGCTCGGCGGCGCGCGCCGGGCCGAGCGCCCCGACCAGGTCGCGCTCGATCTCCGCCGCCGACTCGTGGAAGCCGACCGTCTTCGCCACCCTGTCGATCTCCTCCGGCGGCAGGCCGAGCGCCTTGCCGAGGTCGCGCACCGCGCCCTTCGGCCGGTAGGTCGGGAAGGCGGCGACCAACGCCGAGTGCTGGTGGCCGTAGCGCTCGTGGACGCGGGGGATCAGGACCTCGCGGATGTCGCGGGGGAAGTCCAGGTCGATGTCGGGCATCGATTCGGTTTCGTCGTTCAGGAAGCGGCCGGAGAAGAGGTCGGCTTTCACCGGGTCGACGTGGGAGAGGCCGGTCAGGTAGCAGACGATCGAGCTGACGCTGGAGCCGCGACCGCGCCCGGGCGGGAGGACGGCGCGGGCCGACTCGGGGCCGCGCACCTCGAGCGCCACCTCGCGGGCGAGCTCGAGCATGTCGCGGTGCAGGAGGAAGAAGCCGGAGAGCTTCAGCCCGCGGATCGTCGCCAGCTCCTGCTCCAGGCGCGTCTCGGCCTCGGCGCGGCGCGGGTTGCCGGCATAACGCTCGGCGACCTTGTGGGCGCAGACGCGGGCGAGCACCCCGTCGGCCTCCTCGTCCTCTGAGCCGGGGTAGCGGTAGCCGAGCTCGGCGGTGAGGTCGAAGGTGAGGCGCTCGGCGAGGCGGACCGTCTCGGCGACGGCGTCCGGGTGCTCGGCGAAGCGGGAGGCCATCGCGGCGGGGGAGGCGAGCGCCGAGGTCGAGTTGCCGCGGCGGCGGGGCTCCGAGGACTCGAGCGTCTCGCCGAGGCCGATCGCGACCAGCGCGTCCTGAAGGTGGGAGCGCGAGCGGGCGTGGGCGTGGACGTTGCCGGTGGCGACGGTGGGGACGCCGAGCCGCTCGGCGAGCAGCGCCAGCCAGCGGTTGCGCGCCCGGTCGCGCCGCCAGTAGGGACGCTGCAGCTCGACCCGGAAGCGATCGCGGCCGAAGGCGGCGAGCAGCCTGCGCCCGAGCTTCTCCCCGAGCGCCGTGTCGCCGCGCTCGAAGGCCCCCGCGAGCACCCCGTCCCGCGCGCACCCGGAAAGGCACACGAGCCCCTCGGCGTGCCGCTCGACTTCCGCCAGCGTCGTCCAAGCCGGTTCCGCCGTCCGCGCCGTGTTGTCCCGCGTATGCGCATGCGCGGCCGTCAGGAGCCGGCAGAGGTTCCGATACCCGTCCCCGTCCTCCACCAGCAACGTCACATGCGCCGCCCCCCCATGTTGATGGGCCGAAAAGTGCGCCATATCGTGGTCTTTCGGCCCATCAACATCGTCGAGGCGGAGGGTTAGCTCGGCGCCGGTGATCGGGCGGAGGCCGAGGCCCACGGCGCAGTGGGCGAACTCCATCGAGCCCCAGATCCCGTCGTGGTCGGTCAGCGCCAGCGCCGGATAGCCGAGCGCCGCCGCCGCGCCCGCCAGCTCCAGCGGGGTCGAGGCGCCGTCGAGGAAGGAGAACGCCGAGTGGGCGTGCAGCTCGATGTAGGGAGGGGGGCTCGCCATCGTCGTCGGTGCCTCAGGCCCGCTGGCGGTACCAGCGCCCGTCGCCGGGCTCGCGGAAGACGGTGAGGGCGCGGCCGTCGGCCATCGCCAGCTCGAAGTAGTGGCGGCGCAGCGGCCGCGGCGTCCACCAACGGTCCTCGACCAGCCACTCCTCGCGCACCGCGTCGACCGCGACCGCGGCGACCGCCCGCGGCGCCCCGTCGTCGCCGGCGCGCACGGCGACAGGACGGGGCTCGTTGAGGCGCCGCGGCCCCGGCATCACGGCGCTCCCACCGGCGCCCGCGACGCTCCGCCTCGGCTTCCCCGCGCTCCCATCACAGCTCCGGGAACGGCGTCAGCAGGTCGCGACGCTCGGGCACGCGGGACATCGAGTCGACGGGGAGGATGCGGAGCAGCGCGTCGGCGCCCTGGGCGGCGCGCACCTCGCGGATCGCGGCGCCGAGCCGCCGGCGCCGCGGCTCGGCGCCGCCGACCTCCATCACCAGCTGGTCGGCCGCCGGGGGACCGAAGCCGAGCGCCCGCAGCCGCAGCGCCTCCGCCGGGCCGGGGAGGGCCTCCAGCCGTGGCACCAGCAGCCGTCGCAGCGACGACGCCGCGGCGGTGGGACGGCCGAGCCCTTGGTCGACGCTCCAGCTGCCGCCGCCGCAAAGCCGGGCCCCGAGCCGCACGCCGAGCAGCGTCCGTCCCTTCCGCGCCGGCGCCGCCAGCAGCCGGTCGATCAGCAGGTGGAGCGCCCGGTCGAGCTGACTCCCGGCCACGCCTTCGGGCAGCTCGATCTCCGCGGCCAGGTCCTCGTGCGGGACGCGTGGGCGCAGCGGCTCCTCCTCGCCGCGCGCGATCCGCAGCGCCCGCAGGCCGAGCGGCCCGAAGCGGTCGGCGACCTGGTCGAGCGACAGGCGCCGCAGCTCGCCGAGCGTCCGGATCCCCAGCCGCTCCAGCGAGCTGACGAGCTCCTCCGCGGCCCGCGGCTCGCCCAGCCGGTCGACCAGCACCGCGGTGCGCAGCGGCGCCAGGAAGTGGTCGAGCCGCGCCCCCGTCACCACCGCCTCGCCGCCCTCGGCGGCGGCCCGCGCCGCCGTCCGGGTCGGCGCCACCCCGATCAGCACCGGCGCCCCGACCGCCCGCCGCGCCGCCCTCGTCACCCCGGCGACCTCGCCGCCGTAGAGCCCGCGCAGCCCGTGGACCGCGAAGAAGACCTCCCCGGCCCGCTCCGCCTCGACCCCGGCGCCGATCCCCTCCAGCGCCCGCGCCACCGCCTCGGTCAGCTCCGTCGCCGCGACCGGATCCGCATCAAGCAAGTCGCGCCCGGGCCGAAGCCCCCCGGAATGGCCCGGGCGCTCAGGAGCCGCGAGGCGGCAATCGATGACGCAAGCGATCTCCATACGAACGTATGTTCGTATCATAGATCGCGCCTGTCATCAGACAGAACGTCTCAGGAAGAGAGAAAAATCTCGCTCAGCCCGACGCGTCGCCCGCGAGCTTCTCGCTCAACTCCCACAATCGCCGCCGCGCGTCGGGGTCGTAGGCCTGGTCCTCGGCCCGGGCCTCGGTCTCGCGGTCGAAGAAGCGGCCGGTGACGCCGTCGAGGGCGGGGTCGGTGGCGAGGCGGATGGTGGAGTCGACGCCGCGCTCGAGGGCGTCGACCGAGGTGCCGCGCTCGTCGAGGACGATCTTGGTCGGCATGAAGGTGGCGGGGTGGAGGGAGTTGACGGTGACGCCGGAGTCGGTGGGGAGGCGGTAGGCGAGCTCGTTGGCGAAGGAGATCTGGGCGAGCTTCGACTGCGCGTAGGCGCGGCGGCCTTCGTAGAAGGAGCGCTCGAGCTGGGGGTCGTCGAAGTCGAGGGAGGCCTGGCCGAGCGAGGCGACCATGACGATGCGCGAGGGGGCGGAGCGCTCGAGCAGGGGAAGGAGGCGCGTGGTGAGGACGAAGCCCGCCAGGTAGTTGACCGCGAAGCGCAGCTCGAGGCCGTCCTTGCTCTCCTCGCGGTCCGGTGAGTCGGGCAGGCCGGAGCCGATCCCGGCGTTGTTGATCAGGAGGGTGAGGGCGGGGAGCGCGGCGATCTCCTCGGCGAGCGCGCGCACCTCCGCCAGCGAGGCGAAATCGGCGCGGTGGGCGTGGACCCGCTCGTTGCCGGTCGCGGCGACGATCTCGCGGACCGCGGCGGCGAGCTTCGCCTCGCTGCGCCCGTGGATGTGGACGGTCGCGCCCATCCCGGCGAGCCGCTCGGCGACCGCGCGGCCGAGCCCGTCGGTCGCCCCGGTGACCAGCGCGACGGTGTCCTCAGGCTCCGCGCTCATGGCACCCGCAGGACGATCTTGCCTGCCCCGTGGCTGGTTTCGGCGCGGCGATGCGCGTCCGCTGCCCGCTCCAGGTCGAAGACCTCGCCCACCTCGATCTGCAGCCTGCCCCGCTCGATCAGGTCGCAGAGGCCGGCCAGCCCGACCGGATCGGGCTCGACCAGGATCCCGGTCGAGCGCTGCTTGCGCGCCGCGGCCAGGTCGTGCAGTTTCGGGTCGACGCCGCTCGGCACCGAGACCAGCGTCCCGCCCGGTCGCAGCACCGCCAGCGAGCGCTCGCCGTAGCGCCCGGTGAAGTCGATGATCGAGTCGAGGTCGGCACAGCGGCGGTCGAAGTCGTCGTCGCGATAGTCGAGGACCTGGGCGGCGCCGAGGCCTTCGAGGAAGTCGGTCTGCTCACGCCGCGCCGTCGCGATCACCCGCGCCCCGCGCGCGGCGGCGATCTGCACGGCGAGGTGGCCGACGCCGCCCGCGCCGCCGTGGATCAGCACGTCGTCGCCCTCCTGCACGCGGATCGTGTCGACGATGATCTGCCAGGCGGTCAGCCCCGCCAGCGGCAGCGCCCCCGCCTCCTCGGTCGAGAGCGCGTGCGGCTTGTGATCGAAGTGGCGCGAGGGCGCGGTCACGAACTCGGCGTAGGCGCCCGCTTCGCGCGGGAACCAGGGCATGCCGAAGACTTCGTCGCCGACCTGGAAGCGGGTGACGCCGCCGCCGACCTCGGTGACCTCGCCGCAGACGTCCCAGCCGACGGTGAGCGGGAGCCCGCCCATCGACGACGCCGCCCCTCTGCCCGCCCGCGTCTTGAAGTCGACCGGGTTCACCCCGGCCGCGCGGACGCGGACCTGGACCTCGGTCGGGATCGGCTCCGGCGCCTCGACCTCCTCCAGCCGCAGCACCTCCGGCCCGCCGAACTCGTGCTGGACGATCGCCTTCATCACCACGGCGATCTTAGGCGGATCGTCGCGTCCGCTACGTTCGCTCGCCGTGAGGTGGCTTTCAAGGATCGCGGTCGACGTGCAGCCGTTGCGCGAGTCGCGCGACTTCCGTCTGGTCACCGTGGGCGCCGTGATCACCGGCCTCGGGTCCCAGGCGGCCCTGGTCGCGCTCCCTTACCAGGTGTTCGTGGTCACCGGATCGGCGTTCCTCACCGGGCTGATCGGCCTCGCCGAGCTCGGCCCGCTGATCGTCGCCTCGCTCTTCGGCGGCGCCCTCGCCGACCGCTTCGAGCGCCGCCACCTGCTGCTGCTCTGCCAGTACGCCTTGGTCGCGATCGCCGCCGCGCTGGCGGTGGCCGCGGCGACCGGCCCGCCGCCGGTCTGGATCCTCTTCGTCCTCGCCGGCGCGCTGGCGGGCGCCTCGTCGATCGAGCGGGTGGTGGCCTCGGCGATCGTGCCGCGGACGGTCACGCCGGAGCTCCTCCCCGCGGCGATCTCGCTGACCTACGGGCTCTACCAACTGACGATGGTCGCCGGGCCGGGCCTCGGCGGCATCTTGATCTCGCTCTTCGGCATCGCCACGCCCTACGCGGTCGACGCGGTCAGCTGCCTCGGCATGGCCGCCGCCGCGGCGCTGATGTCGAGGCAAGCCCCTCCGGCGGGCGCGGCGCACGAGCCGGTCCTGCGCTCGATCCGCTCCGGCCTCGCCTACCTGCGCAAGCTCCCCGCGGTGACCGCGGGCTTTGTCATGGACCTCTGCGCGATGACCTTCGGCATGCCGCGCGCCCTCTTCCCGGTCTTCGCGCTGACCGTCTACCACGCGGGCGCGGCCGGGACCGGCCTGCTCTACGCCGCGGTCGCGGCGGGCTCGACCGTCGCCGCGCTGACCACCGGCTGGATGCGCCACGCCCGCTACCTCGGCCGCATCGTCCTCGTCTGCGTCGCCCTCTGGGGGATGCTCATCGCCGGCGCCGGCCTCGTCCACAACATCTGGCCCGCCGCCCTCTTCTTCGCCCTCGCCGGCGCCGCCGACTCGGTCAGCGCCGTCTGCCGCAACACGATGATGCAGACGCTGACCACCGACGCGATGCGCGGCCGCGTCTCCTCGGTCTTCAACCTCGTGGTCGCCGGCGGGCCGCGCCTCGGCGACGTCGAGTCGGGGAGCGTCGCGGCGCTCACCAGCCCCGGCTTCTCGGTCGTCTCCGGCGGCCTGGTCTGCCTCGCCTCGGTCGGCGTGGTCGCGCTCGCCTTCCCCCAGCTCGCCGCCTACGACTCGGCCACGGCGGGCCGTCAGGCTCAGCGCGAGCGCGCCTTGGCCGCCTCGTAGTTGATCCGCATCAGGGCGATCACGTCCTCGACGTCGGCGTCGTCCTCGATCCGCCGCGCCGCCGGGCCGTGCTTGCCCGGGAAGACGGGGTGCTCGACGATCCGGCCTTCGGCGGCGAGCTCCTCCCAGCGCTCCCGCGGGAAGGAGAAGTGCGCCGCGTGGTCGCCGTGCAGGTGCCCGAGCTCCCGGCGGCCGAGCCGGAAGCCGTACTCGCCCCGTCTCCCGGCCCCGGCCTCGACCCCGTCCCAGCTGGTCACCTCTGCGGTTATCCGTTCGCTTGGTCTCATCATCGTCCGACCGTACAAGTTCAAGTAAGCTTGAAGTCAAGCCCGTGTCGCAGCTTCTGACCATCTCCGAGACGGCCCGGCGCAGCGGCGTCGCCGCCTCCGCGCTCCGCTATTACGAAGAGCGCGGGCTGATCACCGCCGAGCGCGAGGGCAACGGCCACCGCCGCTATCCGCGCCCGGCGCTGCGCCGCATCGCCTTCATCGTCTTCGCCCAGAAGGTCGGCCTGAGCCTCGAGGAGATCGCCGCCGAGCTGGCCAAGCTGCCTCCGCACGGCGCCCCGAAGCGCCAGGACTGGTCGCGCCTCTCGGCCAACTGGAGCGGTCGCATCGACGAGCGGATCGCCGAGCTGGAGCGCCTCAAGGCGGGCCTCACCGAGTGCATCGGCTGCGGCTGCCTCTCGCTCGACCGCTGCAAGCTGGCCAACCCGGACGACCGCGCCGCCCGCTTCGGCTCCGGCCCTCGGTACTGGCTCGGCGACCCGCGACCCGCCGAGCGTCCGTCCACTTAGGAAGACCGATGCAAGGTTCGATGTTGAGTGGGCCGCTCAGCCGGGTAGCGGGGAGCCATGCCGATGACCCGGACGGAGATCGACCCCCTCCACGCGGGGTTTTCGCCGCCCCCGCTGCAGGCGCGCCGCCAGGAGTTCGGGCTCGACGACCTGCACGACGTCCGCGCCCTCGCCGCCGCCGCGGCGACCGCCGGCGGGCTCTCCGCGTCCCGCACCAACGACCTCGTGGTCGCCGCGTCGGAGCTCGCCGCGAACAGCATCCTGCACGGCGGCGGGCGCGGCCTCGCCTCGGTCTGGGGCGAGGAAGGCGTGGTGTTCGTCGAGGTGGCCGACGGGGGCACGATCACCGACCCCATGGTGGGACGGAAGCGCCCCGACCCGAGCGCCGAAGGCGGGCGCGGCCTCTACATCGCCAAGCAGCTCTGCGACGAGGTGTGGATCGACACCGGCCGGTCCGGCACGCGGATCCGGCTGCGCATGGACGCCGCCCGCGACCGGTCGCCTAGACCCGGCGCAAGGCGAGCAGGACGACGTCGTCCTGCAGCTCGCCGGCGCGGCTGACCGCGTCGCCACGCAGCCGCGCGGTCAGCTCCTCGAGCGCCAGGGGGGCCAGGTATTCGGCCAGCCGCGCCAGGTCCACCGGGTCGCGGTGCTCGGACGGCGGCCCCGCCTCGAGCCAGCCGTCGGTGCAGAGCACGAGCGTGTCGCCGCGCTCGAAGGCGGCGTCGTGGCGCTGCACCCGGGCGTCGTTCAGCGCCCCGAGCACGGTGCCGCCGCCGAGCAGCCGCGCGCCGCCCTTGCGCACGTGGACGGGTGGCGGATGGCCCGCGCTCGCCACCGCCAGCGTCCAGCGCCCGCCCGCCTCGCGGCGCAGCCGCACCAGCACGGCGGTGGCGAAGTCGTTCAGCCCGGTCCCCTCGAGCAGCAGCTCGTTGACCCGGACCAGCACCTCCTCCGGCTCGTCGACCTCGCGGGTCAGACCGCGCACCGCGTGGCGCAGCGCCACCGACACCCCCGCCGCCGCCGACCCCTTGCCGGCGACGTCGCCGATCAGCACCCAGCAGCCGTCCTCGGTCGGCAGCACGTCGTAGAGGTCGCCGCCGATGTCGATCCCCTGCCCGGCCGCCTCGAAGACGACCGCGGACTCGAGCCCCGCGACCGGCGCCGGCCGCGGCGGCCGCAGGCCGCGCTGCAGGTTGCGGGCGATCGCGTCGCGCTCCTGGTAGAGCCGCGCGTTGTCGAGCGCCAGCGCGGCGCGCTCGCCGAGCTCGCCGAGGAACTCGAGGTCGGACTGCTGGTAGCGGATCCCGGCCTGGGTGTGGAGGAAGGAGAGCGCGCCGATCTTGCGCCCGCGGGCGACGAGCCCGACCACCGCCGCCGATTCGTAGCCGGCGTCGTCGATCAGCGCCTGGTGCTCGACGTTCTGGACGACCGCGTCGGCAACCGCGGGCTCCTTCAGGTCGCGCCAGACCATCGGTTCCCCGGCGCGCAGCACCTGCGCCACCGGGTGGGCGCCGTCCGGGTCCAGCGGCGATCCGCGGCGGATCTGCTCCAGCCGCTCCGCCGCGCCGGGGATCGCCGCCGCGGCCACCGAGTCGCCGATCCGCCCGTCGGGCCGGATGAAGTCGATGACGCAGACCTCGGCCAGGTCCGGCACCCCTTTGGCGACGATGTTGCGCGCGGTCTCCACCGGGTCGAGCGAGGCGTCGAGGTCGCGCGTCGCGGCGATCAGGAAGTCGCGGGCCCGCGCGCGCCGCCGTTCGCTGGTGATGTCGCGGGCGATCACCGAGGCGCCGTAGAGGTACCCCGAGTCGCTGCCGATCGGCGAGATCGTCAGCGACACGTGGATCTCCGTGCCGTCCTTGCGCACCCGCCGCGTCTCGTGCGTCTCGATGCCTTCCCCGCGCCGGATCGCGGCGAGGATCTCGTCGGCTTCGTACTTCAACTCGTCCGGCATCAGGAAGCTGACGTGGCGGCCGATCGTCTCCTCGGCGGTGTACCCGTAGAGCCTTTCCGCGGCGGGGTTCCAGGTGGTCACGACCCCCTGGAGGTCTTTGGAGAAGACGGCGTCGCGGCTGCCGGTGACCACCTGCTCCATGTGCGCGCGGACGCGGTCGGCTTCGAGGCGGTGGCTGACGTCGCGGGCGAAGATGGTCGGGCCGGCATCCGGCGAGGGGGCGCGGACGATCGTCAGCTCGGCCCGGAAGCCGACGCCGTCGGAGCGGCGCGCCGGGAGTTCGATCCGCCGACCGAGCAGCTCGTCGTCCGCGGGGCCCTCGCCCTCGCCGCCGGCGAGGCAGTAGCGCACCGAGTCGCGCAGCTCGGCCGGGACGATCAGCTCGACCAGGTCGGTGCCGACCGCCTCGCCGCGGCGGATCCCGAAGAGCTCGCCGGCGGCCGCGCTCCACTCGACGACCCGCATCTCCTTGTCGAGGACGACCACCGCGTCGAGCGTGGACGTGACGATCCCCGCCGTCCCCCGACCCAGCGGCTCCTTGACCGAGTTCACCACCCAAAACTACTGAGTTGTGTCATTGGTAGCTTCGACTTCGTGAAGAAAGTGAACATCTCCGAACCTGCGTTCACCTGGGACGAGACCGACCCCGAGGGCTTCCGCGCCGGGATGGCGCGGCTGGGCGGCCTCCTCGGCGCGAAGGAGACCGGGATCAGCGTCTACGAGCTGCCGCCCGGGCAGGCGGTCTGCCCCTACCACTACGAGTGCGGGGAGGAGGAGTGGCTGTTGGTCCTCGGCGGCGCGCCGACCCTGCGGACGCCCGAGGGCGAGGAGCGGCTCGCACCCTGGGACGTCGCCTGCTTCCCGCGCGGGCCGCAGGGCGCCCACCAGATCCGCAACGACACCGAGGAGCCCGCCCGCGTCCTGATGTTCTCCACCGTCGTCCACCCGACCGCGACCGTCTACCCGAACTCCGACAAGGTCGGGATCTGGACCGGTGACCCGGAGAGCACCGTTATGGTCCACCGCTCCGCCAAGGTCGAGTACTACGACGGGGAGACCTGACCCCGACCGATGAGTTCTCGTCCCACGATCGGTCCATAGCCACATGACCGCCACCACCGACACGTCCGACCGCAATCGCTGGCTCGCCCTCTACGTCCTCTGCGCGGGGATGCTGATGATCGTTCTCGACGGGACGATCGTGAACGTCGCCCTGCCCTCGATCCAGGAAGACCTCGGCTTCTCGCAGTCGAACCTCGCCTGGGTGGTGAACGCCTACCTGATCCCGTTCGGCGGCCTGCTGTTGCTCGCCGGGCGGCTCGGCGACCTGCTCGGGCAGCGCCGCGTCTTCATCGTCGGCCTCTCGATCTTTACGATCGCCTCGGCGCTCTGCGCCGCCTCGCCCGACCAGGGCGTGCTGATCGGCGCCCGCTTCGTCCAGGGCATCGGCGGGGCGCTCTCCTCGGCGGTGATCCTGGCGATGATCGTGCGGATGTTCCCGGCGCCGAACGAGCAGGCGAAAGCGATCGGCGTCTACGGCTTCGTCGCCTCGGCGGGCGGCTCGATCGGCCTGCTGCTCGGCGGCGTCCTCACCCAGGCGATCTCGTGGCACTTCATCTTCGTCATCAACCTGCCGATCGGCGTGCTGGTCGGCTGGCTGGCGCTGCGCCTGGTCGACGACCCGGATGGCCTCGGCATGCAGGAGGGCGCCGACTTCCCCGGCGCCGCGCTGATCACCGGGGCGCTGATGCTCGGCGTCTTCACGATCCTGCAGATCACCGAATGGGGCTGGGTCGACGCGCGCACGATCGGCGGCCTGGTGCTTGCCGCGGCGCTCATCGTCGCCTTCGTCCGTCGCCAGGGCCGGATCGCGAACCCGCTGATGCCGCTGCGCCTCTTCCACTCGCGCAACGTGGTCGGCGCCAACACCGTGCAGGCGCTGCTGGTCGCCGGGATGTTCGGCATGTTCTTCCTCGGCGCCCTCTACCTGGAGAGGGTGCTTGGCTACAGCGCCCTGGAGATCGGCCTCGCCTTCCTGCCGACCACGGTGGTGATGGGCGGCCTCTCGCTCGGCTTCTCGGAAAAGCTGATCATGCGCTTCGGCCCCCGCAACATCCTCATCCCCGGCTTCATCCTGGTGACGATCGCGCTCCTCCTCTTCGCCCGCACGCCGGTCGACGGCAACTACGTGACCGACCTGCTGCCGCCCTTCCTGCTGATCGCGATCGGCATCGGCACCTCGTTCCCGGGGATCATGACCCTGGCGATGTCGGGCGCGACTCCCCAGGACGCCGGCCTCGCCTCGGGCCTCGTCAACACCAGCATGCAGGTGGGCGGCGCCGTCGGCCTGGCGGTCCTTGCGACCCTCTCCACCCAGCGCACCGAAAACCTCGAGGCCGCCGGCCACTCCGCCGCCGCGGCCCTGACCTCCGGCTACCACCTGGCCTACCTGGTCGGCGCCGGCCTCGCCTTCGCCTGCGTCCTGATCGCGATCTTCGTACTGAAGCAGGCCCCGACGCCGGAGATGGGCGGCGGCCACGGCCCCGCCGCCGAGGGCGAGCCGGTGGCGGCGGAGGGGTAGCGGGGCGCCGCGGCGGGGGCGGCGCGGCGGGATGGCTCCCCTGCTCCGCTCGGGGGCTGGGGCTGGGGCTGGGGCTGGGGCGGGGGCGGCGGGCGCGTCGGGCCGGCCGTCCGCGCCAGTCCGGCCCCGGGCTGTCCGCACCGCTGCAGGACGGGCGTCCGCTCCGCACCCACTTTGGCCCGGGCCGTCCGCACCACTTCGGCGCCGGCCGTCCACACCACTTCGGGGCGCCGCAGGCTGTCCTGGGCGCCTCATGGGGGTCCTGGCAGGCTGTGACCCCCATGAGGCGCCCAGGACGTGAGGGGTGCGGGGGAGAGCCGGTACAGGGACGCGAGGCGGTCGGACTCACGTGATCGTGATGCGCGGGAGAAGGCACACCTCCGGCCGATCGGGGGCCATCAGGGGCCGATCGGTGACGAAGATGCCGGGAACGTCACACGCCCGGGCGCCTTCCGTCCCTTTCCGGGCCCGGATCGAGGGTCCCCCGGGGTGCGGTCGTCCTAACCGACCTATAGC
>JBPYFM010000003.1:0-45329 GCA_051986435.1 Solirubrobacterales bacterium | reverse complement strand
GGAGGCCGGCGCGGGCGTCGCGGGCGCGGCGGAGGCCGGCGCGGGCGTCGCGGGCGCGGCGGAGGCGGGCGCGACGGTCACGACGGCGGCGGCCAGGAGCGACGCAAATGCGAGCGCGGCGAGGAGTCGACTCCTCCCGGTGGAGCGCGATGAGGCGTGTCCGGCCATGAGCGGCGGCGATTCTCGCACGGGCCTCGACCCTCATCGGTCATCCGCTGAGACTTGGTCCCCGAATTCTTTGGACGAGGAGTCCAAACCGGATGCCGAAGTTGTGCCGCGGCGCTCCCGAACGAATCCCACCGCCGACTCGTAGGCCGCCTTGACACCGAACCGGCACCTACACCAGGAGGAGAAGCAGATGGCCGCAACCGAGATCGATCCCGAGAAGCTCGAAGCATTCATGGGGCAGGCAGTGACCGACATGGGGGCGGTGATCAGCGCGCCGCTCTTCGTGATCGGCGAGCGGATGGGCCTCTACAAGGCGATGGCGGGCGCCGGGCGCCTCACCTCCGAGGAGGTGGCGGAGCGGGCCGGCGTCGCCGAGCGCTCGGTGCGCGAGTGGCTCCGCAACCAGGCGGCGGGCGGCTACGTCATCTACGACCCCGACACCCACACCTACGAGCTCCCGCCCGAGCAGGCGCTCGCCCTCGCCGACGAAGAGAGCCCCTTCTACCTCCTCGGCGCCTACGAGCTGATCGCCTCGCTCTACGCCGACGAGGACAAGATCGCCGATGCCTTCAGGTCGGGCGGCGGCATGGGCTGGCACGAGCACGACCACCGCCTCTTCGCCGGCACCGAGCGCTTCTTCCGCCCCGGCTACAAGGGCCACCTCGTGACCGAGTGGATCCCCGCGCTCGACGGCGTCGAGGCCAAGCTCGAGGGCGGCGCCAAGGTCGCCGACATCGGCTGCGGCCACGGCGCCTCCACCATCCTCATGGCCGAGGCGTTCCCCAACTCCGAGTTCCACGGCTTCGACTACCACCCCGCCTCGATCCAGCGGGCCCGCGAGGCCGCGGCCGAGGCCGGCGTCGACAACGCCACCTTCGAGGTCGCCACCGCCAAGGACTACCCCGGCACCGACTACGACCTCGTCGCCGTCTTCGACTGCCTCCACGACATGGGCGACCCGGTCGGCGCCTCCACCCACGTCCACGACTCACTCGCGCCCGACGGCACCTGGCTCATCGTCGAGCCCTTCGCCGGGGACCAGCCGGAGGAGAACTTCAACCCGGTCGGCCGGATCTTCTACGGCGCCTCGACGATGATCTGCACGCCGGCGTCGCTGGACCAGGAGGTCGGGCTGGCGCTGGGCGCGCAGGCCGGCGAGAAGCGCCTCGGCGAAGTGATCAGGAACGGCGGCTTCTCCGAGGTGCGCCGGGCGACGGAGACGCCCTTCAACCTGATCCTCGAGGCGCGGCCGTAGGGGACGATCAGGCGCCGCCCGCTCCCCCGTACACCGGCGGGCGCTTCTCCAGGAAGGCCTGGCTGCCCTCGGCGAAGTCGGGGTCGAGCATCACGTCGAGCTGGAGATCGCGTTCGAGGTCGAGGCTCGGCCGCAGGGGGAGATGGGCGCCCTCGGCGAGGCCGCGCTTCACCGCCGCGTAGGCGGCGCGAGGTCCGGCGGCGCGGGTGGCGGCGACCTCGGCGGCGCGCTCCCAGACCGAGTCCGCGGGGCAGAGCTCGTCCGCGAGGTGGAGGGCGAGCGCCTCGTCGCCTTCGACTTCGCGGCCGGTCAGCATCAGGTCCTTCGCCGCCTGCAGGCCGGTCCGGCGGGGCAGCAGGAAGAGGCTGCCCATGTCGGTCGCGAGGCCGATCCGGATGAAGGCCTGGGAGAAGCGGGCCGCGGGGGCGGCGACCACGTGGTCGCAGGCGATCGCCAGGTTGCACCCCGCGCCGGCGGCGGCGCCGTGGACGGCGGCGACGGTGGGCAGCGGGCACTCCGCCAGGCGGGCGATGGCCTCGTGGTGGCCGGCCAGCCACCGGCGGGCGAAGGCCGCGTCGACCAGCTTGGGACCGAGGCGCAGATTCGCCCCGGCGCAGAAGACGCGGGTCGTCCCGGCGAGCACCAGCGCGCGCGCCGGCGAGGCTTCCAGCGCGTCGAGCGCGGCAACCAGGTCGCCGGGAACCGACTCGTCGAGGGTGAAGGGACGCTCGCCGCCGAGGATCACCCAGCCGACGTCGCCGTCGATCCGCGCGGCGATCGTGCTCCCCGCGAAGACCTCCTCACCGGGCAGCTCGCTCGTCACGCTCATCCCAAGATCCTTTCCAGCAGTGCTTTGGCGTTGTCGTGGAGGAAGCGGCGGCGGGATTCCTCGCGCAGCTCCAGGGCCCCGATCTCCGCCAGCGCCCGCTCGTAGCGCAGCATCGGCCAGTCGGTCCCGAACAGGACCCGGTCGCGCAGCACCGTGTCCATGAAGTGGACGATGTCGCCCCATCCCCCCTGGCCCTGCAGATATCTGGGGGCGATCGCGCCGAACTCCAGGTAGACGTTCTTGTGCTTCCAGGCGACCGCGACCGCCTCGTGCGGCCAGGGCCAGCCGCCGTGGTGGCAGATGATCGTCAGGTCGGGGAAGTCGCAGGCGACCTGGTCGACCAGCAGCGGACGACCGTTCTCGATCGGGCCGTGCGAGGAGAAGTTGATCCCGGTGTGGAGCCCGACCGGGATGCCGAGTTCGGTGCAGCGGGAGTAGATCGGATAGCAGCAGGCGTCGGCCGGGGACACCTTCAGGAACCCCGGCTCGAAGATCGCGCCGCGCAGGCCGAGTTCCTCGTAGGCCCGGTTCAGCTCCCGCACCGCGGCCATCGGCTCGCGGGGGTCGACCGAGGCGAAGCCGCAGGCGAACCTGTCCGGGTAGCGCTCCAGCAGCGTCGCGACCCGATCGTTGTACTCGGCATCGGTGCCCCACTCGTGCTCCGCCTGGAGGATGCCGAGGACATCTGCCCCCTCCATCTCGGCGACGAGCTCCGGCGCCGTCATGTTGAGCAGCTCCTGGAAGCCGTAGACCTCGTCGTAACGGCCGTACTCGGGCGCCGGGACGACCGGCGCGTCCGCGGCGCCGTCGCGCATCGGCGGCTTGATCCGGATGTCGATCACCGCGCTCACCTGCGACCCTCCGCCCCGTTGCGCCCGTTGCCGAACGTGCCGAGCCGTTCGCGCTGCTCGCTCGTCGCGCCGACCTGTCTATACATCTCCCGGTAGAGCCGCATCCCGTCCTCCAGCGGGTGACCGAGCCCCTGCAGCGCCAGCTCTTTGGTCATCCGCACCGCTTCGTCGGCGTTGGCGAGGATCGACGCGGCGATCTCGTGGGTGCGCTGCATCAGCTCCGCGGCGGGGACGACGTCGCTCACCAGCCCGATCCGCCGGGCCTCGGCGGCGTCGATCATGTCCCCGGTGAGGAGCAGGCGCATCGCGTCGGAGAGGCCGACGAGCGCCGGCAGCCGCAGCGCCCCGAACCCGTGCAGAAGGTTCCACTTGACCTCGGGCGCGCCGAAGACGGCGTCCTCGGCGGCGATCCGGATGTCGCAGAGGAGCGCCAGCTCCAGCCCGCCCGCGAGCGCGTACCCGCGCACCGCGGCGAGCATCGGCTTCGACGTCCGCACGCCGAAGTCCCAGCGGTCGGGGCGCCAGGCGCCCCATTCGCCGCCGCCCTCCTCGCCGGTGTGCATCTCGCGCAGGTCCGCCCCCGCCGAGAAGGCGCGCTCGCCCGCCCCGGTCACGATGCCGAGCCGGATCTCCGGCTCGGCATCGATCCGCTCCAGCGCCGCGGTCACTTCGGCGTAGGTCCCGGTGTCCATCGCGTTCAGGACCTCGGGGCGGTCGAGGGTCAGCGTCGCGATCCCTTCGTCGACCTCCAGGCTGATGCTCATATCGGTTGGCCCCCCGGCACGATCGGTGCGACGTCGGGTCTCACATCGGCCTCCTCGGGGGTAGCGGCAGCGAAGAGCTGCCCGGCTTGGACCAGTTTCTCCGGGTCACGGCGCTCCAGCCACATCGCCACCAGCGCCGACAGCAGCGTGACCGCCAGCGTCGCCCAGATGAACCAGCGCAGCGGCGAGGGCGGCGTCGGGTGGACGTTGCCGTAGGCGACGATGCCGACGCCGATCAGCGAGGCGAGCGGGACCGCGACGTGACGTAGATAGGAGAACTCGTCGTGGTACTGGTACCAGTACAGGCGCACCACACCGACGATGAGGAGCGCGTAGGCGACGATGAAGAACAGCGTCGCGATGTAGGAGCCCCAGGTCGCGGCCTCTTCGGCGGAGTAGATCGAGCCGAAGATCAGCGTCACGGCGATGCCGAAGACGCCGACGACGAGGGCCGCCCGGCTCGGCGCGCGGCGATGGTTCACGTGCGCGAGGAAGCCGGGGAGCATCCGGTCGCGGCCCATCGAGTAGATCATCCGCGCCGCGGCGGTGACGGTGACGATGTTCAGCGCCAGGAAGCTCGTCATCACCGAGATCGTCACCAGGGTCGACAACCAGGAGCCGACGAAGTTCTGCGCCAGCGTGTTGAACGGCGCACCGTCGCCCTGCAGCGCTTCGAGCCCCGGGGCGGTCATGCCGAACCCGATCACCCCGACGTACATCAACAGCGTGTAGAAGATGCCGATCATGATCGTCGTCACCAGTACGGCACGCGGAATCGTGCGGCGCGGCTCGTGCACCTCCTCGCCCAGCGTGGTCGAGGACTCGAAGCCGACGAAGGCAAAGATCGCGAAGACCAGGCCGTAGATGATCCCGGAGAAGCCGAGCGCACTCTGGCTGGGATCGAACGGCTTCAGGCTGAGGCCGGTCTCACCGCCGTTGACGAGGACCGCCACCGCCACGGTGCCGAACACCAACACCTCGAAGGTGAGGCCGATCAACCCCACTTTGAGGGAGGGGCTGAGTCCCAACACACACAACGTCGTCGTCACCGCGATCAGGGCCAGCGCCCACCACTGCCAGGCGAGGCTGAAACTGTGCGCGTCGAAGTAGGACGAGGCGTAGTTGGCGAAGAAGGCGAGCTGGAACGGCAGCAGCAGGGCGTAGGCGCCGAACAGCATGAAGCCGGTGACGAAGCCGGTCTTCGGGCCGAAGGCCGCGGTCAGGTAGTTGTAGAAGGACCCGGCGGCGGGGATCTTCCGCGCGAAGTCGCCGATCACCACGGCGACGCCGAGCGAGATCAGCATCCCGACGATCATCGCGAAGGGTGCGGCGAACCCGCTCTGCCCGGCGATGAAGACGAAGCCGGCCGTCGCCCCGACCGCGGGCGCGATCAGGGCCGCCGACTGGACGACCGCCCCGGACAGGCCGATCGACCCACCCGCTAGCTCTGACGTTCTGGATTCGGTGGGTGCAGCAGCTACGGACTCCACGTTCATCTCCTCTGGCTCGGATCGATTACTGCCTCCCTGTCCCACGCGCCGACCGTGAGGTCGTCGACCTCGGCGATCAGCTCGCTCTTGCGCACCCGCATCGACGGAGTTCTGGGGAACTCCTCCCGATAGTCGATGTAGCGGGGCACCTTGTACGTCGCCAGCTCCGCCGAGCAGTGCTCGATCAGCTGCTGCGGCGTCACCGTGTCGGGGGTCTCGCCCTCGACCAACGCGACGTAAGCCTTGACCTCCTCGCCGCGCAACTCGTCGGGGACCGCGACGACGGCGGCCTCCAGCACCGACGGGTGGGCGCGCAGCACCTGCTCCACCTCGGCGGCGGCGACGTTCTCGCCGCTGCGCCGGATGATGTCCTTGCGGCGGCCGAGGAAGTAGAGGTAGCCGTCGTCGTCGCGGCGCCCGAGGTCGCCGCTCCGCATCCAGCCGTCGACCAGCGCCTCGGCGGTCGCGTCGGGCCGGTTGAGGTAGCGCTTGAAGAGGCCGGGCGCCTTGATCCAGATCTCGCCAGGCTCGCCGGCCGGCGCCTCGCCGCCATCCTCGGCGACGATCCGCACCTCGGCCCCGGGCACCGGGATCCCGATCGACCCCGACCCGGTCATCCGCTCCGCGTCGCCCGGCGGCATGCCGACGACCAGGCCGGTCTCGGTGAGGCCGTAGCCCTCCGTCCAGGGGAACCCCCAGCGCTCGACCATCGCCGCGTGGAGGTCCTTGGCGATGCCGACCTGCAGGCCGAAGCGGACCTTGGTGTCGCGGTCCCGAGGGTCGGGCGCCGCGCTGAGGAGCAGCGCCGGGATCGAGGCGAGGCCGAAGACCTGGGTGACGTCGTTCGCGCGCACCACGTCCCAGAAGCGGGAGACGCTGAAGCGGCGCATCGCGATCAGGGTGGTCCCGGCGCGCAGGCTGGCGAGGAGCTGCCAGGGCGGGTCGCCGTAGAAGAACTGCAGGCAGCAGAGCAGGCGGTCGTCCGGCCCCATCCCGTAGAGGTCGAGGTAGAGCCCGGCGAAGCGGACCCAGTAGTCGTGGCCGAGCATGCAGCCCTTGGGCGGGCCGGTGGTGCCGGAGGTGTAGTAGACGTTGGTGACCTGGTCCGGGTCGACTCGGAGCGCGTCGATCCCGGGGGCGTCGGGCGCCGTGAAGGGCGCGAGCCCGTGCGGCTCCGGGCCGCCGACCGGCACCACGTGCTCGAGGTCGGGGAGCTCCGCGGCGAGCTCGGCGACCAGCGGGTGGGAGCCGGCGTCGACCACCGCGACCCGGGCGCCGGAGTCGGCGAGGACGTGCAACGCGTCGTGGCGGCGCGCGTCGTGGTTCATCGAGACGAGGACCGCGCCCTTCGCGGCGACCGCGATCCAGACGACCATGAACTCGATCCGGTTGTGCATCATCACCGCGACGCGGTCCCCGGGCTCGACGCGGTCGTGCAGCCAGGAGGCGAACCCGTCGACGGCGGCGAGGAACTCGGCGCGCGAGATCTCGACGCCGTCCTCGAAGCGGATCACCGGCACCTCGGGGGCGGCGCGGCAGGCGTCGAGCGCGAGGCTGACGATGTCGTCGGCGTCGATTCGGGCCTGTCCGGGTGCCGGCTCGGGCCAGCTCGAGGCGGGGCTCACTCGTAGTGCTCCCGCGGCGCCAGCTTCGTCGTCGACTCGTAGTCGAGATCGTGGGTGAAGATCAGCGTCGCGTTCTCGCGCCGCTGGACCTCGCGGATCCGACGCCAGCTCGAGACCATCGCGTCCGGGCTCCAGAGCAGGGCCGGCAGCACGTTCTCGTCGATGTTGCGCGGGCTGTAGGAGGCGTCGGCGACGAGGATCACGGCGCCGCCGTCGAGTCGCACCAGCAGCGACTGGTGGCCGGCGGTGTGCCCCGGGGTCGGGAACAGAACCAACTTCCCGTCGCCGAAGATGTCATGTTCGCCTTCCAGCTCGAACCAGTTCACGTCGTGGTCGAAGTCCGCCTTCAGGTAGATGTCGCGTTGGTACACCGGCGGCCGGTAGGCGAACTGCAGCTCACGCTCCTGCACGTAGAAGGTGGCGTCGGGGAAGAACTGGACGCCCCCGGCGTGGTCGTAATGGAGGTGTGAGTGGGCGACGTGCTCGACGTCGGCAGGCGCGATCCCGATCGTCGCCAGCCGGCTCACCACGTCGTCGCCCGGCTCCATCACCACCTCGAAGGCGTCCGCCGCGGCACCGAGGTACTCATCGGGCTTGTCGATCAGGTCCGGGTGCCCGCCGCTGTCGAACAGTACGTTCCCCGCGGGGTGTTCGATCAGGTAGACGAAGTAGGGGATCGTCACCTGCGTCCCGACCTCCGGGTGAAACGGATCGAAGATCGCCATGTCGGCTCGCTCCCCGCCACTGTGCAACGCGTGCAATCTCATCGCCCCGAGACCTCCCCGGTCCGGTGGACAGCGGGCCGCACCATCGCCAGGGCGAGGTCGGCAAAGGTCTTCGCGATGTGCTCGATCGAACGGTCGCCCGCGGGCGAGTACCAATGGGCGACGCCGGTGCACATCTGCAACAGCCCGAGCCGTACCAGCCGCGTGTCCTCGGCGGCGAATTCCCCCGACGCGACCCCGTCGTCCAGCACCTGCTGCCACAGCGCCTCGTAGCGATCCCGCAGTTTCACCGCCCCCTTGCGCTCCGGCTCGCTGAGCGCCCGCAGCTCGGTGTCCGAGACGAACGCCTCCAGCCGATCGCGCCCGTGCACGAACACGTGCGCTTCCACCAGCGCCGCGAGCCGCTCCGACGGCGTCTTCGCATCGGCCAGCGCCTCCTCCGCCGCCGAGCGCAGATCTTCCATCGCCTTCGTCGCGATCGCCAGCAGCAAGTCCTCCTTGCTGCCGACGTAGTGGTAGATCGACGACAGCGACAGGCCGGCATCCCGCGCCACCTCGCGGATCCCGGTCGCCTCATACCCATGGCTCGCAAACAGGCGCAGGGCGGACTCCCGGATCCGCGCCTCGGTGTCGTTCGGATGATGCTCGGAACGTCCCATCGCTCCCTCTCTCTCCTCCCGATCGAACGATCGATCGGATCGTGCCCGATGACGCTAGCGGCCCGAGGCAGGCGCTGTCAACCCCGAAGGGAGTCCGAGATGGTCGAGCTGCGCCCGAGCGGGCCGGACGCCGCTAGAAGAAGCGCGGCAGGAAGCCGACCGAGCAGTAGGAGGAATGGTCGATCGCGTGGACGATCCGGTTGTTGAAGACGCGCGGCGTGAAGAAGTGCATCTTCTCGATCCCCAGGCCCGGGTCCTGGACGTCGCGCGGGCGGAAGATCGAGTCGCCGATGCCCGCCGGCGGCGCGCTGCCGCCGCCGAACCCCTTGGCGAACCAGAAGATCGCCCGTTCGGCGACGCCGCTGCCGTCATAGCCGATCGTCGCCTGCATCTGGGTGCTGTCGGGCTCGTTCGGCCAGCCGGCGCGGTCGACGAGTTCGCAGGAGAGCTGGCGCGCGTTGCCGGCCCGGGCCATCAGCAGGTACGGGTAGGCGACCGGGATCAGGGATTCGTAGAACCACTGCTTGGCGGCGATCCGGATCGGCACCGCGCTGGTCGCCGGATTGGGCGGCATGCTCCAGTCGGAGTCGACGTGCCTGCTCGCCGCCGTGAGCTTGCCGTAGTCGCTGACCAGCAGCAGCCCGATCGCGGCGGTCTCCCGGCGGGCGGCGCCGATCCGTTCGTAGAGCGCCGTCCCCAGCTGCGAGGCCTTCGCTTTGATGTCGCTGCCGAGGATCGGCTGGCCTTCCTGGTTGGTCAGGTAGGAGGCGAGGCCGAAGATCGCGGCGCCACCGGCGGCGAGGGCGCTGTAGGGCGGGCCGGCGAGCTGACCGACGGCGGCGATCTTGCCGACCAGGCCGAGGGTCCACGAGGTGGTGTTGTCGGGGCCGGGCTGCTGCACGGAGTTCCAGACCTGCGTGCCGATGTTCTGGAGGTCGACGTAGGACTCCCCCGCGGACTTGTCGAGCGGTTCCTGCAGGCGGCGCAGGTAGGTCTGGACGTTGGCGACGTCGGCGACCTCCCGCAGCAGCTCTTCCTTCGCCGCTTTGAAGGTCACCTCTTTGAAGCCGCGGTCCTGGTAGCCGAGGTTCGCCAGCTGGGAGTGCTTCAGATCCCAGTCGGCGCCCGGCTTCTTCCAGAAGCAATCGCGGAGCGTGGCGCAACTGTCAACTTTCTGGCAGAAGTTCAGCGCTTCGCAGATGTATTTCTCCACCGCGCCCAGTTCGGCGGGCGTCGCGCCTTTCGCCAGCTCGGGCCAGGCGGTCGCCGGCTGATAGGCGAGCTTGACGAGGTCGAGGTTGACCCCGCCTTCCGGGCTCTTTTCGCTCGGCGTGCTGTCGACCAGCGGCTCGAAGGTGGAGGTTCGGGTGCGGCCGAGGACGCCGACGAGGCGGGCCGGCGGGTTGCTCGGCGCCGGGTAGGGACCGGCGTCGTAGGCGGTCCCCGCTTCGGCCGGCGGCGCCTCGGAGCCGAGCCGCGAGACCAGCGCGTATTCGTTGTTGCCTTCCAGCGCGTTGACCAGCACGGCGTTGCCGCCGAGCCGCACGACCTGGCGGACGATCCCGGCCCACTCCGGCCCCGCCGCCTTCGGCTTGCCGATCGTCTGGATGATCACGGTCGGACCGCCGGGGCGCTCGATCGCCGTCTTCAGCTTTTCCGCGGCCATGCTCTGCCATTTCCGGTCGAGGCCGGCGACGGCGTCGTTGGTCGACAGCACCAGGTTGTCGAGCAGTTTCAGGGTGAGGCTTTCGAGGACGACGACGTGGAGGGCGGCGGTCGCGTTCGCGCTGAGCTGGCCCGCGTAGGTGTCCGCGCCGACCTTGACGATGTCGTTGGTCGCCGTGCTCGCCGGGGTGCGGGTGTCGAATTCGGGGTGCTCGGGGGCGACGTAGTCGTAGACCGGGGCGCCGTCGACGTCGACCGCCTGGTTCTTCTGCAGGTAGCCGGTGATCGCACCGGAGGTCGGGCTCGTGTAGCCGCCGGGGATGCGGATCGTGGCGGCGCCGGCGGGTGCGCCGGGAATCCCGACGACGGAGAACTGCTGGCCGGTGCGCAGCGCGGCGAAGTTCTCCTCGGTGAGCCGGGGTGCGCCGAGCGCCTTGAACAGCCGCGCGGCGGCGGCGGCCTGCGCGGCCGGGATGCCCCGGGCGCCGCTGACGATCATCAGGTACTTCATGTAGTTGCCGCCGGCGCCGTACTTGCCCGCGAGGTCGTTGAGGGTGTCGAGGCCTGCTCCCTGCCCACCGCGGACTTCGCCGGAGGCGACGACCCGGCGCGTCGTCCGTTCGAGCACCGCGTAGGAGAGGCCGTCGGGCTGGACGGTGCCGCCGAGGAAATCGCCGCCGATCGAGATCCCGAGCTTCCCGTCGCTCTTCGCCAGCGTGTCGAGCGGGGCGCCGATCGGCGGGTCGTCGGGGGCGGCGGTGACCGTGACGGCGTCGAAGGACGGTTCCTGCGGGCCGTCGGCACCGTCGGGATCGGCTTCCAGCTCGAGTTCGAAGGTGCCGGGGGCGGTCGCGCGCAGCAGCGACCGCGCCTGATCGCGGCGGCTGAGCGTGCCCGCCGCACCGGGCGAGCGCCCGACGATCCGCCAGCGATATTCCGCCCCTCCGCCGGGGCCCGCACCGGGCGCGGGCGCCGCCCCGAGGCGGGCGTGGGAGTCGACCGTCGCCACCGTGTCGGCACCGGCGTTGGCGAAGAGGGCGCGGCCGGGGACCTTCACCGTGCGGCGCACGGTGACGCTGCCGCCGGCGCGGATCGCGCGCAGTCGCAGGTGGTTGGCGCCGGCGACCAGCCCGTCGCCCGCGCGCAGCTGGATTTCCTGCGCGTCTTTCCCCGCCATCTGGAACGGATGGGTGACGTTCGCGCCGTTTACCCGCAGCTCGATCCGCGTGTGGACGTTGGCCCGCACGCGCAGGCTGAGCGGGCCGGTCGCGGTGCCGACCCGGATCGCCTCGATCGACAGCGAGCCGCCTTTCGAGTGCTTCGGCGCCGCCCAGGCGGGCAGCACCGCGGCGCCCACACAGACGAGCGCGAGGATGAGGGCAGCGACCAGCCTGCCGAGCGACGTGCGGTTCATCGGTCCCCTCCTACTGCTTCAGATACAGATAGCCGTCGATAAAGATCTCGGCGCCGCTTTCGTCCCAGCTGCCGCCGACGAAGTTCACGCTCAAGGGGCCACCCACCTCGCCCGCCCGCGCCCCGGGCAGATTCGGGGTGAAGAAGTGATCGCCCACGGGATAGCCCGCTTCATTCGCCGCGAACCCGTCGGTCACCGTGAAGTCCGCCGACCCCGGCCCCGGCATCGTGCCCCCAAGGTGCGCGATCCCGGTATTGCCGTCAGGTCCGAACTTCACGAACTGCACCTTGTGGTCGCCCCAGTTCCAATAAAGCCTGGACGCCCCGCAGCACCAAGGAAACGACCCCCGCTTCGTGTTTCCCGGACAGCTCCCGGACCCCCGCGAGAAGACGCAGCTCTTGAACACCGCTTCCTGGTCGAGCTTCGCGTAGACCTGATCCAGCTTGCAGATCGAGACCGGCGTTTCGCTCAGATAAGGACTGCAGCTCGGATACTCGTCCCCCTGCCCATTTTCGCCGGATTCGACCAGCGAAGCGACGACATCGCTGCGGTCCGCGCCGCACCCGCCCTTCTTCGCCACCGCCGCATACAGCGGCCCGCTTGCCTGGGTTCGCACCGCCCACTGCCCGCTTTCGGCATTGGTGCGCACCGCGGCGACACGCCGGTCCCCCGCGGGATCAGGCGTTTCGCCGCCCCGTTCGTAGACGACTACCTGACGACCACCCGCGCAGCTGGACGCCGCGCTGTGAACGTAGCCATAGACGCCCTTCGGCCAGATCCGGATCGTCACCTGACTCGATCCGCCCGCCCGCGGCGCCGCCGAAGCACCGCCGACGGCCGCGACGATCGCACACAGGACGGCCACCGCCATCAACAAAACACCGCGTTTTCCCCAGCTCACGCCCCATTGATCGGCCGCCCCGGCCGCAGACTTGAGCCTTCTTCGCCGGCGACCGCGTCGCGGAAAATCTCAGCCCGCTCGGCCGCATGTTCTACGGTGGCTCCAAGATGATGGAAGCGGCGACCCACTACGCCGACTCCGACGGGACGAGCATCGCCTACCAGGTCCACGGCGAGGGGCCGCTGGATCTGGTCCTCGTGCCCGGCTTCGTCTCCCACGTCGAGCTGATCTGGGAGGAGCCCGAGATCGCGCGCTTCCTCCGCCGCCTCACCTCCTTCGCGCGGGTGATCGTCTTCGACAAGCGCGGCCAGGGGCTCTCCGACCGGCCGGGGCGACCGCCGACCCTCGAGGAGTCGATGGACGACCTGCGAGCCGTGCTGGAGGCGGCCGGCTGCGGGCGCGCGGCGATCTTCGGCATCTCCGAGGGCGGCCCGGTCTCGGCCCTCTTCGCCGCCAGCTACCCGGACCGGGTGGCGGCGCTCGTCCTCTACGGCACCTGGGCGCGGATGCTGAGGGCGGACGACTACCCCTCCGGGATCGAGGCGAAGAGCCTCGACGGGCTGCGCAAGATGTTCCGCGAGGGCTGGGGCGGCCCGGTCGGCGCCGAGCTCTGGGCGCCGAGCGCCGCCGAAGACCCCGACTTCAGGACCTGGTGGGCGCGCCTCCTGCGCCAGGGCACCAGCCCGACCGGCGCGGTCGAGCTGATCGACCTCTACCGCGAAATCGACGTCCGCCCCGTCCTCCCCACCATCTCCGCGCCGACCCTCGTCCTCCACCGACGCGACGACATCGTCGTCCGCCTGCCCCAGGGCCGCTACCTCGCCGACGCCATCCCCGACGCCCGCCTCGTCGAGCTCGACGGCGCCGACCACCTCGCCTGGATCGGCGACCAGGACGCCCTCCTCGACGAGATCGAGGAGTTCCTCGTCGGCAGCCGCCGCGCCCACGAGCCCGACCGCGCCCTCGCCACCGTCCTCTTCACCGACATCGTCGACTCCACCGCCACCGCCGCCCGCCTCGGCGACCGCGCCTGGCGCGACCTCATCCAACGCCACGACACCATCGTCCGCCGCCAGCTCACCGTCCACCGCGGCCACGAGGTGAAGACCATGGGCGACGGCTTCCTCGCCACCTTCGACGGCCCCGCCCGCGCCATCCGCTGCGCCACCACCATCCGCGACCGCCTCTCCCCCCTCGACCTCCCCATCCGCGCCGGCATCCACACCGGCGAGGTCGACCTCATCGGCAACGACATCTCCGGCATGGCCGTAAATATCGGCGCCCGCATCGGCGCCCTCGCCGACCCCGGCGAGGTCTACGTCTCGAGCACGGTCAAGGAGCTGGTGGTCGGCTCCGGCCTCTCCTTCGCCGAACGCGGCGTCCACACCCTGAAGGGCGCGCCGGGAGAGTGGCGGTTGTTCGCGGTGGCTTGAGGCCGACTTCTAGAGCGACATCAACGTCGATCGACCGAGGGAGCCGGTCCCGGACCGATGCTGAAGACGGCCCGACCACTGCGTCGGGGCGAGGAGGTCGCCGCCCGGGGTTTCTCGAACCGGGAGATCGGCGAGCGCCTCTTCCTCTCCCACGGGGACGGTCGGCTCTCAACTCTCTACCCGGATCTATCTCATGGCGTTCGGAACGTCCCTGGGCTCGTCATCTAGAGGGCGACCGCGGACATCAAACGGTCAGCGGCTTACCGTCCTCGGCAGGCGCTGAGACATTGCGACCGGCGATCGTGACCGCCACGATCGTCACGACATACGGCAGCGTGTCGACCAGGTCCACCGGCGGTTCCCAACCAAAGATCGCGCCGATCTGCAGCTGGAAGTTGAGCGCCTGGGCGCCGCCGAACAGCGCCGCGGCAGCTATCGTGCCCAGCGGATTCCAGCGGGCGAGGATGATCAAGGCGAGCGCGATGTAGCCCTTGCCGGAGGACATGTTGATGATGAAGCCCTGGGTGTCACCAAGCACCAGATAGGCGCCGCCGAGCATTGCAATCAACCCGCTCAGCGCCGTCGCCCCCAGCCGCCACCGCCGGACGTTCAGGCCCGCGGCCTGGGCCCCGGCCGAATACTCACCGCACGCACGTGCGCGGATCCCGAGGCCGGTGCGGAACAGGACGAAGAACGTCACCGGCGCCAGCAGGTACGCGACATAGGTGAGCCAGGGCTGGTCGAACGCGACCCCGAACCAGGGAATCGAATCCAGACCCGGGATCGCGATATTGCCGATCCGGCCGGTCTGCAGCGCTTCCTGCCCCGCACTGCCGCGGGTCAACAGATCAAACCCGTAGCTCGTCAATCCAAGGACGACGAGATTGAAGGCGATACCGACGGCGACCTGATCACCGCGCAGATGCACAACGATGAATCCGTAGAGCATGCCGACCAGGAGACCCGCGAGCGGGACGAGCAGCAGTGCGAGCGGCACCGAGCCATGGTTGCCCGCGATCCACGCCGAGAGAAACGCGCCACCGAGGATGAAGCCCTCCAGGCCGACGTTGAGCACCCCAGTGCGCTCCGCGATGAGGCCACCGAGTGCAGCGAACAGCAGCGGGGTCGCAAAGACGACGGTCGAGTTGACGAAGGCCTGCATGGCTCACACCGCCTTGCTGCGTTGCGTGTACATCCGATATCCCATGACCGCCGCGACGACGATGATCGGCATCCCGGCGAGCATCTCCACGATCGAGCTCGGGACCTGCAGGTTGAGCTCCAGCAGGCCCGCACCATTACGCAGAAAGCCGTAAAAGATTGCGTACGGGATGACCGCGAACATGTTCGCGCGAGCAAGCACGGCGATCGCAATCGCGTCAAACCCCCAACCCGGCGAGAAACTGTCGCCGACGCGCATCTGGTTGCCAATCGCCTCCGCTCCGCCGCCGAGTCCCGCCAGCGCGCCGCCGGCGAGCATCGCGAACAGATACAGGCGCGGGACGGAGATCCCCGTCCGGGTCGCCAGCTCAGGATTGGCACCCCCGACATGGAGGCGGAATCCGGCCCGGGTGAAGTGGACCAGACAGCCGACGATCACGGCCACCCCCAGCGCGACGAAGATCGAGGTCGGGATCCGGGCGACGGTACCGATGTGACCAAGCGCGTATCCGGGATCGATGGCCGGACTCGAGTTGTACGTCAGCTGCGGATCTTTGAACGGTCCATCGACCCAGTACAGGACGAACTCGGTGGCGATGAAGTTGAGCATGATCGTGGTGATGATCTCGTTGACTCCCCGCCACGCCTTCAAGGCGCCGGCGATCCCGCCGACGACCGCTCCTCCGACCGCGGCCGCCGCGAGCGGAAGGATGAAGCTGCCGGGGACACCCGCCACCGCGCTGAAGTGGACGCCGACGACCACCGCGGCCAGCGCGCCGACCAGCAGTTGTCCCTCGCCGCCGATGTTGAACAGCCCCACTCGCAGCGGGAGCGCCACCCCGAGGCCGACGAGGATCAGCGGCACCGAGTACTGCAGAAGCGTCCCGAACGAGGCCATCGACCCGAACGAGGCTTCGAACAGCGCCGAGTAGCCCGAGAGCGGATCGGCGCCGGCGATCGCGACGAGCGGGCCGACGATGATCAGCGAGGTCAGCGCCGCACCGACTGGCCATAACGCCTCCGGCACGCCGGTCACAAAATGGCGGCCCGCGACAGGCGGGCGCGCTGCACCAGCATCAACCGTGCTCATGGAACTCTCCTCCGGTTCGGCTGTCGGTAAGCATCAAGCGGCCGATCTCGGCCACATCGGCCTTGGCGGCGGGCAGGATCCCGGTGATCTGCCCGCGGGCCAAGACGGCGATGCGGTCAGACAGCGCCAACAGCTCCTCGAGCTCGGACGCGATGTAGACAACGGCCGCCCCATCGGCCGCCAACCGGCCGACCCAGGCCTTGATCGATTCGATTGACCGCACGTCCAGACCCTTGGTGGCATAGCTGGCAACGACGAGGCGGGGGGACTTGGACAGCTCGCGGGCAAGCACGACGCGGCGACGATTGCCACCCGAGAGACGGCCGATCGGCGTGTCGATACTGGCGGTCTTCACCTCGAACTGCTCCACCAGGCGAGCGGCATTCGCGCGGATCCGGCCACGCGCCCAAGGTGTCGGCGCCTGCTGCCAGGCGAGCGTACTCAGGGCGAGGTTCTGCCACACGGGCGCTTCAGAGATGACCGCGATCGCATCATCGTCCGGAATGTCGGCGACGAGTCGAGCACGCTCGCCCTTGGGGTAGTCGAGGATCGGTCGGCCGTTCAGCTGAACGGCCCCACCCTCCGGACGCCAGCCGCCGACGAGCGCGGATGCGAGCTCCCGCTGGCCGTTGCCCTCCACCCCGGCGATACCGAGCACCTCGCCGGCGCGCACCGTGAGATCGATCCCGCGCAGCGGATGCCCATGAGGGGGAGCTCCGGTCAGCCCGGTGGCCTCGACCACGACCGCTCCCGGCGTGCGGGATTGAGCGGTCCGCGAATAGGTCTCGACCTTGCCGACCAGCATCGCGACAAGCTCCGCCTCCGAGAGGTCCTGCGGAGCCGCGCAATCGCCGACTACCCGTCCCTGGCGCATCACGGTGAGCCGACCGCACTCGCTTCGGGCCTCGTCGAGACGATGGGTCACGATCACGACGCCGGTCCCGTTGTCCGCCAGGCGGTGCAGCAGGGCGAACAGGTCATCGCGCTCCCGCGGGGCAAGCACCGCGGTCGGCTCATCGAGCAGGATCAGTCGCGCATCATGGATCAGTGCGCGAACGATCTCCGCCCGCTGACGGTGCCCGACGCTCATAGGACCTACCTTGGCGTCGGGATCGATCGAGAACCCCACTGCCTCCGCAGTCTCCCTCAGCCGCGCCTTCAGGCCACCGTCGACCCGCCCGTACCGCGAGGTCAGCAGCACAGAGTTCTCGGCCACCGTCAACGCCGGCACCAGCGAGGAGCTCTGATGCACGACCGCTATACCGAGGCCACGAGAGATGCTCGGGGATCCGATCGAGACGGGCTCACCCATCATCGTCAAGGTTCCCGCGTCGGGCTGCTGCATTCCGGCAAGTATCTTCACGAACGTCGACTTGCCGGCTCCATTCTCGCCAAGCAGGCCGTGGATCTCACCGACCTTGAGGGTCATGTCGACCCCGTCGTTGGCCCGCACCGTCCCGAAGTGCTTGCAGATCCCACGGGCTTCGAGGGTCCAGTCGCCCGCGGCTCGATCCCTGTCCGCGAGCGCGGCGCCGCTTCCGGGACCCGGGTGACGGTTCACTGAGCTGGCCTTGGGCATGGGAGGCGGCGCCGCGTCCTGCTACTGCGTCAGGGCTTTGGTCGAGTCGACCTTGATCCGACCTGACTTGATTTCCTGTTCGATCGCCAGGGCTTCTTCTTCCACCGAGGCCTCAGGGCCGCTGAACGGCGTCGAGTAGGACAGGAGCCCGTCCTCCACCGACATCGGGTAGACCTGTGGTTTGAGCTGTCCGGAGGTCCACAGCTTGCCGATCTGCGCGTATGCCGCATCGAAGTTGATCAGGATGCTTGTCAGAGCTCCCGGGGTCGGGGCGTAGTCAGCGATGAACGGGGTGTCATCAGTCGCCGCGCCGGCCCGACTGCCCTGATCCGCGGTGTCAGCACTCGAGGTGATCGCCCCGGCGCCCTGGCTGATCATGGTTTCCGCGGCCTGCTTGGCCGCCGAGGTGTCGGTGAAGCTGTTGATCCACGTCTGTTGGAATTTGCAACCGCTCGCCGTTGCGCCATCTTCGACGCCGCCGGAGAACCGAGAGAATGCTGGGATCGGTTCACTGTTGACGTGACCCACGCCGGACTTCCCGTCGGCCTTCGCCGCCAGACATCCCGCCGTCCCGGCCAGATAGCCCATCTCGCTCCAGTTCGCCGCCCAACCGGCAACGTTTTCCAAACCGTTGGTCGAGGCCAGGTCCGAGAAGACGATGAACATCGTTTCTGGGAATCGTTCCGCCACTTGCAGCACGGGCGCTTCATAGCCGGAGCTGTCGGCGATGATGACGTCCTCGTTGGGCGCCATCTGGGCAAGGACTTGTTCCGCCTGGTCGTAGCTGACGTTCTCCTGGTTGGAGACATCGAGGTGATACTTAGCCGCGGCGGCCTCTAGCGCGTGCCAGTTGGATTGCTCCCAGTCACCGGAAGTTACCGGGGCAACACTTATGTAACCGACACGGTCACCTGTAACTGCGGAGGTCGTCGAACTGCTCGTCGAGCTGCTCGAGGAACTGCCCGAGGAGCTGCTCGAGGAACTGCCGCATGCGGACAGCGCGAGCGTCACTGCCAGGCCGACACCGAGGACCAGCAGAGATCGCTTCTTGATTCCTGAAAACACGAATACGCCTCCTATGGGCTCTTGTCCGTCGCCGCTCCTTCACCCGCGGCCCCGGGAGAATTGGTCGAGTCACATGCTGGGGGCTGGACACGACGGGGGGCATCGTCCGAAGGAAGGATTTCCCGTGTATGACTACCTTCCGGCCACTACACGGGAGAACCGCTGGTGCTCACTGCGGCATAGCGCCCAAGGCCGACCCGAGCGATCGTCGTCGTCGATCACAGCACGTACAACTCGGCTCGACCCGGGCTGTCCTTCGCCGTCGGGCCGAGAGCTAAGTAGTCGGCCGCGACCACCGCGGCGTTCGTGTTGACGATTGCGATTGCGGAGACGCCCGGAGCGAGACCGAGCTGATCAACCGAGTCGCAGGTGATCGCGGCGGTGACGAGGTGTGGCCCGGCCCGATCTCGACTTCCCCCATCACCGCGTCGCCTCCACCGGGCGGATCACGCCACGAAATCGGTCGCGGGCCGAACGGCGGGCCCCGGCTACGTCCGGCGTGTCGGTGGGAGCAGTCGGTGGACGCCAGGCCCATGGATTGGCGTCGTCACCGTGCGGAGTGGGCGGCCTTCACGACCCGAACGGTCGGCGATGATCTCGGCCAACACTGAAATCGCGACCTCCTCCGGAGTAGCAGCTCCGATGTCGAGTCCACTAGGTGCGTGAATCCGCTCAAGCTCGAGATCTGTCACCCCGTCCTCGCGCAACCTGCGTTCGCGATCCGCGGTCGTCTTCCGCGATCCGAGCGTACCGATGTATCCGGCACGACCGGCGAGTGCGCCGATGACCGCCGGCCGGTCCAGCTTCGGGTCGTGGGTGAAGATAAGGACCGCGTCCCGGGGGCCGAGGTCGACCTGGTCGAAGGCCTCCTCCGGCCAACCGGTGATCGTGTTGGCGACCCGTTGGAATCGTGGTGTCTCGAGGAAGGGGGCGCGAGGATCCGCGATCGTCACCTCGTATCCGATCTGGGCGGCGATGGCCGCCAGCGCGGCAGAGAAATCGATCGCCCCGAAAACCAACATCTTCGGCGGCGATGCAAATGACTGAAGGTGGACGGCGACGTCCGCGCCGAGGACCGCACCGTCGGCGGCGTACCGACGGACGCCGCTTTGGCCTTGGGCGAGCATGCCTCGGGCGTCGCGGAGCACCGATCGATCGAGAAGCTCCGAGCCGCCCATGCCACCGGCGACGACCCCGTCGATCAGACCGAGCTTTGCACCCGCGCGCTCACCATCGAGCAGGGTTGCGATGACCACCGGGTGCCCTTCGACGATGGACGCGCGAGCCTGTCTCTCGACCCGTCGGGCATCCTCGGACAGCTCGGAGATGAAGACCTGAACGATCCCCCCACAGGTCAAGCCGACTGATCCCGCAAGCTCGTCTGAAATCCCGTACGTGAGCGTGCGGGGGGCCGCCCCCTTGAACGTCGCCGATGCCTCATCGACCACCGCCCCCTCGACGCAGCCTCCGGTGATCGACCCTTCCACCTCACCGTCCGCGGTGATCAGCATGACGGCTCCCGGCAGGAGCGGAGCCGAACCCTCGACGCCGACCAACAGCGCCGCGACTACGCGCCGATCTTCTCCGAGCCAGTCGACAGCCGTGCCGGCAACGCGTTGGACGATCGTGTCGCGGCACGCCTCGGCCATCAGCGTCCTACCCATTGAGGCTCCCGCTTCTCACCGAAGGCTCGGATTCCCTCGCGCAGGTCCTCGGAGGTGAAGCAGGACTTTCGCAGTGCCATGAGCCGGCGCTCGTCCTTCTCGCTGAGCACCGGATGAGCGTTCAGCAGATCGATCGCATGCTTGTTGCCCTTGGTCGCGAGCGGCGCGTTCGCGGCGATCCGGCTCGCCAAAGCCACCGACTCGCTTTCCAGGCGCGCGTCGTCGACCACCTCGTTGACGAGGTCGATCCGCTCCGCCCTATCGGCGGTCATGTTTCGGCCGGTGAGAAACAGCTCCTTGGTCCGCGGTAGGCCGATGGTGTCGAGAAACTTTCGCAGACCGGTGTGGCCGTAGATCAATCCCAGTCGGCCCGGCGGCATCCCGACTTCGGCACCTGCCGCACACAACCGAAGGTCGCAGCTGATGGCCAACTCGAGACCGCCGCCGAGACAATGGCCGTTGATCGCCGCCACCGTCGGCCACGGGTGGCGGGCGATCGCCTCGATGCCAGGGTGAAAGGGATGGGCGATGAGCGCCTCGGCGTCACGGCTGAACGACCCCTTGGGAATCGCCGCGAGGTCGTAGCCCGCCGAGAAGACAGGCGGTTCGCCCGTGAACAAGACACAACGGGTAACCGTCCCATCCTCGAGGCGCCGCAATGCCCGGGCGATCCCGTCGAGGATCTCGTGATCGAGGGCGTTTCGTCGGGCAGGGTTGCTGATCTGCAACCGCGCCACCCCATCCGCCGGACGATCCAGCAGGAGCTTGCCACCGGCGAGATGCTCGACCGACACGTCCGGCCTACTGGGGGGCGGGAGAGGCCACGCGGACGGTCGAGTCGAGCATTGGTTCGCCGGCTCCGGCGTCAGACGCCGGAAGTGGTGGTCAGGTCCTCGGGAACAACGATCCGCTCGCGGACGGCCTGGAATGCCTCGTTGGCTTTCCGCAGCACCTCGGCCTCGCTCACGGTAAGCAGCTCGCGACCCTGCATGACGACCTCACCGTCGATGATGCCGGTGTCGACATAGCTGCCGTTGATTGTGGTAGCGATTTAACTTCTTCTAGCACCTACCCGAAACTAGATGTGGGTGGCGTTGTGGCCAATCCCTCCTAAGGATGAGATGTTGCCTTCGAGGGAAGAAGAGGCAGTACCGCTCTGACGGTTGTCCCGGTCGAGTCGGTGACCAACTGCAGGTCTCCGCCCAATTGAGCCACTCTCTCCCTCATGATGACGTGCCCAAAATGCGTGCCCTCGCGGTCGTCTCCGAGAGAGCCGAACCCGGAACCGTCATCGGCGATGGTCATTTCGACCCGCTCGCCGACTTCACGCAAGACGATTTCGACATGTCGGGCACCACTGTGGTGGATCGTGTTGCTTGCAGCCTCGCGAGCTATCCACACCAATGCGTCCGCGACACCTGGAGGAATCTCCTCTGCCTGAAAGGTCAGATCGGCCATGATCCCGTTCGCCTCGAACCGCTCACAAGTATGTTCGAGCATACGACGAACGTCCCGCGCACCATCGGGTTCCCGTAAAAAGCCGATCGCACTGATCATTTCTTTCGAGCTCTCGTCGAGGCAGCGGTCGAGCTGGCGGAGAGCCTGATCGAATTCCTCGCGGGGCCTTGCGTCCAGCCCATCCTGCAGTGATTCCAGGGTTTCTCTCAGGTCGCCCGTATACATGCGCAAAGAAGAGAGGATCTGGAGGATGCCGTCGTGAAGGTCGGCACCCAATCGATTTCGTGCCTGCAGCACCGCGGCTCGCTCGGACTTCGCCTCAAACATCGCGAAGGAGATCGCCATACCGACCTGTTCTCCGACCGCGCGCACGAAGGCGAGATCATCGTCACCAAAGCGTCCCTCGTTGCGATAGAGCGCGATCAATCCGACCCGCCGACCTCCGATCGTCATCGGCGCGTAGAGAGCGCTGTGAACGAGGTCATGCTCGGGATACAGACGTTGAAATCCGGCAGTATTCAGATCCTCGAGAATTTCGCCTTGCTCGCCGACCCGATCGTGGAGAGTGTGACCACTTTTGAAGCTGACCTGCGAGGCCCTATGGGTGAGGCCCCGGGCGCCACCGATGTACCACACCCGTTTCTCCGTGTCGTAGAGCCAGATAGCGACCCCGGTGTTGGGCACGATGTCGGAGATCTGCGAGATCACCAGGTCGGTGACCCGATCGAGAGGGCCTGGCGCGCGCACCGCATCGGCGAGATTTTCGAGTTGTCGCACCATCGCCAGGCGCCGCTCCTCGGGATGGCGATTCGGAAGCGTGCGGGTCATCCGCGGATCAACTCCCGATCGAGGGCTTCGACAGCCTCGACGAACGGCGCAAGCGGAATCCTCGTCAGGCCTGCCCCTACCTGACCGCGGCCCGCATCGCGGTGAGCGACGCCGTTGTTGATCACCGGCGCGGCGCGGTTGTCGACCACCCGCCTGACGTCGATCCCGATCGGCGCGCCCGTGTGGTCCTCCGCCGGGAGCAGGAAACGACTGCTCGTTCCGGCGCAAATAGTCCTCATCTCCTCGACGATGGCCCGTCCACTTGCCGCCGTGCCGCCGACGAAGGACGCGATCGCCGGCGCCGCCGAAGTGGCGAAAGCCCCAAAACCAGCTGTCTCGGTGATCATCGAATCGCCCATCGTCGGCGTCGCGTCGGCGGCGGTGAAGCCGTCGAAGAAACGTATTTCACCGAGCGGCGAAGGGGCCGTGAACCAGCGATCACCTGTCCCGCTCACCCGGATCCCGAAGCGTCGCCCATTGCCGGCCATGGCGGTCACGATCGGGCTTCCTGGGATGCCATGGGCTGCCGTCGTCACGCCCTTGCCAACGACGATCGAAAACGGAAGCGCAAAGTGTTTGTTGTTGGCGATGAAGTCGAACAGCCTGGCGGCATCTTCACTGCGCTCGGCGGCTTCGACGACATTTGGAGCCAGCCGCGCCATCAGCAGTGCGGACGTTGCCACGTTTCGATTGTGGCACTCGTCGCCACGACGCAAGCCCTCGGCGATTATCTCGGCCAGGTCGATCGGATCTGCAGTACGGATGGCGGCATCCAGCAGCGGCCCGGCGACCGAGTTCAACCATTTGAGCCGATCCAGCGTGGGCGGATCGAAATTCCCGAATCTGAGGGCCGTTCCGAGCCCCTCGTTCAATGGAGAGCAGATCGTGCGACCGGCCGCCGCACCGACGACCACAGCCATCGACGGACTGACGATGCCTGCCATGGCAGCCGCCGCACCTTTGCCATGAGCGGAAATGATCTCCATTTCACCTGATCGGACGATCCGCTCGGCCTCCGCCGTCGTCTGGGCCTCCCCCTCGAGCAACAGCGCCCCGATCAACGCTCCTTCCATCGGCCCCGGGATCTCATCCAGGCGCAAAGGCGGCCCCGCATGGAGATAACGGCGTGGGCCGAGCCAATCGATGACCTCACCCGCCGGAAGAACCCCTCGGAGCTCGACCACGGTTTTGTCCAGTGCCTCCACGGATTTCTGCGCGCGATCGGTCGAGGCGGTCGAGCATTTCTCTTGGTCCAAGGAAGCCACCAGACAGCATCGTGGCCTTCAGCCCCCCAAGAGTCGATACCTCGGAGGGAGGATATGCAGTCAGCCTGAGGCGGGCTAGTTGCGGCGCACCTCGCCCCCCACCAGGCCGGAACGCCAGGCGAACGAGGCTGCTTCCGCACGATTGCGCACGTCGAGCTTGCCGAAGATGCTCTTAAGGTGGGTCTTCACCGTCGTCTGGGCGATGAAGAGACAGCTCGCGATTTCGCTGTTCGTCCTTCCTTTTGCAACCTCTTCGAGAACCGCCCGCTCTCGCGCTGTCAGATCCTCGCATTTGCCGAGGGCGCCGCGGATCAAACTTACGTCAGAATCGACGAAGGCCGAGACGAGCTTGCGACTCATCTCGGGAGATACCCATGCATGTCCATCGACTGCGGCGATGACGGCACGCGGCAGGTCGTCGTGCGCATCGGACTTGAGCACGTAGCCGGTCGCACCCGCGTACAGCATCTCCGACATGTCGCCCTCTTCGTGGGAGACCGTCAACGCCACGATCGCGGTCCCCGGATGGTTCTCACGGATCCACCGAGCCAAGCCGGGGCCGCCGATCCCGGGCATCCGGACATCGATCGCGACCGCAGGCGGGCGACGCGCCCCGATCAGATAGATAGCTTTGTCGACGCTGCTAGCCGTGCCGACGACGCGGAATTCGCTGCGCCTCGTGAGCCGGAAGCTGACCGCCTCGAGGAAAGCAGCGTTATCGTCAACCACCACGATCTCGATCGGATCCCGGGAAGAGGGAGGCTCAGGAGTAGCAGTCGGAGGGTTCATCGCGGTTCGATATCGAGCTTAGATCTGGCGACGCAGCCTGTCTTTATCCCGCTGACGAGCGATTTCCCTTGCTATTTGTACCATCGGGAGAGTCGTTTTCCGATCGCTGGCCATCTTTTCTCGGCTCAGATCGCCCTCGGGGAGGATTCACGACCTGGTCCCAGCGATGAAGAATCGGCTGGTGGAATCGAGTCCCAAGCCGCCATCCCCATCTCGCGCGGCCGCAGCGATCGAACGAGCAGGCGCGAGCGAAAACATCGGGATCTTCTGGGAACCGGCGACCGAGGCCGACGATGCGGCCGGGTCCGGCCCGCTCGCCGGCGAGATCCTCGCGGTAAAGGACTGCTTCGACGTGGCCGGCCTCCGCACGACCTGCGGGGTCAGAGGCAGCGGCCGGACCGCGACTCGCGATGCGGCGGTGGTCGCCGAGCTGCGACGCGCCGGAGCGATCGTGGTCGGCAAGGCATCGATGGACCAGTTGGGCTGGACGATGGCCGGGCTGGCGCCGGGATTCCCCCCCTGCCCCAACCCACGCTTTCCCGATCGGATCCCGGGTGGATCGTCGGCAGGTCCGGCGGCAGCCGTGGCCGCCGGAATCGCGACGCTGGGCCTCGGCACCGACACCGCCGGGTCGGTGCGGATCCCGGCAACGTACTGCGGCCTCGCCGGAGTCTGCCTGGCGCCAGGAATGGTCGAGACCCGCGGACTCGCCGCCGTTGCTCCGAGCCTCGAATCCGTCGGCCTGATCGCCAGGTCGATCGACGACTGCAGGCGCGGGCTCCGGGCGTTGGGACTGGAGCTTCCCGCACACCCGCCGTCGAAGCTCCGGATCGGTCGGCTTGAGGACCTCTTCGCCGCGGCAGGGCCCGAGACGATGTCTGTATGCGATCGGGCGGCGGAGGTCCTCGGCGAGGTGGCCGACGTCGAGAGCCATCGGCTGGACTGGAAGCCGCCGGGGATCGGGCGTCTGCTCGCCGCCGAGCTCGATCGCACGTGGGGGCCGTCCATCGCCGCAGACGAGTCGCCGTTCTCCGCCGACGTCCGCGCCTCTGCCGAAATCGGACGCGAGATCGACGAGGACGAATTGACCGCCCTGCACGCACGGCTCGCGCTCGAGCGGGAGAGGATCAGCGGACAGATGGCTCGATTCGATGTCGTCGCATCGCCCTGCGCCGTCGGCCCACCGCCAAAGCTGGGCCAAGGTTCCGTACGGGAAGCCTCGATGCTGACACGACCCTTCAATGCGCTCGGCTGGCCCGCGGTCACGATTCCGGTGGGACCAGATCGCGACGGATTCCCGGCGGGATTGCAACTGGCCGCGCCTCCCGATCGACTGGGCTCGGTCCTCTCCCTCGCGAAGGTTGTCGAGGAGCGGGCATCGGAACAAGGCTCAGCGAAAGCTTGAGGCTATTGCCTGCAGGGCATCCGGGTTCTCAACCGAGCTGAGGTCGCCGAGGTCTTCGCCCAGCACGGCGGCCCGCAGCCCGCGGCGGAGGATCTTGCCGCTCCTGGTCTTGGGTAGAGCGTCGACAAACTCGACCTTGGAGGGAGAGAAGGGTCGGCCGAGCTCGGCAGCGATCAGCTCCTTCACCTCGAGACCGGTGGCGCCGGGATCGGAGGGCGGCTCCTCCAGGCTGCAGAAGCACCAGATCGCTTCCCCCTTGATCTCGTCCGGGATGCCGATGGCCGCAGCCTCGATCACCGCCGGATGGGCGACGGCGGCCGACTCGATCTCGGCCGGACCGAGGCGCTTGCCGGCGACATTGAGGACGTCGTCGGAACGGCCGCGAAGGAACCAGTTGCCCTCGCCGTCGACGTAGGCCCAGTCTCCATGCCGCCAGACACCCGGATACGTGGACCAGTAGGTCCCCAGATAGCGATCCGGTTGCTCGTACAGGCCGCGGGTCATCCCGGGCCACGGCGATTTGCAGACGAGCTCCCCGACCTCCTCGCGGACGCTTCGACCGGCGGGGTCGAAGACGTCCATGTCCATGCCCAGCGCCGGGCCGCCGAGTGAGCACTCGCGGATCGACTCCACCGGGTGACAGGAGAGAAAGCTGGCGGCGACCTCGGTGCCGCCGGAGAGATTGATGATCGGCACCCGGCCTCCGCCCGCCCGCATCAACCAGCGATATGGCTCCGGGTTCCAAGGCTCACCGCTCGAGCCGAAGGTCCGCAGCGAGGAAAGGTCGATCGACGGGTCCGGATCGCCGTGGGCGGACAGGGCTCGGATCAGCGTCGGCGAGACTCCCAAGGCGGTGATGCGCTCACTCTCGACCAACCGCCACAGTCGATCCGCGTCGGGCCAATCAGGTGCCCCGTCGAGGGCGACCACGCCGGCGCCGAGCGCGTGCGCTCCGACCAGGAGCCACGGCCCCATGATCCAGCCGATATCGGTGACCCAGCTGGCGGAGTCTCCCGCCCGGACATCGAGCTGATAGGCGACCTCGGCGGCCACCTTGACCAGGAATCCACCGTGGACGTGGACTACCCCCTTCGGCCTGCCCGTGGTGCCGGAGGTGAAGATGATCATCACCGGATCCTCCGCTTCGGTGGGCTCGATCCGCAGGGCCTCCCCTCGATGAGGTGCGATGAACTCCTCCCAACCCTGGCGGAATCCGTTCGCGTCGGGCCAATCGTCGACAGGATCGACGAGCACCACCGTCCGCACCGTCGGACAGTCCTTCACCACCTCTTCGAGGACCAGGTCGATGCGGTGCGTTCGTCCGCGCCGCACCGCTCCCGATGCTCCCAGGATCGCGACGACCTCCGCCTCTCCAAAACGCTCGGCCACGGCCGCGGCCGCAAACCCCGAGAACACGGGCACGACGACGGCGCCCACCGCCGCGGTGGCATAGAAAGCCACCGCGAGCTCGGGGATCATCGGCATCAGCAGGCCGACCGCGTCGCCCTTTCGCACGCCCTCCGCACGCAGTGCAGCTGCGAGGGCGGCGACCTCGTCGCGCAGCTCCGCGAAGCGGAGGCGCTGCGTCGGGCCGTCCTCCGGACGGCAGACGAAGGCGTCCTGATCAGGTCGTTTCGCCGCCGGAGCAACGACACAGGCCGTAGCCAGGTTGATCAGACCGCCACCGAACCAGCGGGCCCATTCGGGTCCGTCAGACAGATCGAGAAGCTGGTCGGGAGGACGATCAAACTCGATGCCCAGGTCCTCGATGACCGCATCCCAGAACCATTCGGGATCTCCCGTGGACGCCGCAAGCAACTCGTCGAAGCGGCTGAATCCGTGCGTCCGCATCAAGCGGGCGAGATTGCTGGCAGCCACCTCCTCCGGTCGCGGCCTCCACGCCACCGGGGCGAGCGGCTCCCCGGCGCTCACGACGCCCCCAAGGTAGCGATCGCCTCGACCTCGACGCGAAGACCGGGGTCCGCGAGGGCAGCCACAAGGACCAGCGTCGATGCGGGGGCGACCCCGGCGAGCCGGCGATCGCGGACGAGGCGGAAGGCCTCGAGATCCCCTGGGTCGGTCAGATAGACACCGACCCTGACGACATTACCGATGCCGCTGCCGGCCGCTGTGAGAACCCGCTCCAGATTGTCGAAGACGGCCTCGCTCTGGACCTCGATGCCGTCGCCGCTCACCCGGCCGTCGGCATCCCAGGCGACCTGCCCCGAGACGAAGACGAACGGCTCGGCGATCACCGCCTGATTCCAACCCGGACCCGTCTCCGCGAGGTTCTCGACGACCACCGGCTTCGGCATCAGACCCGTGCCCCCGGGTCGGCCGGCAGAACGCCGACGAGCTGGCCGGCAGGGTGGACCTCACGTGGGCCGTAGCCGAGCCGGGGCTCCGTGTCAGCCAGCTTCTGACGGGCGCCGGCGGTTGCCTCTGCGTCGAACTCACCGTCATCGTCGATGATGACGCCGTAGACCTCGGCGGCGATCTTCTCGTCGATCCGCTCGGCCCGCAGGTCCGCCAAGACCAGCTCCGTCGCGCGTCGGTGCGGCGGCCCGAAGCCGCCACCGCCGTTGGAGCAGTAGAGCAGTTCGGTCCCGGCCGAAATGCGGAGGCCGGCGGTATCCATCCCGAGGCTGCGCTCCTCGCTCGTTCCCGGGGACGTGACGAGCAGGTTGGGCCCTGCGTTCCACCCCCCGCCCAGTCCGAACGGCGTCACCTCCTGGCGATCGCCGTGCATCGTGACGACGATGTCCTCGGTCGCGACGAAGGATCTGTCGATCCCGAAGCCACCGCGATAGGCGCCGTGGCCGCACGAGTCGTCGGCAAGTTCGCACCGCAGGTAACGGATCGGAACGATCCGCTCGAGGACCTCGATCGGCTGATTGGTCGCGCCACCGATGAAGATCATCAGCTGGTAGCTGTTGCCGTCCTTGTAGCTGCGCGCCCCCTGGCCGCCCTCGTTCCACAGGTAGGCAACCGAGTCTGCCCCGGTCTCGGGGTTTCGTCCGCTGACGACGAGGTTGGCGAGGTTGATCGTCGCAGCATGCTGGCGGCGCGGATCGACATCGGCGAATGCCTGCGCCCAGCACGCCATCGTCACGGCCGCCACCTTCTCGTACGCACCCGAGGCGTATCCGGTGACCGGAGTGGGTTCTTGGACGTCGACGCAGGATCCCGGCCTTGCCTCGATCTCGAGCGCCTCGGTGACGCCGCTGTTTAGGGGCTTCAACTCAGGGAAACAATGCATCGTCCCGTCGCAGACGGCGGCGATCAATGCCGGCCGGGCGAATCCGAAGACGCCGATGGGGGCGTCGGCAGAACGGCTGAAGTCGAAGACCGCCCGTTCGCCCGAGATCGTCAGGTCGAGTGCGACCTCGATGCGCGGACGATCCGGGTTCATGTAGTCCATGTCCCCGAAGTCGTTGAAGGAGTAGACCCCGTCGGGAAGCCGACCGACGATCTCGCCGAAGAGAGTTCGACTGCGTCGCATACTGGCCTCGATCGCCGATGCCAAGGTTGCTTCGCCATACCGCTCAATGAGCTCCCGGTAGCGACGCTCCATCAGCAGCGTCGCCTGGATCTGCGCATGGAGGTCGGCCATCCGCTCCTCCGGCTGGCGGACGTTGGCTCGGATCAGCGCCAAGGTCGACTCAACCGGCACGCCCTGAGCGATCAACAAGGTCGGCGGGATCCTCAATCCCTCGGCGTAGCTACTGGTGGCCTGTGGGTTGAAGGTTCCCGGGACCGGTCCTCCGACGTCGGGCCAGTGCCCGCAGGAAATCCCGTACGCCACCGGACCGTTCTCTCCAAAGATCGGTCGGACGACCTTGATGTCGGGTTGGTGCGAGCCCCCCGAGTATGGATCGTTGAAGATGTAGACGTCCCCCTCGACGGGGTCGGGAAAGGCATCGACCACGGTCCTGAGAGAATCCTCGAAGGTACCCAGGTGAGCGGCCTGATCGGTCATGCCGTGAGCGATCAGTCGGGCGTCAGGGGTCAACAACGCACCCGAGTAGTCATGTCCCTCGGTGATCGTCGCCGCGTAGGCGACTCGCGCCAACAGTGCGCTCGCCTCGTTGCATATGCCTCTCAGCCCGTTGCGGATTACCTCGAGCGTGATCGGATCTTGAGACCCGACCCGCGAGTTGACGTCAGTGATCTCCTGGGCACTCATCAGCTACTACCACCTTCCTCGAAGATCTCGATAAGAAGGTCGCCACCATCGGCAACCCTTAGGGTGTTATCCGGCGCCACCACCGTGGTCGAATCCCACTCCGTGATGATCGCGGGACCGCTGACCTCACTGCCGGGGGGCAGAGTGTCCCGCTCGATCAGTGGGGTGTCGACGAATCCCTGCATGGCGGGGAAGTAGACGTCGGCGCTGCGGCTCGCGGCCTCCGCCGGGCTTGGCTCGAAGGCCGGCTCGGCGAACTCGTCGGTGATTCCGATCAGGGCGGTGCGGAGGTTCACGACCTCGACGTCGCCGAGATCCGCCGGGAGCTGATAACCGAACTCCCGCTCGTGCTCGTCACCGAATTCCTCGATCAGGGTCGTAATCCCGGCGACCACGTCTCCGGCCGGCACCTCCTTGGTCAGATAGCTGGAGATCTGACCGAAGTAGCGGAGGTCGACACTGTGCCTGATTTCCCAACGCTCCGGGCCCGCATCGCGGGATTTGATCTCCTCGCAGGTGGCGAGCGAGCGCTCGAGCGCCGCTTCCATCTTCGCCTGGTCGAGGCTCGAAGCCCGGACGAAGAGTGGCTCCAGCAGGTCGTGACGAATGTCGATGTGGAGAATGCCCCGCGCACTCATCAGGCCCGGCAACCGCGGCACGATCACCTCTCGAACCTGGGCTTCTCCCGCCAGCTCTGCCGCGTGCAGCGCACCGGCGCCGCCGAATGCGATCAGGGAGAACTCACGGGGGTCGAACCCACGTTGGGTGGTCATCAGCCTGACCGCGTTCAGCATCGCCACGTTGGCAAGGCGAAGCATCCCGAGGGCCGCCTCCTCGACGGAAAGTCCAAGCGGCTCGGCGATCCGGTTGCGGATCGCGTCTCGCGATGCCTCGATGTCGAGTGGCAACCGGCCGCCGTTGAACGAGTCGGCCTGCAGTCTCCCGAGGACGAGGTTCGCATCGGTGTTGGTCGGCTCTTCGCCGCCACGCCCGTAACAGACCGGCCCAGGGTTCGACCCTGCGCTGGCGGGCCCGCTGCGCAGGGTCCCCACCTCGTCGATCCAGGCGATCGTCCCTCCACCGGCGCCGATCGTGACCAGATCGATCGCCGGGAAGATGATCGGGATGTTGAACTCGACATTCCATTTGCTGCGCAGAGGGACGACGCCATCGATGATCGCGGCGACATCTGCGCTCGTCCCGCCCATGTCGAGCGAGATCGCGTGCTTGCGCCCGAGACGCTCCGCGATGACCCGGGCGCCCATGACGCCCGCCGCCGGACCCGACTGACAGATCCGGGCCGGGAGTTCAGAGGCGCTCTCGGCCGTCATCAGTCCTCCGCCGGAGTGGCTGACGAGGAACTCGCCGCTCAGCTTCCCATCGGCACGAGTTCTGGTTTCGTCTTCCAGTTCCTTGAGGTAGCTCGACACCTTCGGCCCGAGATAGGCGTTGGCCACCGTCGTGGAAGTGCGCTCGAACTCGCGGATCTCGGGCAGCACCTCGCTGCTGGTGCAGACGAAACGCGCGAAGCCGGCAGCTTCGACGATCTCGCGAGCTCGGCGCTCGTGACTTCCGTTCGCAAACGCATTCAGGAAGCAGATGGCGACCGACTCGACCCCGTCTTTCTCCATCTTCTCGACTACCTGCTGCATCTCCTTCTCGTCGAGCCCGTCGACGACTGCACCGGCATAGTCGACCCGCTCGCCGACCGTGTAGATCCGCTCGCGGGGCACCAAGGCCTCGGGGGGGTCCCACTCGGAGTCGTACAGGTCCGGCTTGTTGGCCCGGGCGGCGAGAAGCACGTCACGGAACCCGCGGGTGGTGACGAGCCCGGTCAGGGCGCCGTTCCGCTCAATGATCGCGTTCGTGCCGACCGTCGTTCCATGTCGAAATTCAGCGATGGGGCCCACCTGAGCCTGCCGCAGTGCGCCGATCACCCCCGCGGCGAAGTCAGCCGGGACCGAAGGCTCCTTGACGGTGACCATCTCCCCAGAGTCAGTATCGAGTGCCACCAGGTCGGTAAAGGTGCCACCAATGTCTACGGCTATCACAGTGCGTGTCATAGCCCCAGCTTCTACTTTGGGCGACCGTCCGTAAATCGTCCGAACGGACGATTAGAGAACTATTCCGGCGGGTTCGCCGTAAGGTCTAGCACCGCCTGCACGATCCCTTGGTATCCGGTACAGCGGCAGATGTTGCCGGCCAGCGCGTCACTCACCTGCTGGCGGGTCGGCGCCGGATTTTCGTCGATCAGCGCCGCGATCCGGATCACGAAACCTGGTGTACAGAAGCCGCACTGCAACCCGTGATTTCGAACCAACGCCTGCTGGATCTCGTGCAGGTCTCCATCGGGCTCGGAGAAATCCTCGATCGTCCGGATGTCCCGGCCGTGCGCCTGCGCGGCAAGCATCAGGCACGAGTTGACCGGCTCCCCGCCGAGGAGCACCAGGCAAGCTCCGCAGACGCCGTGCTCGCAGCCCTGATGAGTACCCGTAAGGCCAAGGTCTTGGCGCAGAAAGTCCGCCAGTGAGGTCCGCGGCGACACCTCACACTCGACCGGTGCACCGTTCACGGTGCACCGAAGGCCGACCGGCGCCGACCGGTGTTTCTGGTCGAAGATCTCGCTCATCGAGCCCTCACCTCGTCGGCCGCATCCAATACTCGTTTCGAGAGAACTGCGGCGAGGTGCCGGCGATATCCGGCGGATGCGTGCAGATCGGCCTCGGGATGGAGGGTGGCGATGGTTGCTTCGATCTCGGATTCCAAGGCCGCCGCGCTTGAGGCGTCAAGCTCGAAGGTCCGCGGCCCGACGTCCACTCCGATCAGTGCCAGCAGGGCCCGATCGCCGTCGACGAGAGCGGCGGCACCACACAACGCAAAATCACCGTGGCGACGCGCCACCTCCTGAAAGGCCGTACCGGCCGAGCGGCTGACTTCTGGGAACACCACACTCGTCACCACCTCGTCGGGCTCAAGCGAGGTTTCGTAATAGCCCTGGAAGAAGGCCGAGGCCTCGATGCGCCTCTCCCCCTCCGGGCCGGCAGCGACCACCGAGCCGCCGAGCAGCGAGAGGACCGCCGGAAGCTCGGAGGTCGGATCAGCGTGGGCGATGTTCCCGGCGACCGTGCCACGACTGCGAATCGAGCGGTGGGCGACGAACGGCAACGTCTGTGAAAGCAAGGGACAGACCGCGCCCGCCTCGGAGGAGCGTTGAAGCTGCGCAAGCGTGACACCGAATCCAACGTGGAGCCCGTGCTCGTCCACGGTGAGACCGACTTCGTCCTTCGCCGAGCCAAGGTCGACCAGATGCCTCGGCGCCAGCAAGCGCATTCGCAACATCGGCACCAGGCTCTGGCCGCCCGCGATCACCTTCGCTTCATCGAGTCGAGCAAGGAGATCGACGGCCCCGTTGACGTCAGCCGGTCGGTGGAAGTCGACGGGCGGGATCTTCAACTCCGCCCTCCCAGCCGGGCGGCCAGAAGGCCCGAGATGCCTATCGCGACACCGATCCCGACCCCCATCAGCACCCACGTCGGCGCCGGAATCCCGCCACTGCTCGGCGCCGGCGCCGCTCGCCTGGCAGGCTCGTCCGCCTGCGTGTCCGGCGCTCTCGGCGACAGCTCGACCTCGAGGCGATCGAAGAGCTCGTTGAGGTTCTTCCGGGTGACGCCGGCGACGACCCGTTGGCCGACCGCGGCGACGGGACCGGAGAGTTGAGCCGAGAGCCCGTAGTCGACCTCGGTGTCGGAGCCGACGCCGCGAAGCCTTGCCGTCATCTGAGCGTCGACTGTGCCCGACAGACTCTCCGCCTGCAGTCGCGCGGCAAAGGTGTCCGGCGGCGAATCCAACAACTCGACCCGCCCTTCGAACAGACCCTTGATCGCCCCCACCCCCGCCTCCATGGTCATCAGGTAGGCGTCAGCGCCGTCGGGGCGAAGCTCTCTGCATCCGGGCAGGACTCGCTGCAGGAGATCGGGGTCGTTCAGCGAGGCCAGGACCTGCTCCGGCTTCGACCCCGCGATGGTGCGGTTTCCTTGGACCTTCATCAGATCATCTCCCGGGTCAGCTCAAAGAGTCGTTGTGGACTGAGTGGGGCCTCATCGATCTGAACCCCGGTGGCATCTTCGATCGCACCGACGACAGCCGCGGCGACCGGGATCAAACCGGCCTCGCCGGCCCCTTTCAACCCGAGTGGGTTCAGGGGCGACGGCGTTTCGACGTGGCCGGTGACGATCCGTGGAACCTCGCTCGAGTAAGGCAGGAGGTAGTCGGCGAAGTTTCCGTTCACCAGCTGCCCCGATTCGTCGTAGTGGATCTTCTCGTAGAAGGAGCCTCCGATCCCCTGGACTACACCACCGAAGATCTGGCCCTCAACCAGGGTCGGGTTGATCACTCGACCACAATCATGAACAGCCACGTAGTGGAGGATCTCGATCTGGCAGAGTTCGGGATCGACTTCGACGATGGCGGCGTGGCACCCGTTGGCGTAAGTCGGTTTGTCCGGGGCAAAGAAGGCGGTCGCCTCCAGCCCGGGCGCACCGAGGATGTCCATCGCCGGGATGATGCGGTCTGCGAACTGACTGGCTGCCTGCGCCGCCTCCTCATAGGCCACGCGCACCGGGTTCGCCAAGATCGCCAGTTGACGCAGTGAGACGGCCTCCTCCGGCGAGTCCCTCGCGAAGACCTCGCCGGCGACTATGTCGAGCTCGTCGATCGGCGCCTCGAGCACCTCGGCAGCCAGTTTCAGTGCTTTTTTGCGGACGCTGTCGGCTGCACGGGCCACCGCGTTACCGCCGATCACGGCGATCCGCGAGGCGAAGGTCGCGACACCCCAACGGAAATGTCGCGTGTCACCGGTCCTCACCTCGATCTGGTCGTAGGAGGCACCGAGGGTCTCGGCGACCACCTGCGCGAGGATGGTCTGATGGCCTTGACCTTGGGAACTGGCTCCGAGCGTCACGAAGACCTTGCCTGACGGTTCGATGGTCACCCGGGCGCCCTCGTAGAGCTCGCCACCCGTGATCTCCATATAAGCGCCGTAGCCGACCCCGACCAGGTTCCCCCTCGCCTCGGCCTCCGCCCGACAACGGTCGACTTCGCCGTCGGTCAGCAGGCGCAGGGTCTCGTTGAGTACCGCGGGGAGGTCGCCGCTGTCGTAGGTTGCCGGCTCGCCATCCTCGTCCATTGCCCCGGGCTGGTACGGGAAATCTTCCGGCAGGATCAGATTGCGACGCCTCACCTCAACCGGGTCCAAGTCCAGCTCGCGCGCGATCGCGTCCATGGTCCGCTCCATCACGAAAGCGGCCTGCGGCTGTCCAGCGCCGCGGTACGGCGTGACCGGCACCGTATTCGTGTAAAGGACCCGGAATTCGCTGTGGTAATTCGGAACTTTGTAAGGACCGGTCAACCGGGCCGCGGTCAGGATTGGGACGATGATCCCGTACGGGACAAAGGCACCGGTGTCGTGGAGGAAGTGGTTTTCCAAGCCCAGCAGCCTGCCTTCCTCGTCGAAGCCGACCCGAACCCGGTGCAGCTGACCGCGCTCGTGCATCGAGCCGACGAAGTGCTCCAATCGGTCCTCGACCCACTTGACCGGGCGCCCGAGACGTAGGGAGGCGAACGGAATCAGGATCTCCTCTGGATACCAATAAGCGAGCTTGACGCCGAAGCCGCCACCGACGTCCGGTGCAACCACCTCGACCTGGCTCTCGCGCAATCCCAGGAAGCCGGCAATCCCCGACCTCACGGTGGTGGGAGCCTGGGTCGTGTCGTAGACGCGAAGGAACTTGTCCCGAGGGTCCCAATCGGCGATCACACCCCGCGTCTCGAGCGGCTGGGCTGCCCCTCGCTCGACTGAAAGCCGCAGCTCAACAGCGTGCGGCGCGCCCTCGATTGCCTTGGCGGCATCTCCGTGCGATTGCACGACCTCGGCCGCCAGATTGCCCGGCACGCTCTCATGAGCGAGGACTTCGCCCGCGTCCGACACACCGAGGTCAGCGACGGTGGGTAGAACTTCGTAGTCCACCTTGATTTTCGCCGCGGCGTCCTCGGCGAGCTCCCGGCTGTCGGCCACGATCAGGGCGATCGGCTGGCCGACGAAGAACACCTCGTCCTTGGCGAGCGGGCGCTGCGTGACTGGGTGGTGGAGATCCGGATTGGGTATCCCGAGCGGGAGCGGCTGGTCCAATGGGCCAAGATCCTCGTGGGTGTAGACGGCCACGACCCCGTCCACATCGAGGGCGGCATCGGTATCTATGTTGCGGAGCCGGGCGTGGGCCCTGGTCGACCGAAGCACCGTCGCGTGCAGCCCACCAGGCGGATCGATGTCGTCGATGAACCGTCCGCGTCCGGCCACCAGCCGGCGGTCCTCCTTGCGTTCAGCCCGGTCCCCGATCCCGATTGCCATCTCTTTTGCAATTGCTTCGGAGGGCGAACGGATCTCCGTTGTCATGCTCGGATATTCCACCAAAGCAGCCCTTCGGTGAATACCCCAAAGGAGGGAGTCGGCAGCCTTCGCCGCGACAGGATCGCCCCGCGGGTAATGTCGCCCGATGGAGCTAGAAGGCCCTTCGCGCCGAACAACTACCGCCGGGCATCGATCAGCGATTGCCGCATACCGCTAGTGGAGCAGAGCTCCCCGGCGCCGGCCGGAAGCCCCACGGTGAGCGAGCGTTCAGTTGCTGGTCGGCAAGGGTATCCAGAACGAGAGGTAGCCGCCCCTGCGCCGCCGGAATCGACCACGTGAACCTATGGGTCGACGGTCCTGCCCCGTGTCCGCTCTCCAGAATCAGTAGCCGCGACGCGCCCGACCGGGTACTCATGGGATTGGAGGCAGTCGCCTCCTTCCTCGAGGGTTCGCCCGGCGAAGGTAAACGCAGCGCAGGGTCTCGGCCGCCCCACGATGATCGGGATCGGCGGTTAGAAAGGAGATGGAGTCGACGAAAGACTCCATCTCCTCGATAATCCCGGCTACCGGATCCGCCGGATCTGACCCGAATCAGGGCCGCTCTCAGAGCCCAATTCGGCTCGACAAGCCGCGAAGCAAGCGACGCGCCCGACCAGATTCGAACTGGCGACCTTCGGCTTGAAAGGACGACGGTCTTCGGCTCTGGGAGCCGGTTTGCGGCCGCGATGTGACCCGGATGAGACTCCGGTGGTCGTTCAAGCTCCCAGCATCTCGCTCCGCCCGTGACGCAGAAGCGCATCCTGATGCAATAATGCGGTTATGTCGAAGACCCGCACGACCGTCTCCCTCGACGAGGATGTCTTCCGCGCCGTCAAGATCAAGGCTGCCCGAACCGGCAAACGCGATTCGCAGGTGATCGAGGAATCACTGCGTCGCGACCTCGGCCTCGACGACCTCGCCGAGATCTGGGCCAAGGTCACGCCCGCCCCTGAAGAGAAGGGCATGAAGCTCGCGACCAGCGAGCTTCATGCACTGCGCAAGGAGAGGCGTGAAGAGGGCGGTTCTTGATCCAAGCGTTCTCGTCTCCGCGCTGATCACCCCCACCGGCACTCCGGCGAAACTGCTGGTCGCCAGCCGCAGCGGAAGCTTCGAGCTGATCGTCTCCCCTCTCCTCCTGGACGAGCTCAGATCGGTGCTACGGCGAAAGAAGTTCCGTGGTTACGTCGACCTCGATGGCGCCGATCGGTACGTGGACCTGCTGCAGCGAGATTCGGTGTTTGCCGAAGACCCAGCCGGATCCCCACCGATCCGCTGCCGAGACCCCGACGACGACTACCTAATCGCCCTGGCACATGACCGCGCGGCCGCACTGGTCTCCGGCGACGACGACCTACTCGAACTCGCGGGAAAGATCCCGGTCTTCACTCCGGCCGAGTTCCTCGCGACCCAGATTTGATTCGGGAGATGAGATGTCTGACATCGCGATTCGCGACGTCAGACATCCAAGGGAGCCCGGTCTACACTCCAATTTTGAGGTCACGTCGCTACAAGTGGTGTAACGAGCAGGGTCCCGTAGGGCCGGGACGATGTTCCGGCCACCGCGGGCCCCAGACTCGTCGGTTGACCTACCAAGTCGACTGACGAAAGGAAGCACCACGATGGCCGAGAGGCAGAGCATGACGAGCGCCGAGGTCGTAGCCAAGGCGCTGATGGACGAGCATCCCGACTTCCTGCGCGAGAGCGTGGCGATGGTCGCCCGCGAGCTGATGGAGGCCGAGATCTCCGGGCAGATCGGCGCCGGCAAGGGAGAGATCAGCGAGACCAGGAACACCCATCGCAACGGCTATCGGCCCAGGCCGTGGGCGACCAGTGTCGGCGAGATCGAGCTGGCGATCCCGCGCAAGCGCTCCGGCGAGAGCTACTTCCCGAGCTTCCTGGAGCCCCGCAAACGAAGCGAGAAGGCGCTCCTCGGGGTGGTCATGGAGGCCTACGTCAACGGCGTCTCGACCCGCAAGGTCGACCACCTGGTCTCCGAGCTCGGCATCCATATGAGCAAGGACCAGGTGTCCCGCATCTGCCGCGAGCTCGACGAGCAGGTCGAGGCCTTCCGCACCCGGCCGCTCGAGGGGGAGTTCCCCTATCTCTGGCTCGACGCCAAGCATCTGAAGGTCCGCGACCGCGGCCACGTCCACTCGAAGGCCTTGATGGTCGCCTTCGCCGTGCACGGGTCGGGGCGCAGGGAGGTGATCGGGATCGAGATCGCCGAGTCGGAGACCGAGGCCGGCTGGGCGGCCTTCCTGCGCGAGCTGCGGGCCAGGGGCCTCGAGGGCGTCCGGCTCTGCGTCTCCGACGACCACCTCGGCCTGAAGGCCGCCGTCGCCAAGGTCATCGGCTGCCCCTGGCAGCGCTGCACCGTCCACTTCATCCGCAACATGCACGGCCACTGCAAGGCGGGTCAGCGCAACATGGTCTCCGCCGCCCTACGCGAGGTCTTCAATGCCGAGGACCTCGCCGACGCCAGGGAGCGCTCCGCCTCCGTCATCGAGCGTCTCACCCCGGTCGCCCCGAAGGTGGCGGAGCTGCTCACCGGAGCCGAGGAGGACCTCCTCGCCTTCTACCGCTTCCCGTCGGCGCACTGGCCGAAATTGCGCTCGACCAACAACCTCGAGCGGGTCAACAAGGAGATCGCCCGGCGCTCGGACGTGGTCGGGATCTTCCCGAACGACCTCGCCGTCATCCGCCTCGTCGGCGCCCTGTTGATCGAGCAGAACGACGAGTGGCTGCTGACCCGGGGCTACCTCTCCAAGGAGTCGATCGCCCTGGTCCTCGAGGACCAGGGCGATGCTGACGGAAGCGAGGTGCCTGCCCTGGAGGGATGAAGGAAGTGCCGGCGGGTCCCGTTACACCACAATTCGCGACTTGACTAATTTTGACGCCCGCTGCACTACCAGTTTTGACGCCCCTGTCAGCGCGGTTCGGTAGCTAAGCCTGGGCGTTTTCCCTGGTACAGAGCCAATCTCCGTCGGATTGAAAGGACGAAGGACCGTGGCATGGGGAGCGCGTTTGCGGAGGCGATGTGACCGGGATGAGGCCTGAAGGATCAGGAGTGGGTCAACAGGGGCCTCAGCCTCTTTTCGTGCTGGCCCGCCGATCTCCTCGGGCCGCATTTCATGCGGCACACATAGATCGTCGCGTTCCGCGAAGCGGTCTACGCTGCCGCAGGTACACCCGGCGGTGGCGCACAATTTACTCGCCTCGGCGAAACTGCCCACACTCGACGGTTTGTTGCTATTCTCATCCGCGCGGACTAGCCATGTCGCCCGGAATAACCCGGCCGCCCTCGCTACTCACGCAGAAAGAGGTAATGATGAACGCGACTGTCCAGGAGGCATCCCGCTTCCAGCAGAGGACTGTCCAAGAGGCTCCTAGCCCCGAGGCGTTCAAAGCCGAAGTCGACGAGCTCGTGCTTGAGGCCCATAGGGCCGAAGGTTACGTTCGTGACGACGGTGATGATGTCGTTTACGACAACGATGCCCTCGCGTCGAAGATCCGCGTGCTCGTGCTGGACAGCACGGCGAGCACGAAACAGGAGCGCCAGCAGAAGGCCGTGCGGAGGGGGACCCTCACCGCGCTCGCCTATCCGTCTGTATCGAGCCCTGGTTCGCCGAACTGGGACCCGGACGACAAGTATTCCGAGCACGTCTTTAAAGCCCTACGGGGCTGTGTCACGCGCCTCATCGCGAGCGGGCGGCGTGGGAAGGTCCAGCAATTGCTCGCTGAAGACGGGCTCGTTCTGTGCCAGACCAAGGTCGGCGACGACAAGGTCGAAGCAGTCTACGTCACCAACAATCCTAGTCTGATCCTCTCGGACTTCGCGGTGCCTCGCACCTCGAAGCTCCAAAACGTGAGCGAGGAGATGGCCCAGGATTTCAACCTCGTCATCGACCGCATCCCTGAGATGCGGAAGCAGATGAACGCGAAGTTGGAGTCCGGCATGAAGGCCGCTCAGGTGGCCGCGCGCGCAAAGCTCGCGCTCACCGCGGGCGAGGACGAAGACGAGGAAAACGCCTAAGTCCATTCGGATAAAGGGGGAGGGCGGCTCCGGCCGTCCTCCCGTTCCGAAAAGGGGAGCTATGGATATCGAGGAACGTGACGGCGTGCTGCAGGGCCTCGGGCAGACCGAGCGGCGGATCTACGCGGAGCTCGAACGCGGGAAGCTGTCCTCCACGGAGCTACGGCACGCCACCGGGCGCGCTGACGGCATGACGACTGAGCTTCGTCGGCTCATGGAGGTCGGTCTAATTCGATTGGCTGGACGTGCACCGAGGTCACGAGGCATCCCGCCGAGGATGTACCAGCAGGTGCCTCTCTCTGAAATCGAGGCCGAGGTCGAGAAGTTCGCGGCGCGGCGGCCGCAACGCCGTTCGCGTTCGGCGGCGTCGAAGCTGAGCGAGATGAGGCGCCGCCAGTCTGGCGAGTTCGCGGGGTGGCACCGGACCCGGAAGCGCATTCTTGAGGAGACGCATCTACTCACGCAACTCGAGACGATGGCCTTCTGGGACGTGGTACCAGAGGACGAGCTAGATCTCGTGCTCGAAGAGGTTCTCGATCTGAAGGCGTGGGCAAACGCCGCCATCGAGGCGATCAACGAGCGGAAGGCCGACGACGCGACCCGGGCCAGGATTAAAAAGCTGAGCGATACCAATGGACGCACCGAGGCCGAGATCGAGACCGCGCGCCGCCTGGGCGAACAGTTGAGCCAGAAGCTCATCCCAAAGGACAAGGTCTAGAGCAGGTCCTGCGCCACGAGTGCCTGAACGACCGCGATCGTTAGTGCCGGCGGCGCCGCGTTCCCGATCATCGTCGCGAGCGCCGTGCGGTGGCGGACCTCCGAAAGCCTCAGGTAGTCCGGAAGGAACTGAAGGCGCGCAGCCTCGTGCGGGGTAAGGGTTCGAGGCCGTTTAGGGTGCACAAACCGACCCTGACCCATCGAGCCGTAGCCGCTCGTGATCGTTTGAGCGGGCTTGTCCCATGCGAGGCGGCCGTACATCGACACGTATGAGTGGTCTGTTAGGCGGTGGCAGTCGGGCCGCAGGTGTGACGGTAGGTTGTATTGGTCTTCCTCGAATAACCACTCCATTCGCCTACGGTTAACTTCGTTCGGGCGCGATGCGGAGTCAAGCAGGCTCTCGTTTTCAGAATCCAGAAGGTCCGAAATCGCCCAGGCAACAGTTCGGCCGGACACGACCGGAAGGTCCCACTTGAACTTTGTGCCCTTAGTCGCGACAAGCACGTGCCGGATCCGAGTCTGAGGGACGCCGATCTTGTGGAGGTCTATCCCGCCAGTCGTTACCTCGTAGCCGAGTGCCTTGAGCGCCGTCGCACATTGCCCGACGACCCCTCTCCGGTCGCTCTCGACGCCACGCACGTTCTCGACGAGGATCGCCTTCGGCGAAACGAGTGCTGCTGCGCGTGCCACCGCAAGGTAAAGGTCGTTTCGGTCGTCGTCATGCCGGGTGTGGTTATTAAGCGCACTGTGGCCTTGGCAGGGAGGCCCAGCGACGAGTAGGGCATCGTCTGGAACGTCGGCGAAAAGCGTGCGCTCGACGCGGTTCGGCCGACCTTGAAGAGATTTCGATAAGGAGCCCCCAAGGTCGGCCTGACGCACCCGGCTGTTCGCACCGGGGAAGGTGGCTCCCATCACAGCCAGCGGCGCAGGATCATTGTCCACCGCAAGCGCGAGCTCGGCCGACCGCTTAGCGCGCTTCGCACCCTCCAGTGCACCGATAGTCAGGCCGCCGCAACCGGAGAATAGGTCGACGACGGGGATGGAGCTGCCACCTTGCCGCGTCCTTGGCGGGGACAATCGGCGGAGGAAGGTCAGGTCGGGGTCGCGAGGGTGCCGCACAGCGCCTCGTCCTTGCCGGGCCTCTGGGACCCGAGGCCAGGTTGTGCTCCTTGGCCGGTGGTTTCGGACGTAGTCTGGCATTGGGCAATGGCGAGTTGGACTCAAGCCGGAGCATCGGCAAGCTACCGTCTTCGGCAGACGGCCTTGCGACAAGGGAGTCGGATCGACACGCCGCCGCTCTCCGGAAGTCCTACGTTCACGCGTGCACCAGCATGACCAAGAGGCGAACGGCTCGCGTCCTGATCACGGCCGCTGGCGATCTGGCCACTTCGAGCTAGAATGTGGCCACCATGGAGAATGCGACTGTAGGCATCCGGGAACTGAAGGACAAGGCCAGCTCGATCATCGACCGGGTCGAGGAGGGCGAGGCGATTACGGTAACCAAGAACGGTCGCCCCGTGGCCCGGATCGTCTCCACGAACCCTCCGCCCCACCTCGCCGCCCTCATCGCGGACGGATCGGTGCGAGCGCCGGAGGGCCCTCGCTACCTGCCGACCAAGCCGGCAAGGCCCAAAGGCGCGGGCAAAAGCGCCGCGGAGTACGTCTCCGAGGGTCGGCGCTGAGCCTCTACCTCGATACCAGCGCGCTGGTCAAGCTCTTGGTCGACGAGCCTGGGTCGGAAGTGGCCCGGAGAGCCTACGCCGAGGCGGACGGGGTTCGCAGCACTGCGATCGCCCACGTCGAGGCCACTGCGGCCCTAACTCGGATGCGGAAAGGCCGACGCCTCACTCCGACGCAACTCAACAGTGCCCTTGAGGATCTCGAGAGTGTCTGGCGAGGGATTTACAGCCACGCCGTCACCGACGCCCTTCTAGCGAACGCTGCCGAGGCAGCTCGTACGCATGCGCTCCGCGCTTACGACGCTGTCCACTTGGCTGGCGCCCTCTCTTTCGCCGCCGGCGAGGAACTGGATTTCGCGTGCTGGGACAAAGAGCTTCGGAAAGCTGCCCGACGGCAGGGCTTTGTCCTGGCCCCTGAGCATCTCTGATCTTCTCTGTCTAAAGGACCGTGCGCGGCCTTTGTGAGGGATCAGATGGATTCGCCGTCGCGGAGGCGTTTGAGATTGGAAATGGCTTCTTTATGCCCGTCCATCCACGCGGTCAAGACGCTGGCAATAGAGCGGTCCAACTCCGTCCAAGGCAACCGATCGCCGATGAGAGCCCTCATCCATGGTCCCTTGTGGCTCTTATTTCGAAGCCAGGCAATTAGCTCAGTGCGATCGGTGGGAGCGCCGTCGCCAAAGGACGCGGCCAACGACGCACAGGTGTCGTCTGAGGCCTGACGCAATGCTGCCGTCTCAAGCTCCCCCGCCAGCAGTTGAAATCGAAGCGGCCTTCGCGTCTGACGATTGACGGCAGCAACAGCTTTTCGCACCTCTTCTTCGTCCGTCCCGTCAGCAAGCACGGTGCTCACTTGCTGAAGCAGTTGGCCTGGACCCCGTCAACGTTGTCACCCGAGGCCGCGTGATTTCGTAGACGCTTCGCTCTCCCGGGCATCCTCCCAGGTCTCCCTCACCTCCTTCGGTGTGCGGTAGCCGAGCCCCGAGTGGGGTCGGTGGTGATAGCTCTCGACGTAGGCGGCGATCGCCGCCCGGGATTCCTCCAGGGTCTCGAACTCCGAGCGCCAGACGAGGCGCTCCTTCAGCTTCGAGAACCAGGACTCGATGAAGGCCTGCGACTCCGGGTCGCGGTAGCCGCCGCGACGGTGGGTGATGCCGATCCCGGCGAGGTGGGCGCGGAAGCCCCGCGATGTGTAGGCCGTCCCGTTATCCGTGCCCAGCGTCAGTCGACCCGGCTCGATCGAATGGGCGGCGACGGCGGTGTCGACCACCGCTTCTGCCTCCTGGCGGCGGCAGCGCAGGTCGAGAGCCCAGGCCGGGATCTCGCGGGTGCAGCAGTCGACGATCGCGTTCAGGTAGCACCAGCCGTGCCCGGCGACCCAGATCGAGGTCATGTCCATGTGCCAGAGCTGATCGGGGCGCTCGACCCGGAAGTAGCCCGGTCGGCGTCGGCGGCCAGAGGGGCGGTGACGTTGAAGGAGGCCCTCGGCCCGCATCACCCGCTGCACCCGCTTGCGGGAGATCGGCCGCTCGATCTCGCGGCTCGTCAGGGCGGCGACCATCCGTGTGCCGTCGGTCGGGTTGGCCCGTGCGACCTCGACGATCGCCCGGTCGACCGTCCCGGTGGCCGGCCGCCTGGTGGCGGCCGGCCTGGTCTTCGGGGTGCGGTAGATCGCCTGACGGCTGATCTGCATGACGCGCGCCGTGGTCGCGGTGGGATATCCCTCCGCGACCAGCTTGCGGGACCGGGCGACGCGCTCTCTCACTCCCAACCCCGCAATGCTTCCCCCGCTATCTCGAGCTCGTAGGTCTTGCGACCCAGAGCCCGCTCCAGCTCCCCGATCTTCTTGCGGAGCTCCTTCTCCGCCTGGCGCTCGTCCTTGCCCGAGAGCGCGGCCTTGCCGCCCTCGAGGATCTTGTCGCGCCAGGAGTAGTAGAGGGCCTCGGCGACGTCGTGCTCGCGGCAGACGTCGCGGACCGACCGGTCCCCTCTCATCCCGGCCAGCACGATCTCCAGCTTCTGCTGGGCGGTGCGTTGCTTCCGTTGCTCTGCCAACTCGATCTCCTTTGGGTCGAGCGGCCATCCTCCGAGCCACCTCGGATGCCTCGTCGGGGCTTCGCCCCTCCTCGGCATCCGAGCGATCTCAGCTCAGGTGGGTGTCAACACGGGGACAGGGTCCAGGCCAG
>JBPYFM010000002.1:0-7319 GCA_051986435.1 Solirubrobacterales bacterium | reverse complement strand
GCACCTGCGTGCGTGTTGTGCGACACGGGAGGAAGCGTGGAGATCTCACGCTCTCCGTGACGACGTCCCACCTCCGTCACGGATCGGTGACGGATCCGTGGGACTCCCGTCGCTCTCCCGTGACCCTCCCGCGAGTGTCCCTCCACACTCCCCTCGGACCCGGCCCTCTCGGCCACGGCCACAGCCTGCCCGGGCCGTGGCCGAGAGGGCCGCGTCCCTCGGCCGTCCCCTGCCGGTCCTCTTTCCCCGCCCCTTCGCCCCCGCGCGCCGGCTCGAAGCGGCAGTGTGCCTCAGACCTGAATGACCACCGGCAGGATCATCGGGCGGCGGCGGAGGCGTTGCCAGACGAACTTGCCGATCGCGTCGTGGAGGTCCTCCTGGATCAGGTCGGGCTCGCGGGTGCCGTTGTCGGCGGCGTCTTCGAGGGAGTCTTCGACCAGGTCCTTGAGGTCTTCGACGATGTTCTCGGCGCCGTCGAGGAAGGCGACGCCGCGGAGGATGACCTCGGGGTCGGCGACGATGGAGCCATCGTCGCCGGAGACCGTGACGACGACGATGAAGATGCCGTCGGCGGAGATCTCGCGGCGGTCGCGAAGGGCGGCATCGTCGGGATCGCCGATGTTGACGCCGTCGACGTACATCGTGCCGACGTGAAGATCCTCGCCGAAGCGGGCGCCCGAGTCGTCGATCTCGAGCGGCAGCCCGTTGCGGGCCTTGAAGATGTTCTCCTCCTCGACCCCGACCATTTCGGCGAGCTCGGCGTGCAGGCGGATCCGCTGGTGGTCGCCGTGGACCGGCATCACGTAACGCGGTTTGGTCAAGTTCAGCATCAGCTTCAGCTCCTCGCGGGAGCCGTGGCCGGAGGCGTGGATCGGCGCGTCTTTGGCCGTGATCACCTTCGCCCCGATCTCGTAGATCCGGTCGATGGTCTCGTTGACGGCGCGCTCGTTGCCGGGCACCGGCGTCGCCGAGAAGATCACCGTGTCGCCGGCGTGCAGCTGCACGTCGCGGTGGTCGTTGTTGGCCATTCGCCGCAAAGCCGAGAGCGGCTCGCCCTGGCTGCCGGTGGAGACGACGACGACCTTCTCGTCGGGGAAGTTCTCGATCTCCCGCGGCTGGATGAAGGTGCCCTGTGGCGCCCGCGCCATCCCCAGGTTGGAGGCGATGTTGAAGTTCTTGCGCATCGAGCGGCCGACCAGCGCGACCTTGCGGTCGAGCGCCACGGCGGCGTCGATCACCTGCTGCACCCGGTGAATGTTGGAGGCGAAGGAGGTGACGATGATCCGGCCCTCGCAGAGCGAGAACTGCTGCAGCAGCGCCGGGCCGACGCTCGACTCCGACGGGGCGACGCCCGGGCGGTCGGCGTTGGTCGAGTCGCCACAGAGCAGCAGCAGGCCTTCGCTGCCGATCGCGGCGAGGCGCGAGATGTCGGCGGGGCGGCCGTCGACCGGCGTCTGGTCGAACTTGTAGTCGCCGGTCATCAGCATCTGACCGAGCTCGGTGCCGATCAGGACGCCGCGCATGTCGGGGATCGAGTGGGCGAGGTGGACGAGCTCCAGCTCGAACGGACCGCGCCGCACCTTCTCCCCGGCCGGCAGCTCCTCCAGGTTCGCCTTGTCGCCGAGCTTGTGCTCGTCGAGCTTCGAGCGCACCATGCCGATCGTCAGCATGCCGCCGTAGATCACCGGGGGCATGCCGATCTCGCGCAGCACGTAGGGCAGCGCGCCGACGTGGTCCTCGTGGCCGTGGGTCAGGACGATCGCCTCGACGTCGTCGATCCGCCCGCGCAGGTAGGAGAAGTCGGGCAGGACGAGGTCGATGCCATGCATCTCCGCCGTCGGGAACATCAGGCCGGTGTCGACGATCACGATGCGGCCGTCGTATTCGACGACCGTCATGTTCTTGCCGATCTCGCCGAGGCCGCCAAGCGGCAGCACTCGGAGCTTCTTGCTAGGCACTAATCAATCTCTTTCTCTTGGGAAGTCGTTCAGCCGGCGGCGACGGAGAGCCCGATGCCCTCCAGTGCCGCCCGCACCGCCGCCCGCTGTTCGGGGTCGGCGGAGACCAGCGGCAGACGCAGCCGGTCGGGGGCGAGGCCGAGCATCTCGAGCGCGGCCTTCAGCGGGATCGGATTGGTCGTCACGAACAGGTTCTCGTACAGAGGGGCCAGTTCGGCGTCGATCTCCCGCGCCCGGTTCAAGTCGTTTTCCTGCGCCGCATCCCACATCGCGCGCATCTGGTCGCCCGCCACGTGGGTCGCGACGCCGATCACGCCCGCGCCGCCGAATTCGAGCACCCGGAGGAACGTGTTGTCGTTGCCGGCCAGGATGTCGAGGCCGTCGATCGGGCCCAGTTCGTCGTCGTTCGCCTGCTTGACGGCGATGATGTTGTCGACCTGGCCGAGCTCGGCGAGCAGCGTCGTGTCGGCGTTGACGATCACCCGCGACGGGATGTTGTACATGATCATCGGCAGGTCCGGGACGGCTGCGGCAACGGTTTCGAAGTGGGCGCGGATCCCGCCCCGATTGGGCTTGTTGTAGTAGGGGACCACGACCAGCGAGGCGTCGGCGCTCGCGTCGGCGGCCATCTTCGTCAGTTCGCAGGAATGGCGGGTGTCGTTGGTGCCGGTGCCGACTACCAGCGGGACCTCGTCGCCCACCTCCTTGCGCACCGCGCGCAGGAGCTCGACGGTCTCGCCGTCGGTCAGCGTCGCGCACTCGCCGGTCGAGCCGGCGATGACGAGACCGTTGGAGCCGTGTTCGAGCAGGTGGGCGGCCAGGCGGCGCGCGCCGTCGTGGTCGACCGCGCCCGACTCGTCGAACGGGGTCGCCATCGCGGTGAGGACTCCTCGGAGCTCCTTCATCGGACTCAGAGTAGCTTCTCCAGGCCGACGGTGAAATGGTCGGGCAGGGTCGGCACCTTGCGCACCGCCAGGAGGACGCCGGGCATGAACGACCAGCGGTCGATCGAGTCGTGGCGGATCGAGAGCGTCTGGCCGAGGCCGCCGAAGATCACTTCCTGGTGGGCGACGAGGCCGGGCAGGCGCACCGAGTGGATCGGCTCGCGCACCCTCCCCCCCGCCGCGTTGATCAGCTCGGCCGTGCGGGCGGCGGTCCCGGAGGGCGCGTCCAGCTTCTTGTCGTGGTGGAGCTCGATGATCTCGGCGTCCGGCATGTGCCTGGCGATCGTCTGGGAGACGACCATCATCAGCACCGCGCCGATCGCGAAGTTCGGCGCGACGAAGCAGTTGGCCACGGAGGCCTCCGCCGCGGCGCGCGCCGCCTCGAGGTCGAACCCGGTCGTGCCGACGACGACGTGGACCCCCGCCGCCAGGCACTCTTCTACGTTTTCGAGCGCCGTCGCCGGGACGCTGAAGTCGACGACGACGTCGGCGTCCTCCAGCACCGCGGCGAGCGGGGTCTTCAGCGACGGGTCGGCCTTGCCGCTCAGCGTGAGGTCGTCGGCGGATTCGACCGCGTTGACGACCGTCGCGCCCATCCGTCCGGCGGCGCCGGAGACGGCGACCTTGATCATGCCGCGACCAAGGCCTCCGAGACCGGCGCCAGGGCAGTCCGGAAGCGGTCTTCGTCGGCGCCGACGCACGCGGCGGAGAGGCGCTCGGCGGCGTAGAGCTCGGCGGCCAGCTCGGTCAGCTGGTCGACCTCGACCGCGTCGACCTTCGCCAGCATCTCGTCCAGGTCTTCGATCGGCAGCCCGAACAGCACCGAGCGGGAGATCCGGGTCATCCGCGCCGCGGTCGACTCGGAGGAGAGGACGAGCCTCCCCTTGACGCTCTCCTTGGCGCGGTGGAGCTCGTCGGTCGAGACCGGCTCGGAGCGCAGCCGGGCGAGCTCGGCGCCGATGATGGCGCAGGCCTCCTCGACGTTGTCCTCGCGGGTGCCGACGTAGGTGGCGACCAGGCCCTGGTCGGTGAACTGCTCGTTGTAGGAGCCCACCGAGTAGGCGAGGCCGCGCTTCTCGCGCACCTCGCGGAAGAGCCGCGAGGAGGTCGAGCCGCCGAAGATCGCGTCGAGGACGGCGAGCTGGAAGCGCCGCTCGTCGTGCCGGTCGATGCCGGGCGCGCCGAAGCAGATGTGGTACTGCTCGGTCTCCTTGCTGAGGAAGCAGAGGCGCGGCGGCTCGACGAGCGCGCTCGGCGCGGCCACTCCGCCGCCGTCGGTCGGCGGGTTCACGAATTTCTGCGCCAACGCCACGATGTTGTCGTGGTCGAGGTGGCCCGCGGCGCCGACGACGATCTCCGATGCCGCGTACCGGTTGCTCCGGTAGGCCTCGATGTCGGGGATCGGGATGTTCGCGATCACGTCGGCCTCGCCGAGCACGCGGCGGCCGAGCGGATGCGAGCCGAAGACGGCGTCGGCGAGCACGTCGTGGACGCGGTCCTGCGGCTCGTCGTCGTACATCGCGATCTCCTCGATCACGACCTGGCGCTCGGAGTCAACTTCGGGATAGGTCGGCGCCAGGAGCATCTCCGAGAAGAGGTCGAACACCTCCTCGGTGTGCTCGTCGAGGAAGCGGGCATGGAGGTGCGTGGTCTCCTTGCCGGTCGCCGCGTTGACCGAGGCGCCGAGCCCGTCGAAGAGCTCGGAGATCTCGATTGCGGAGTACCGCTTCGTGCCCTTGAAGAGCAGGTGCTCGAGGAAGTGCGAGACCCCGGCCTGTGCCGGGGTCTCGTTACGCGATCCGGTGCGCACCCAGAGGCCGAGCGCGACCGAGCGCACCGACGGAACCTCTTCGGTGACCACCCGGACGCCCGAATCCAGGGTCGTGACGCGAGCGCTCAATTACGGCGCTCCCGTTCGCGGCCACGGCCGCGGTCACGACCGCGGCCGCCGCGATCGCCCCGGTCGCCGCCGTTGCGGCGGCCGCCGTCGCCGGACCCGATCTGGGCCAGCTCCTCGGGCGATTTGCCCGCGACCGAGGGGTCGGCGGTGAGGCGCAGGCCGATCCGGCCGCGCTCCTTGTCGACCTCGACCACGGTGACGTCGATCAGGTCGCCGCTGGAGAGCACGTCGTCGACCGAGTCCACCCTCTCCCCCGGTTTCACGTTGGAGATGTGGAGCAGGCCGTCGGTGCCCTTGACCAGCTCGACGAAGGCGCCGAAGGTGGTCGTCTTCACGACTTTGGCCCCCTCGTAGCGGTCGCCGATCTCGGCCTCCTTGGTCATCGAGGTGATCCGCTGGACGACGCCGTCGACCAGTTCGCCGGTCGGCGCGTAGACGCGCACCGTGCCGTCGTCCTCGACGTCGATCTCGGCTTCGAACTCCTCGCACAGGCCGCGGATGGTTTCGCCGCCTTTGCCGATCACGGCCCCGATCTTCTCCGGGTCGATCTTGATCGACTCGATCGCCGGGGCGTGCGGCGAGAGCTTCTCGCGCGGGCCGTCGATCGCCTCGGCCATCTTGCCGAGGATGAACTGGCGGCCCTTGTGGGCCTGGTCCAGCGCATCGCGCAGGATGTCGAAGGTGACGCCGGTGATCTTGATGTCCATCTGCAGGGCGGTGATCCCGTCCGCGGTGCCGGCGACCTTGAAGTCCATGTCGCCGAGGTGGTCCTCGACGCCGGCGATGTCGGTGAGGACGATGTAGTCGTCGCCCTCCTTGATCAGGCCCATCGCGACGCCGGCGACCGGTGCGGAGACCGGGACGCCCGCCGCCTGCAGCGCCATCGAGGAGGCGCAGACGGAGCCCATCGACGAGGAGCCGTTCGACTCGAGCGTCTCGGAGACGACCCGGATCACGTACGGGAAGTCCTCTTCGCTCGGGATCGTCGCCGCCAGGGCCCGCTCGGCGAGCGCGCCGTGGCCGATGTCACGCCGCTTCGGGCCGCGCATGAAGCCCGCCTCCCCGACCGAGAAGGGCGGGAAGTTGTAGTGGTGCCAGAAGCGCTTCGTGGTCTGCAGCCCGAGCGTGTCGATCCGCATGTCCATCCGCGTCGTCCCGAGGGCGACGTTGGAGAGGATCTGCGTCTCGCCACGGGTGAAGAGGGCGGAGCCGTGGACGCGCGGGGAGATGTCGACCTCGGTCTCGATCGGCCGGATCTCGTCCTGGGCGCGGCCGTCGGGGCGTTTCTTTTCGACGGCGATCGCGCGGCGGATCGTCTCCTTCTCGATCGCGTCGAAGGCGGCGCCGACCTCGGCCTTGCGGGCGGCGACGGCCTCCTCGTCGCCGGACTCCGGCGCGTAGTGGAGGATCACCAGCTCCTTGACCTGTTCGATCGCCTCGTAGCGCTCGAGCTTGCCCTCGGTGGCGATCGCGTCGACCAGCGCCTGGCCGTGCGACTCGCGGATCGAGTTCAGCAGGCCCTCGTCGATCGACGGGGCATCGACCTGGAGCTTCTCCTTGCCGGCCTTCTGCTGCAGCTCCTCCATCGCGGCGGTCAGCTTCTTGATCTCGCCGTGGGCGATGTCGAGGGCGTCGAGGATCTCGGCCTCGGTGACGCCCTGGGCGCCGGCCTCGACCATCAGGATCGCCTCGTCGGTGCCCGCGACGATGAGGTCGAGCTCAAGGTCCTCGTGGGTCTCCTCGGGCGGGTTGACGACGAAGTCACCGTCGAGTTTGCCGATGCGGACCGCGCCGACGTGCGCGGCGACCGGGACCGGCGAGATCGCCAACGCGGCGCTCGCGCCGTTCATCGCCAGGATGTCGTACGGGTGTACCCCGTCGACCGACATCGGCATCGCGATCAGCTGCGTCTCGTAGTGCCAGCCCTTCGGGAAGAGCGGGCGGATCGGCCGGTCGATCATGCGCGCGGTCAGGGTCGCCTTCTCGCCGGATTTGCCCTCGCGACGGAAGAACGAGCCGGGGATCTTGCCCGCGGCGTACATCCGCTCCTCGACGTCGACGGTCAGGGGAAGGAAGTCCACGTCGCGAAGCCCGCCGATCGTGGCGGTGTTCAGGACCATCGTGTCGCCGCTGCGCACCACGACGGCGCCGCTCGCCTGCTTCGCGAGTTTCCCCGTCTCGAACGAAATCGTGCTGTCGCCGACTTCCGCAGAGACGCGGGTCACGTCAAACATGCTCATTTGAGATTTTTACCTCCGGCCGCCCGGATGACGGCCATAGCTTTCGTTACAGAACTCTCGTTCTCTTTCCACTCAAAGAGTAACGGACCGGGTGGCCTTCGCCCATTGCAGAGCGAGTTGGGGCCCGGGCCGTCCGCACCACTTCGGATTGCCGGCGGCTGTCCTGGGCGCCTCATGGGGGTCCTGGCAGGCTGTGACCCCCATGAGGCGCCCAGGACGTGAGGGGTGCGGGGGAGAGCCGGTACAGGGACGTGAGGCGGTCGGACTTCCGTGAGGG
>JBPYFM010000001.1:0-3768 GCA_051986435.1 Solirubrobacterales bacterium | reverse complement strand
GTCCTCGGGGCCCGTCGAGCAGTTGAGCCCGATGACGTCCACCTTGAGCCCCTCGAGCGTGGCCAGGACGGCGCTGATGTCGGTGCCGAGGAGCATCTTGCCGCCCTGGGGCAACAGGGAGACGCTGCACTGGATGGGGACGGCGCGCCCAAGCTCCTTGGCCGCCTGGCGCACGCCGAACACAGCGGCCTTGAGCTCGAGGATGTCCTGAGCGGTCTCGATGATGATCAGGTCGACGCCGCCCTCGAGCAGGCCGGTGGCCTGCTCGGCGAATACGGTCTGCAGCTCGGCGAACGTGATCTTGCCGAGCGTCGGGTCGTCGGAGGCCGGAAGGAATCCGGTCGGGCCGATCGCGCCCGCCACGAACCGGTGCTCGCCGGCCGCCTTGCGGGCGATCTGAGCGGCCTTGAGGTTGATCTCGTGCGTGTGAGCCTCCAGGCCCCACTCCGAGAGCTTCAGCCGGCTGGCCTGGAAGGTGTCGGTCTCGACCACCTGGGCGCCCGCGTCGACCATCGAGGCGTGGACGCCCTCGATGACGTCGGGCCGGTTGAGCACGAGTGCCTCGTGGCAGCGCCCAGGCAGCCGGTAGTCCTTCTCCAAGCTCAGGTCGAACTGCTCGAGGGTCGCGCCCATGCCGCCGTCGAAGACGACGACGCGCTCCTTCACCGTCGCTATGTAATCGCGCTCCGCCATGAACTTCACAGGCTACCGAGCGCGTTCCGCTGTTCCTTATGCGCCTGTGAGGCGCATAAGGAACAGCGGGCGGAGGGTCAGCGGCGGAGGCCCAGGCGGCGGCGCCAGTCGCGGGCGTTGATCAGCTTCGCCATCCGCGTGATCAGGCCGCGGCGGCCACGCGTGTAGGGGTACCAGGTGGGTTCGCGGCGCCCGGCGAAGCGGGTGATCACCAAGGACTCGGTACGGCAGAACTTGCGGATGCCCTGAGCGCCGTGTCGATAGCCGATCCCCGACTCCTTCCAGCCGCCCATCGGGACGTCGGAGGCGAAGTAGTTGATCAGCACGTCGTTGACGTTGACGGCGCCGCACTCGACCCGGCGGGCGACCCGTTCGGCGTTGGCGCGCTCGCCGAAGACCGAGCCGGAGAGGCCGTAGCGGGTGTCGTTGGCGAGCCGCAGCGCCTCCTCGGCGTCGCGCACCTTCATTACGCCGACGACCGGGCCGAAGGTCTCGTCGCGCATCACCTTCATCGAGTGGTCGACGTCGACGAGCACGGTCGGCTCGAAGTAGTCGCCGGGGCCGGCGACGCGCTTGCCGCCGGTCAGCGCGCGGGCGCCGTTGGCGAGCGCGTCGTCGACCTGACCCTCGACGATCGCGGTCTGGTTCGGGGAGGTCATCGCGCCGACGTCCTTCGGGGCGCGGGCGTCGTCGACGCCCTGGCGGATGCGGCCGACCTCGGCGGCGAGCTTGGCGACGAAGTCGTCGTAGACCGGCTCCTCGACGTAGATGCGCTCGACCGAGATGCAGACCTGGCCGGAGTTGAACATCCCGCCCCAGGCGGCGGCGTTGGCCGCACGGTCGATGTCGGCATCGCGGAGGACGATCATCGGGTCCTTGCCGCCGAGCTCGAGGCTGACCGGGGTGAGCGTCTCGGCGGCGCGCGCCATCACCTTGCGGCCGGTGCGGTCGGAGCCGGTGAACTGGATGAAGTCGACGTTGTCGACGAGGGCGCCGCCGGTGTCGCCGATGCCCTGGACGACGTCGAGGACGTCGGGGCCGCCGATCTCACCTTTCCAGGCGTCGACGATCTCGGCGATCCCGAGGGGCGTGAACTCCGATGGCTTGATCACGACCGCGGCGCCCGCCATCAAGGCCGGGATCGCGTCGCCGAGCGAGAGGATCAGCGGGAAGTTCCAGGGGCTGATGATGCCGATCACCGGGTGCGGGCGATACTGGACACGGAGCTTCTTCGCCGCCAGCAGGGGCGAGTGGGGGCGGACGCTCTCCTCGCCGATGAACTTGGCCGCCTGGGTGCCGTAGAAGTTGATCGTGTCGGCAAGGTAGGTGGGCTCGTTCGACGCGTCGGCGCGGACCTTGCCGGTCTCGCGCTGCATCGTGTCGAGGATCCGGTCCTGGTTGTCGAGGATCCAGTCGCGCAGCTTGCCCAGCCAGTGGTAGCGCCCCTCGATCCCCATCGCCTCCCAGTCCGGCTGCGCGGCGCGCACCCGGGCCACGGTCGCGGCGACCGCCTCGGGCGGATCGACCGGCAGCTTCGCGATCGTCTCGCCGGTCGCCGGGTTCAGCACCTCCAGCGTCTGCGGCTCCGCGGTCGTCCCCTTCGAGCCACTGGCCTGGACCTTCGTCTCCACCGTCCCGCTCTCCATGCTGCCTCCTCCGTCCCCTTTGGCTGGTCAGCCAACTTTAGCCGGACGAGCGATCGCCATCACGGGATTCGTCGCCGCCGTACGTGAAGCGCCCCTCCCTGCCGACGTCCGGGGGAATCCAGGCGACGCCGCGATAGAGATCGTCGGCCTTGATCCGCAGCGCTCCGATCAGCTTCAGCGTGATTTCGAAGCCGGGATTGCGCTCGCCTCGCTCCAGGAGACTGACGTAGGTTGGATGCAGACCGGCCAGGTGGGCGAGTTGCTCCTGGGTCAGTTCGGCCGCCGTGCGGCAGCGCTTCAAGTTCGCCCCGAAGCTGCGGTCGAGCGCGACCATGGGCTTCCCCGTCTCGGACTTTTTCCTCTTCCCTGCCACCGCACCGATGGACGGTTACCGTTCCCAGACAAAACTCCCACAGACAATTGATCTAAATGGCGCAAAAAAGCAAGGACGCACGGATGCGATTCGCCGCGAACGTGGAACGAGTGCGCACCCGTCGCGGCTATTCCTTGGCTGAACTCGCCGAGCGCTCCCAGATCGATATGGGGGAGATCGAGGCGATCCTGAGCGGTGAGACGGAGTCCAATGTCGACTCGACCTATCGGCTCGCGGGAGCCTTGGACGTCTCCCCGGGGGAGCTGTACGAGGGCGTCGCCTGGATCCCGGACGGCGAGGGCGGAGGCGAATTCCGGGTCGATGATCGAGGCGAGGACTGATCCCCGGGCCTGGCTGATTCAGGTGGCCGGCAGCTCAAGGTGGCCGGTGGAGTGCTCGCTGGGCATGAAGACGAGACCGGTGACCAGCTCCTCGACCGGGATGTCGCGAGCGCCCGCGATGCAGGTCAGTGTCCAAGTACCCGGCTCGCTTTTGCCCGTCTCGATCGTGCTGATGTGTTTGCGATCGAGTTCGGCAAGTTGGGCGACGGTTTCTTGGGCCATCCCAGCCGCCTTCTCCGTTCCCCGATCCGTTCCCCGACGACCGGTTGGCCGCCCAGGAATTCCTGTCGTTCCCTGCAGGGAGAGGTACACGGCGGGAAGGGATGCCTCAACGGACGAAACACCCCGATAGTGGAATCGCTAAGTACAAACCGCCGTTGGACTCCTCGTTGGGCGGGGGTGGCCGTCCGAGGTGCGTCCTGGGCGCCTCATGGGGGTCCTGGCAGGCTGTGACCCCCATGAGGCGCCCAGGACGTGAGGCGTGCGGGGGAGAGCCGGTACAGGGACGTGAGGCGGTCGGACTTCCGTGAGGAGCCCGTGCGGGAGAAGGCACACCTCCGGCCGACCGGGGCCGTCAGGGGCCGATCCGTGACGAAGATGCCGGGAACGTCACACGCCCGGGCGCCTTCCGTCCCTTTCCGGGCCCGGATCGAGGGTCCCCCGGGGTGCGGTCGTCCTAACCGACCTATAGCGCCGGTTAGGACGACCGCACCCC